>JBNKTL010000001.1:0-70697 GCA_050298055.1 Spirochaetota bacterium
TTTTTCCTGAATCTTGGTAGGACTTTTGAAGAGTGTGTAAAAAAGTTTTTATTTTACGAAGAAGCCTATTGCAAGAGGATCGCCGTGTATTTTTGAAAATGGGGATACTGGAGGTCCGGGAGTTTTCTCCTGTTAATGGGAAAAATAGTGTATAGGGGTCAGAGCCTTTTAAGATTTTGCCATGCTAAAGTGCAAAGAACTTATAGGTAGAAGCAATATTCCCCTTTTAATTTAAGAAGAAGAACCGGAAAACATGAGAAAAAGTCTATAGTACCTAATAGGCGCGTTTATCATTTCCTTAGGGTCAGAGCCCTTCTTTACTTCATTCAATTATTTTCAGGCAGGGCCCAGAAGGAAGTGCCGGGGAGGGTCAGAGCCTTTCGGTGGACTTCCTTCTCCGCATTCAGAATACCGGGGCGCCGCAGACCCGGCAGCACCTCAATATCATAAATCTCATCAACACTGCTCCGGTAGCGCAGCTCGGCCACAATACTTGCCGTGGGCAGGTGCAGCACGGTAAAACCCGCAGACGTGGCATCATCGGCAATAGTCAGGTGCCTGAAGGCTGATGATTTTTTGCGGATCCGCGATTGGGCCACAAAAAGGTAATCCCCCAGTCTCGACATACCCCGAATAAAACCGGGGACCTTCTTGATCACATCATATTTACCGGTACCGGTATCCATGGCAACGATCTCTCCCGTAGCCGAAAGAAGGATGATCAGCCTGCCGTCATAGAGACGGGGAGTATGGGGCATGGGAAGGTCCCGGGCAACGATCTCTCCCGAAGGAACATGAATGAGCACGCCCCCGGTTGTAATGGTTTCCCGCCAGCTTTTCGCGCTGTCTCCTGTACCCAGGGCCGTCACCCAGAGGGGCGCGCCTTTGTCCATGGCCATGCCGTTAAGGTGGCACCTATCTTCGGGCATGAGCTTCGTGATAAAAGATGGCTGCCACCGGGGGGCAGAGCTGAATCTATCATTAATGATACACAGGCAGGAAAAGAGAGTATTCACCGCCCAGAGCCCCCCTTCTCCCCATTCAAGGCCGTGTATGTCCAGGGTACCTGTGTAATAGGATGCCCGGGGCATGTAAATCGTGTCATAGGTCCCCGGCTGGGGGGGATATTTTGGCGCCAGGCTCGGTTCATGGGCCAGCACCGTTACCTCGTGCAGGGACGCAACGGCCAGGCGGTTCCCTTTCACTCCCAGGGCCATGGCTTGGGGAAAGGCCCGGGGAAGCTGTACCAGTTCTTCTTCATTTTTCGCGCTGATGACCACAACCTTCCCCGCCTGGTAGGTGCTGAGCACAACGGAGCATTGCAGCTGCCACAGGAGCTCGGGCAGGTTGGGTGAATGGGTACAGCTGTAGGGGGGAGGGGGTTTCATAGAGAGTTTATTCCGGTTAAGGGCCGTTTGAGGTTACGGGATAATGATATTTTCATAGTAGCGGATATCACCGGTATTGTTACCTACAAACAAATCGAGATCACCGTCACCGTCTATATCAGCAAAAGCGAGAAATACCCGATCAAAACCTTGTGTATTCAGATCAGAGTCAATACCAAAGGGATCCTCCTGCAATGTGCTGGTAAAATCTGGGGACTCGGCAGTACCTGTATTTTCTGCAAGATAAGTTATTGTAAAAGGTTCGTTTCTAATACCGATTAAAAGATCCAGGTCGCCATCATTATCGATATCTACCAGCATGGGAGACAGGGCATTAGAGAAACTAATAAAATCAGGTATGCCGAAGGCATTTAGCTGGTCAGAGCCAAAGGTAAATGACTCAGCAGTACCGGTATTTTCAAAAAAATGAATTGTATCATCTACATATGCACCAGCCCTTCTACCGGCAAATATATCCAGATCACCGTCATTATCTATATCACCAATAGTATCTATACTAAAATATCCAGTAACAAATATGCTACTTGGAGTGGCAAAAGAAGCGCTTCCAACTGAACCAGTATTTTCAAAAAACTTTATATCGCTATCAGTGATATATGAACTTAATAAGTCATAATCACCATCACCATCCATATCTGCAAAGGTAGCATACCCATAATACGCAGGAGGGAGAGTCCCTGAAGGTGTTGTCATTGAAATAAAAGAGCCTGACTGGTTTTCATAAAAAATGAGGGCTGAATCAATGGATCCTGAACCAACATTAATCACAAGGTCCTGATCCCCATCTCCGTCAATATCTACAAAAGCCGGATATGTACTGTAGGATTCGCCTGGTAACCCAAAGGGATTATTACTACCCGTGGTATTCAACACCGGCATCCCATAAACCTCCATGCTTACGGGCACCTCATTCACCGATCCGGGAGAAAGATCAACCACGGCACTGCCCATGAGGTAGGCGTCGTACGCGGTCTCCGCCCTCACCCGGAAGGTACGGTTTGAACCCGCCGGAACTTTCACGGATATGCTCCCCGTGTCAAGGGGAATGGTTTCATTTATCTCATCCATGCCGCTGCCGGTGACCGTGAGGCTTATGCTTTCAATGGATGAGGGGGCCGCGTCCCGGGTGAACGCCGACCGGGCAAGGCTTTTTCCCTTTGTCCCCACGGTTATCTGCAGGCTCACCGACGCCGTATCGCCCCCGGTATAGCCGCACCCCAGGCCGGTAACCAGGGCAAGCACAGAGGCGAAAGAGACGGCGCTCTGAAGGGCGCCCTCGGAAAGGGGACCGCGGAGCCGGTTATAGAGCCGCTTGATCTCCCGTATTTCCCGGGAGCGGGCCCAGTATGACTGCCGGTAGAAGGTACCGTCCTCCATGCGGGCGTTCAGTGAACGGGACAGCTCCCTGAGGCGGTCCAGCTTTTCCTTGAAATTACGGGGTTTTTTTGCCATTTTTTCTATCCTTTTTTCGGGATTACTCACCCTTTGCATACATGTAAAAGCAACCACGGCATATTTGCCGGGAATTATCCGGAGCACAACATCTTTTCGTTAAAATTACCGAAAGAAGATAAGATCGTCAAGTTTTTTTTGAGGGATCCCGGGGCTGTTTCAGTTTGCCAGGGTCATTCCGGCCAGTCCGGCTCCCTGTTTCCTCTCCCCCAGCCTGTGGAAAAATTTGTGTGATTTGTGACACTGCTCACATCCCAGCCGCTAATATCGTGATCTGAAAATGAAGAGGCATTATAAAACATATATCCCATACTGATGACATTGCTTACATTCCAATCGCTGATATCTCTGTTAAAAGAAGTTGCGTTACTAAACATACCACTCATTTGTGTAACACTTCTCACATCCCAACCATTGATATCCCCATTAAAGGAAGTGGCGCCATGAAACATACCATTCATATATATGACATTTTCCACATCCCAGTCGCTGATATCCCCATTAAAGGAAGTAGCGTTACTAAACATACTACCCATTTGAGTAACACTGATCACTTCCCAATCGCTGAGATCTCTGTTAAAAGAAGTGGCATTCTCAAACATTTGCTGCATATCTGTGACACTGCTCACTTTCCAGCTACCAAGATCTCCGTTAAAAGAAGCGGCATTCTCAAACATTTGCTGCATATTTGTGACACTGCTCACATCCCAGCCGCTGATATCCCCATTAAAGGAAGTGGCGTTCTCAAACATATACTGCATATTTGTGACACTTCTCACATCCCAGGTACTGATATCTCCATTGAAATTAGAGGCATTAGCAAACATCCCTCTCGTAATTATAACATTACTCACATCCCAATTACTAAGATCTCCGTTAAAGGAACTGGCGTCACGAAACATCCCATACATTTCCGTAACACCGGAGAGATCAGGGGCGTCTGTTGCGTTATATGTGAGGTTTGTGCATCCGTGGAAAGCGAATGCCATACTTGACCACACTATCTCCCCCCAGCTTTCTATGGTGAGGATCTTCTCTTTGTCCCCGGAATCATTAAAGTATATCCGCGGGAATCTCCCGGTTATGGCAACGGTATATATGCCGGGGTCCGCGTAGGTATGGGTGGCGCTGCCGGTGAGATGGGTTTCAACACTGCCGTCTCCCCAGTCCACGGTGTAATCGTATGTTTCCCCGTCAAAGACCGGGATGGTTACCTGGTTATAGGCCGATTCCCCGGGGTTCCATGTCTTCCAGGTTGTGGCAAAACCCGCTTTCCACTTTGCGTAAAGGAGAAGGTCTCCGCTTCCCATGGTGAGGCTCTGACCCCCGGTATAATCCGTGCCGCTTCCGTCAGGGGCGGTATTCCACCCGGAGAAGAAATGGCCGGTCTTTTTAAGATTTCCCGTGTTGCCCTGCAGGGTGATAATATCCCCATCCGCGTAAATCGTGTTGTCAACAGGGACCGTCCCCCCTGTGGCGCCGTTACCGTCATAGCGGACCGTGTACGTTCCGCTCTCCAGCACCGCGGTGAAGCCAAAGAGATAATCAGACCCCAGCTTATCACCCCCGGCATCTTCAATACTCCCTGAGACCGTGAGATAATACCTCGTCCCCTGAACAAAATTATCCGCCGGGTCAATCGCGGCAACCCCGCTGCCGTAAGAAAGACCAAAGGGGACGGGGTTGCCATCCCCGTCTCTCAGGAGAAGAGTCTCACTATTGATGGTCTCCTCATTCATCTCCCTGTTAAAATCGATGAGAATGTCGGAATTAATGATTACACCTGTATCACCGGGGGCCGGAATGGTATAGATCACACGGGGCGCAGTATCCGTGCTCTCGCCGGTGGTCCCCTCTACGGTACTGTATAGATTTACCAGGTCATCGCTGTCCTTGACCGCCACGTTGAAATAATATGTGGTTAACGGATGGAGCCCGGTAACGGTGAAGTAATTCCGGTCAGGGGTCCAGTCCATGACTTTAACGCCATGAGATTCTGCGTCTTCAAAGGTGGAGATATTGTCACTCTCCGACATATAGACCCTGTAGCTCATCCCCATCTGCTGGTCTCCCGTTGAATTGTCCCGGTCGGTGGCATAGTTCCAGTTGAGGGTCATGCCGGCGCTTTTCAGGTCGGTCACGCGTATCTCAGGATTACTAATATCAGGCATGGTCCCCTTTACATCAAAAGTGATTTCACGAAGAGAAACCTGCCCCATGTTGTCCACGACTTTGATGCGGACTATGGTCCCGGAACCTGCGGGGAGCCTCGGAATGCCCTCCGTATAATTATTATCGATAACATCGCTATCGGTTGAACCGCATACAGTGAAAACGGTATCAGTGTCCTTTTTTATGAAAAAGAAATATCCCTCCGGGTCCATTTCATCCGCGGGTATTCCACTGTCCGCGAGGCTGACCTGGTAATACCCGTCCATACTTGACCTGAATGTCACCGTGGAATACCCGTCGGCCCCCAGGGTGGTATTAACCGGTTCAAGGGTGATCGCGGGGCCCAGGCTGCTTGTTCCGATATTGAGAGTTGCCGAAACGGAGGCGTTTTTACTGTCGGTGACCTTTGCTGTTACGCTGACATCTTCTCCCCCGGAAATATTTCCCACGAGAAAGGTTATCCGGCTGTTCCCTCCCCCTTCTGCCTGGCCGGTAAAGCTTCCCTGGGAAGAGGTAAAGGCATATGTGAGAGGGTTCCCGTCGGGGTCAGAGCCTCTGCAGATGATGGTCATGATATCCCCGGGGGCGGGCTGACCGCTGAAATCGCTCACGAGTTCCAGGATCTGCGGCGCCCTGTTAGGCTCATAGTCCAGGTAGGCGTTGACGGCCCCGTCACTGCAGCCCATGAATAAAATAATTATTATTGAGAATAATAACAGAATGGAACGCAATCCGGATCTTATATGATTTTTACGGACTGTTAATTCAGAGTTGTCAGAAAAAGTACGCAGGCTAAAGATCTCTGTTCTCATCCCCTTTACCTCCAGGATCTTTATGGAAAAGGGGTAAATGGTAACCCTTATTTTGGATATGTCAAATTAATAAATAAAATTGAATTCTGTTTTTTTACTCTCCCTAGATAATATAATGTCCTGATGTTTCATTATTGGACACAGAAAATTTCTTCTTTAATACTCTGACCCCAAATATTACAATATTTAATATTTGGTATAATTGAATATTATCTCTGAAGTGGCTTCTGATTGAGTGAGTAATTATATCAAAATAATATTAGTTCCATAAAATCATCTACACCATAATTTCTCATGTAAGAAAATTGAAAGTTAATAATAGTATCCAGAGGGGAAATAAGGATGATATTCACCTTTTGCGAAAGTAAGAACGCGGCTGATAGCCCCTGGAAAAAATATTAATTATTCATAAACAGATTCCCGCCTTCGCGGGAATGACGGCAGCAGGACATAAACCCGCAAAAAACAAAAAATGTATTTACACAGTGTAAAAAACATGATAAAAATCTCTGTGAAATTCAGTGCTCAGTAATAAAATTATTCTGTTCATATAATGCAGGTAATATAGGACATGAAACGTATTACAAAGTTTTCTCTTCATAAACAGGTACTGGAAACACTCCCCGACGGGATCACCATCCAGGATACGGATTATAACATTATCTATCAGAATACCTTTATGCAGAAGACCTTCGGCAGCCACATCGGGGAAAAGTGTTATGTTATCTACGAAAAACGGGAGCAGATCTGCGAAGGGTGCGGGCTGGAGAAGGCATTCAAAACAGGAAAACCAACAATGGTCCACCGTACGGCTCTTACACAGGACAAAGAAATGAGCCACTGGGAGAACTCCTGTTTTCCCCTGTTTGACAACGAGGGGGGTATTATAGCGGGAGTCGAGGTCTGCCGGGACGTCACAGACCGTGTTTCCCTGACAGAGGAGGTCAGGGAGAGGAGCATAGAGCTTGGAAAGCTCAACGACCAGCTGAATCGAAATAAAACGGAACTTGAAAAGCACAGAGAAGAACTGGAATCAGCCTACCGGGAACTGCAACAGACCCACACGCAGCTGCTCCAGCAGGAAAAGATGGCCTCAATCGGCCAGCTGGCAGCGGGGATTGCCCACGAGATCAATACTCCCATCCAATTTGTGGTCAGTAATATCTCCTTTCTCCGTGATTCCTTCCATGAACTGCTGACAAGTATATGGGAGTACCGGGAAAAAATGGTCTCCGCAGATACTGATCTGTCGGCCGTCCCGGAGCTGCATGCGCAGATCCTTTCACTCTTCGAAGAGTGCGATCTCGAATACCTGAACAGGGAGATCCCCCTCGCCCTGGAACAAACGGCGGAAGGAGCCCGGCGCGTGGCAAAAATCGTCCATGCCATGAATAAATTCGCGTTTACGGGTAACACCGAGCTTGGACCTGTAGAGCTGGACGATCTTATCCATACTACCATTGAGATCTCCCGCAACGCGTGGAAGCCGGTTGCGGAACTGGATGTGAAACTTGTCAACCCTCCCCTGGTCGTGAAGGGACGAAGGAGCGACCTGGGTCAGGTACTGCTCAACCTTATCATCAATGCCGTTGATGCCATTGCCGACGCCCTGCAGCAGGATAAAAAACCGGGACAGATCCATATCCTGACGCGGCGAAAGGAAAATTGGGGTGAAATTCTTGTAAAGGACTCGGGATGCGGTATTGAGTCCTCCCTGCTGACGAGAATTTTCGAACCGTTTTTTACCACAAAGGACGTGGGACGGGGATCGGGCCAGGGACTGGCCATCGCCTACAATATTATCACCGAGTCCCACGGGGGGAAGCTCCTGGTGGAATCGAACCCGGGAAGGGGAAGTACTTTTACCGTACGGCTTCCCCTGGTGAGTTAAAGCATCTCTTTTCCGCTCAATCACTCATCGATGGAGAATTCCCACGCGCACCAGTACTCCCCGGGATGATCATCGGGGGGACAGGATATGCACCGGGTCTTTATCCGGGGATCAACGGACCGTGCAAACTCCGTATACTCCACAATACCCACACTCTTACAGGGAAAGTCATCAAGCCCCTTCCGTTTCCGCGCGGACTGGACCCGGCAGTCAACCATCCGGAAAACGGCCCTGTTCTCACTCACCTCAACCGTCTCCTGGAGGTTGAGACGGGCATAGAGCCGGTGCTTCAGGCACTCCACAAGGGCCTTTATGCCCCCTCCCGGTTCCATGCCGAGCCGGGCCATTATCCTTTTCGCTTCCACCACCGTAAACTTCTCCCAGGCATTGCGGTCCGCCTCAATAGCAGCATCCATCCCGTGGGCCTTCTCCACCGCCTGGAACCAGAGACCGTCATGGGCAAGCCAGTTCTTTGCATCGTCAACGATAATCTTTATGAGCTCCTCCTTGCTGAGATCAGAGAGCAGTTGTATACCTATGTCTTTCCTGTTTTCCATTTTGTTTTCCTTATTTATTTATAAGAGAATCAACTGTAGTTGATAATTAAATTTGCCACAATAAAATTAAAGCCCCCTCTGTTTTGTTATCTACAAAAGGCACCGTTGAAAAGATGTGTAAAAAGGGGGATAGGGAGCTCTTTTTCCTCTTTCTTCGTGATCTTTGTCTTAAATTCTTCTTCTTAATATCTCCTTCTCTGTGACTCTGTGGCAAACTCTTAAAATTCAGGATTCCCTCTCCTTCAGAATCCGGCTCTTTTTCCGGGCGTTAAAATATATCATGCACGACTGCCTGAAGTTGCAGTGGACCTTCGGAGATGTGCAGTAACAGCTGATGGCTTCAAGATCTTCGACCCTTGCTTCCTCACAGCAGCTCGTGCAGAAACCAAAATTAAATTTCTGGCAAACTGCTATTGCTTCCTCTTCCGGATGGTTTTTACATTTCATCTTTATATTCCTCTCTCGGCCTGGTTAATTATCTGTTAAATTATTGACTCATTCCATAATATTGAAGGTGTTTAAATCATATCAAGAAAAAAATAGACAGGATCACAGGATTAATAGGATTATTATTCTTTTAGAATAATATATATACTATTCAGCTATATGAATATCAGCAATGTGTCCCCGCCGCCAAAGGCGGCGGGGACACATTATTAATCTATGTTTTAGCCATATAGCTGAGTCGTTACAAAAAATCATTGAACCGGTTTGCGATTGTCTGTATACTCCTTCCCATGAGGTAAGCCGTGAAAAAAATATCCAGAAAAAGCTTTCTGCAAACCTGCGCTTACTCTTCTCTGGGAATCTGTTCTGCTTCCCGGCTAAGCGGTCTTTATGGTGAGCAAAAGAACAATATCCGCCTCCATAAAGCTGATTACTGGAGAGAGGCCGGAGACGGGAAAACCCGGTGTGAACTCTGTCCCAACGGATGCCGGGTAAAACCGGGGGAAAACGGAAAATGCCGTTCACGGGGAAACAGGGACGGAACCTATTACTCCCTTTCATACGGAAGACCCTGTGTTATAGCCCTGGACTCCATTGAAAAATCACCCCTTTTTCACTACCGGATAGACGGCAAGGCATTCAGCGTTGCCACACCGGGATGCAACCTCTCCTGTAAATACTGCCACAACTGGGAATACAGCCAGAGGGGCCCCCTGCAGGTGGAAAAGACATACCACCTTGAACCTGACGAGATCATCAGGCGCGCGAAAAAGCACAACGCCCCCGCCATGAACTACTTTTACACCGAGCCCACAATATACTACGAATATATGAGAGACATGGCCAAACTGGCCCGGAAGGAGGAGATGAAAAACATCTGCGTTACGGCGGGATATATTAACAGGAGACCCCACCTTGAACTTTTCCCCCTCATGGACGCCTTCGTGGTGGGACTCAAGGGATTTACCGATTCATTTTACCGTAACTATATCGGGGGCAGGTTAAAACCCGTCCTCGAGACCATCGAGAGGATGGCCGAAAACCGCGCAGGATCGTGGATTGAGATTGTCTACCTCATTGTACCGGGGCTCAACGACAGGGGGTCAGAGCTTAAGTCAATGTCAAAGTGGGTTGTGAGAAACATCGGGAGGGACGTCCCCCTTCACTTCACCCGTTTTTATCCCGCCTACAAATTAAAGCACCTCCCCGCCACGAGTCCCGGAAAGCTGAAGAGGGCCCGGGAGATAGCCCTGGAAGAGGGGATGCATTACGTCTATATCGGGAATGTTCCCGGCAGCGAGGGGAGCCATACCTACTGTCCCAAATGCGGAGAAAAAGTCATTGAGCGGGTTGGTTTTACAATACTGAAAAACAGGCTGAAAAAGGGGACCTGTCCCTGCGGATACAAGATCCCCGGTGTCTGGTTAAAATAGAATATCCCAATGAAAAGGCAGGCTGTTACTTTCATCATTTTATCCCTCATCCTCTCTGGGTACCTGTGCCTCCGGGAGGAGAGAGGGTTCTCGGCAGGGAACGGACCGCACAGTTCCTACGTAAAACAGCTCAAAGAACTCAATTACCTGGTCATGAAGACCTCGGCGGTCAATATCATCTATGGCCTGAACCTCACAAGAAAACAGGCAGGGGAATTGAGAAAATTAGCTCTTTCAATAGACGCAACAAACCCACCCCTTCCCGATATGAAAGGCGACGCAATCCCCGAGCTTGTGAAAGTAAAAAAAGTTTTTCGCGAACTGTTTAACAGGCTTTTATCCGGGAAAAAGCTTTCAGAGTCCTTTAAGAAGAAAGTCACGAGGATCAGGATCATGGAAACCGGTATCATCAGAAAATCCATCTCCGGCTCCCGGTCCTCCGGTTACAGGGGCAGGGGATGCCTGAGATGCCACGCCCCCTCCTCTTACTTTCCAAAGAAAAAAGCGCCGGAGATAAACCCGGGAAATGTCTACCCCGGGGAGAGGGAGAGGATTGACAGGGCCCATCTTTTGGGGTTCTTCGGACAGAGAGGGGCCTATGAACTCTGGAACATGAAATCCCGGGTCTCCGAAATCCTCACAAACGCCCAGAAATATATGATGAACACCGTCAACTGCAGCCTGATACCGCCGGACCACCTGGCAAACCCCACACGGGTGGGGCAGGCAATACTGAGCGGAGACTGGTACAAGTACTTTAAAGAGATAAGAAATATCAAAGAGGAGAAATGGAAGACCTACAGGAAGCTCTATTTTCATATCCCCTTCGGCGATTTTATCCGGGCCATATCACCGGGGATATCAAAAGAGAAAAAAAGGAACGCCATTAAGAGAATGGGCGCCGTCATTGAACATGTCCGCAGTCTTGATGACATCGACTACCAGTTAAAGAAGGAAAAACTGGTTTCAGACCTCACCGCGGAGCTGGACAGAATCCAGGGAGGTCTCTCAAAGAACAGTTCACAGACCGACCTCAACCGATACCGCGTGGCCATGTTCCTCCTCTTCCCGAAAAACCGTGTTATCTATGATGAACTGATAAAGAGGATAGACGCTGATCGTTAGCTGATCATTAGACGGGCGTCTAAGCTTATCCGAAAACAAGAGGGAGGCTGATATGAAAAAATTCCTGGTTCAGATACTTATCCTGGGGCTCATACCCGGGTGTCTTTCCCTGATCATCCCGGGGAAGTGTGTGAAAGGAGACTGCAAAAACGGGACGGGGACATACCAGTATGACAACGGCAACAGGTATGTGGGGAAATTTAAAGGCTACTCACTTAACGGTAAGGGCGTCTTTTACTTTAAAACAGGCCCCTATAAGGGGGGCAGATATGTGGGGATGTGGGTAAGCAACAAGATGGAGGGAAAGGGGACATTTTATTATCCCAATGGAGATAAATATACCGGGATGTTCCGGGATTCAAAGCTCAATGGGATGGGCATTTTCTTTTTTGGTTCGGGAAAGTATAAAGGAGGCTGGTGTGACGGAATCTGGAAAAACAACATGATGAACGGAAGGGGATCATTCATTTATGGTAATGGTGACAGGTATGAAGGGATGTTTCGGAATTCAAAATTCAATGGTATGGGAACATTCATTTACGGCTCGGGAAAATACAAAGGAAGCCGGTATGAAGGTGAGTTTGATGACAACATGATGGACGGCAGGGGGACCTTCTTCTACGCCAATGGGAACAAATATACCGGCCAGTGGAAAGAGAACAAAAAGCAGGGCAAGGGTGTGTTTTTCTATAACGAGGGAGAATTCAAAGGAAGCAGGTACCAGGGCGAATTCAGGGATAATAAGATAAGCGGAACGGGGACCTTTTACTCTGCCAACGGCGACAGGTATGAAGGGGAATTCAAGAACAATACCTTTAACGGTCAGGGGACCCTGCATTACAAAAACGGGAACAGCTACAGGGGCGGATTCAAAGACGGGAAATTTCACGGGAAAGGGACTTTTGTTTACTCCTACGGCAGGGAGATATCCGGCCAGTGGAAAGAGGGTGAGTATCTTGAGGAATAAGTGAGAATTACTTGATAACACCCAGAAGATCATCATCTAAAATTCCGGACATATCAAAATCCCTCTTGGTGACAATATACTCGGATTTTTTAATAAAACCCACGGTCCCTGTCCCCTTTCTTGCCACCGATGTAAGTATCCTTGAGACTGTACTGAAATTGTCAAGATATGCGGAGTTTTTTCTCTCCTCATAAACCGCTGCCGCAACAGGGATCTGGCCGATATCCTCACCTTCATGGTCAACCTGAATGCTGATGATGTTCTTTACAACCTGCCCCAGAATGTCAACAGCCCCTGTCAATGTTACTTCATGGATAAAACCCACCAGCTCGGCGCCTGAATACCTGATGATGATATTATCCTTATGCGTGCCGGGAGCATTGACTTTATCATAAAATGCCCGGGCAACGGAGAAAACAATTTTATCACCCGTATCATGGCTGTACCTGTCATTAAAATTCACCAGGCTGAAGATCTCGCATATAAAAATAAATCTTTTCAACTCGCCGGTGTATCTGCCTTTTTTATCATAGGACCTCTGCAAAATAACATCATCAAGATAATTTTTTCTTTTCAACCCGGTTAATGTATCAGTATAGAGGCTCTCCGCAACATTTTCTTCCCGGTCAATGTCACTATCAACCCCTATCTCCCCCTCACCCGCAAGCTCTTCCTCTCCCATTGCAGCAGCCATTTTTTCATCTTTCAGTGTTTCCTCAAGCTTCTCCTTTTCCGTGAGAATTGCCGTTATACCCGGATGCTGGACTTCCCGTGCTATATGGAATGCAAAGGAACATGCCGATTCCATGAAGGTCTTCAAAGAAATACTCTCCTTTTTAAAGAGAACCGGTGACTTGTTCTGCCTGCTCCTCTGCAGCTGCGCGTCAATATAAAAATTATAGTTATTCATTATCTTATCATCAACGATCTCCTTGTTCCTGTAATAGTTAATGATTATTTCGTTCAGGGCATTTGCTATGCTGTAGCTTTGGTTCCCGATATCCAGCAGGACCTTGCGTACAAAGTTAAGTCCCGATATTTTCGGTTTCTCCGTTTCCACAACGGTTTTTATAAAACGCTCACTGTCATTTCCCGTCACAAGAGACTGGCTGGTAAAATCCCTGAGCTTTGAACCCACAAGTTCAAATCCATCCATGGTGTATTTTGCTGTCAGTTTTGTTAATGATTCCCTCTGAGAGAAATAGTTCAGAAATTCATTTTTATCATAGTGGAGCTTAAAAGCGGGGACATCGTTGATACTCTCGATAAAATACTTTATAAACCCCTCCACTAGCCTTTTAATTTTAAGCAGGGGGTTTTTTTTATGCTCCTCAATCCACATTTTATACCTGTTCTTGGCATCGCTTTGTAAAATCATATCTTCAAACTTCCGGCCGTTATCCAGGTATTGTTTAACAATTTTACCCAGAGATTTAAACCTGACTTCTCTGTACTTTTTCTCCGATTCTTTTTTGCTTCTTACCTCTTTTTCAATTTTTTCCGCTTTTGGTGTTAAGATTTTTTGACCCGATTCTATGGTCCCGTCAGTATCGGCAAGATACATTAACTGGTTGAGGGTTGTAACAACAGCGCCGTACCGTGAAGTATAATAGGAGAGGAGCATTCCAAGAATACTCTCTGTCATCCTGCTTTGCGGGTTCCACTTAACAGACCTGTTATTGATAATCGGTTCATCAAGAAGACTTTTAAGATCTCCCCAGAGACCGTGTGTCTTCTCGATTTTCCGCATAATTTTTTTTATTGCCGCTTCAATCACTTCGGAGTTCTTTATGACAGCGATATAGATCGCAGCAAACTCATTCATGATTTCTGATATGCGCCCGGGATCATAGGAGAGTTCCTGTTTCACCTTAATGATCTTATTCACAACCGGCCTGAGGCTTAAGAGCTTTTGAATCGCGTTATACTCAAGATTGCTCAGGATATAGTACTTGCTGTCCATAATTTCACTTACTGAGGTTTCAACATTACCCAGCCAGTTATTAATATTGATTCGTATAAGAGAAAGGTTTTTGTCTAAAAATCTGTGGGAAAGGAGGGTGATGCTCCCGTAATCCAGGGAAAATTTCGTCAGGTGAAACCAGCTGCAAAAGGATTTTTTTGAATCCACAAGCTGTTTTATTTCTTTCTCACTTTTCTTTCTTTCTGATGAGAGTTCCTTCTCCCTGGCGCATCTTTTCCTGATTTTATGGACAAGGTCCTCCGCCATTCTCTTCTTGGCAAGGGGGTCAAATCCGGATCCTGTAATTATTGTTAATTCCTTTCTTTCCGAATCACGAAGAGTGATGTTGTTGCTCTCCATGTATTTCAGCAAATTGTCAATGAGCTGTTTCAGTTCAACAAGAGCGATTCTCTCCGTCCTGCTCTTCTGAGATTTCTGTAACGTTTCAAGAAGGCGGTTAAATTTTTCCGTACTTTCCCTGTGGTCCTGTGAGAAGACTTCAAGGCCGCCGATCTCTTTATCAAGCCTTTTCTGGTACTTCTCTTTTATTTCCCGTTTTTTATCGTCCATCTCTTTTGCCGATCCGGCATGCCATTTAAAGTGTTGATCCCTGTGAGAGATAAATAAATTGGCAATAGCCTCTTTTCCCTGAACCACTCAGCTTCGCATAAAAATCCCTTTAAGAAAAGTAAATTTTGCTCATTTTAAAAAATTTGTCTGCCTCTTCCCAATCCACAAAAGAAAAGGGCTGCCGCGGATTCACTCCCCGATAACCCCTTTTGCAAAAGCGGTTTTTCCGATAATGTCATTCAGGAAAAACTCTGATCACTGTTAAAATAATTACACCGCCTTAAATTTTTTCGGATGGGCCTCCTCTTCATAGAAAAAGGGCTCACCCATCTCCTCAAATGAAAACATTTTGAAAGCCCGGGTCCCGTCATAGTCGAGAATTCTCAGGTCATCGGTCTCGTGCAGGTCCTGTACAACAATATCATAGTGTTTCCCATACCTTTTTCTGGCCTCATCCACTGAGACCTCGTATGCTATGAACTTATCAATACCTTTTGTCTTATACTTTTCTATGAGTTCTTTATCCATAAATGACTTATGTGATGTTAAATAGAGAAGTGCCCCATTACCGGTGATGATTAATCCAGCCTTCATAACAGACCTCCTTTAAGTTCGGGAAATATTGATCTATCTCCTGTTATATCAAGTACAGGATTAATATACGGTCTTTGTTAAACGGAGTCAAAAAATAGTGGAATGTATAAGAATAATCATATTCATGAAAAAACACAACTGATATGTCCCCGCCGCCTTCGGCGGCGGGGACATATTGTTGATATTTTCAAAAGAACTATCAGTAAAACCTGACTTCCCTGTCAGAAATAAAAAGTTTTTTTATCCCGCTCTCCCCGGAACCGGAGATTGCAACTTCAACCGAAACGTCCCTGATCTTTTTCTCTATCTCCTTCCCTTCGTACTGGGGAACGAAGTACTCCTCAACACCATACTTGATCCTGTACCGGTAGAGGCTCGTCACCTCCCCCCTGATCACAGCTTCATATTTATTTTTCAGTTTCCCGGGATCATGGGAGACCTCCGCGGCATCCCAGAACAGGGAATCGTTCTCTTTAACGAGGCCCACATAGATGGTTTCATTTTTTTTAAACCTTTCGCCTCCCCTGTTCAGGGACTCAAATTTCTCGCTGCTGAATGACGATATGGTATAATTGAGTATAACATAATCACCGCTGAAAAGGCTCCGGGGATCAACGGGAACACACCTGAGCCGCACAACTTTACCGGTCTCCAGGAGCTCAACCCTCTTGTAGATCATAAACGAGAGCACAAGAAGCTGCAGGAGGACAACCAGGATAAATCCCTTCTTCTGAAAAGAGGTCATTCCGCTTTCCCTCCCGCGTGTTTCTCAATCTCCGCGATTATCTTCTTTCTGCTCTTCTCCAGAACAAAACCGGCAGCAAGAAGAACAAGCCCCGTTACAATGATAAAGAGTGATCCCGAGAGGAGGTCCCAGAAAACGTCGAAGTACCGGGTGAGTATATGTATGATGAACCCGGCAATGGCAATGTTCGCCAGCAGGGTGGAGTTGATATGCAGGGCATAGTAGATAAGCGCCCCTGTCATAACAAAGAGAAGGATATTAAAGATAATTGTATGGATGTCCCTGTTCAGCCACGGCCCCGAAACAAGGAGCACCGCCACGGACGTAAAGAACACCGAGGCCGAGATATAAACGGGAACCTTTTCATCGGACCGGGTGAAGAGATAAACATAAAGCCCCACGGCAATCGCGATAAAGAGGACAACCATGACTATGACGATAAAGTCCGCCTTAAAAATGGAGAGCTGGTCCCGCCCAAGCTTGAATGAGAGAAAGTAGAGCACCCAGTATCCCATGAAAGCGGTAATCCCGTTTATCACATTCCTGTTATAAGGGATCTTCTTCCGCTTCATGAGGTAATGGACCAGCTGGTTTACCAGGAAGATAACAGTGAGATATATCACCGAGGAAATACCGTAAGCCACGGCATAATCTCTCTTCATCGCCCCCATAACAAGGAGCCCCATGCCCTTCACGGCAGCCATGAGAGCGGTGAAGACAAAGGCCGCCACATTTTCAAGACGGATGCTTCCCGGAAGAAAGTTGTTATAGAGAATAATAAAGATAAGAAAAACAAGAACAAGGTGGACCGCAACCATCAGGACCGTCCCGTTTCCCAGGGGCAGGACCAGGAAAAGAGCAGTGATTCCCAGGACAGACAGGTGCAGATAGGTGTTCTCTTCTCGACGGAGATACCTGAAGAAGAGGAAGGCCCCTGCAAGGAGAAAAAGAATATAGAGAAGACTTATTTTATAAATATAAAAACCGAGGATGGGGAAAAGCCCCTCCATTTCAACATTTGCGTTAATGGCCGCAAAGGGTACGGCCAGAAGGAGCAGGGATATGACGGAGTTGACCTTCATGGCAGGGGCAAGGACCCGGTTTGAAGCAAGGACCCTGGTCAGGACAAGGAGAACCCCGCCAAAGGCAAACACAATAAGGATAAATGTGACCAGTGTAAGATCGGACTCCGCTCCCATGAGCCAGTACCCCGCTGCCTGGAAAAAGCAGAAGTACGTGAAAAGAGTCGCCGCCACAAGCCCCTTTCTCTCTTCGATCTCATAGAGGAAGAAGATAAGGAGCCCGGTAAAAACTATCAGCAAATAGTTGGGATTTTCGTATACCGAGACCTCCCAGAAGTTCCAGATAAAGACCAGGAGCAGGGCAAGATAGTAACCGAACCTCTCCTTCATGATCCGTGACATGGCCATGACCCCTATGGCCCATGTGAGGACCCCGTTGGTGGGATGTGAGCTGATATGAAAGATCTGCGCCACCAGCATGATCCCCGCCCCGAAGAGGACCATCCCCAGGACCAGCATCCCCCGCCCCATGAGGAGGCTCTTTCCCGCTGAGAGAAAATAATACGCGAGGCCGTTCACAAGGATGATCATGAAAAACACATGCCCCAGCTTCACCCAGGGATGCATGGCCTTCCAGTTGGCGGCATAGAAAAGTATTATCCCGAGCCCCAGAAGGGTCACCGCGAAACCGATAAGAATTGAGGGGATCCTCCTTGATACCGCGTGTGTATCGGTCACGTCTCCTCCGGCCCCGCCGTAGAGTCCGGAGATCTTCTCCGCCGTGCTGTCGTCAATGATCCCCAGGTCTCTCCATCGCCGGATCTCACTTTTCAGTTTTTTTATGAACGGTTTGTTTCTCATGATATCATTCAGGCATGTACTGATTTAACATACAGTATTAAATTGATCAAGTTTATTATTTCAGGGGACTTCAATAAATTTGCCTGTATTCAAATCTGAAGTGTACCGTATAATAAATGTCAAGCAATGAGTAGTAATATTATCCGGCTTTCAGATTCACACCGTAACAAGTTTTAATAGGGATTATCAGTGGTTATTAATTGAACCTGCAGTTATGTTTGCGGACCATAACTGCAGGGTATTACTAAAAACCAAATTTAATATCAAGTCTCTCATATCCCTTTAATGAGGATTCTGGTTCAGTAACATAAAAATTGAAGCGCTGCTACTGAAACCGGAGAAAGAGAAATTTTATTATTTGGCAGCAGTTACTGTAAGAGTATATGTCACACCATCAACATCATCGTTATATATTGCAAAATAGTATGTATTTGCAGTTTGCCCTAATATTGTGTAAGACTCACCTGTTGTTGAAGTTCCAATATTATTAATAATATTGTCTGGAACATTAAATGTAGAATCTGTGCCATAGTAGTCTATTTCAAGATTCTGCGCTACTGATAAACTGGTTATTGAGATAGTTACATCAGCTGTTCCTGACAATGTATACTTATAGTAACTTTCGTAAGGTTCAATATAACCATGTACAGAACCTGAATGAGGATCTCCCACTGTCAATACAACAGGGCTCGTTTTTGATCCTTCGTTGGAAATCCCACCGGAACTATCGTCACTTGAAAAACA
The DNA here is from genome assembly GCA_050298055.1 of Spirochaetota bacterium. Classification (GTDB taxonomy): domain Bacteria; phylum Spirochaetota; class UBA4802; order UBA4802; family UBA5550; genus JBNKTL01. The sequence continues at coordinate 18,765 of JBNKTL010000001.1, forward strand.
TCCAGCTAAAAGGAATAATGAAAAGAGAAACACGTAAATTAAAGAATAATTTTTTTTCATAGAAAACACCTCTCACATTATTTTACTACAACTCCATTATTTGTGTTTTTACAAACCATATGAAGATCCCGCCTCCATTATTTCATGGCTGTGCAAATACTCTTATGGATGATGTAATGAATTACCCTTATTATGATTTTTAAACATATAAAGTCAATAAAAATTTTCAATTGACTTCACAATATAAAACGATACTATTTGATGAACGTTTCTCACAGCAGTTCTCTTAATTATATTCTATTTTTTCTTGAAAAATATATTCCCTTATTCAGAATGCCGGTTATTATTTATGATAAATACGACAGAGGACCCCCATGCTGAAGGTTAATGACTTAAGAAAATCATTTCTCGACTTTTTCGAAGAACGGGACCACAGGATTGTCCCCTCCAGTTCACTTGTACCCAAAGACGATCCCACCCTCCTTTTCACCACCGCGGGGATGGTGCAGTTCAAACCCATGTTCGCGGGCACCGTGGACCTGGAGTATACCCGGGCGGCATCTGTCCAGAAGTGCATGAGGACAAGCGATCTTGAAAACGTGGGCAAAACCAAGAGACACCTCACCTTCTTTGAGATGCTGGGAAACTTTTCCTTCGGAGATTACTTCAAGGAAGAAGCGATAAAGTACGCGTGGGACTATTCCACGGAAACCATCGGCTTTCCTCCTGAGAAGATATGGATATCCATATACAAGGACGACGACGAGGCATATGAACTCTGGAAAAAGATCGGCGTCCCTCCTGAAAAGATCGTCAGGCTGGGAAAAAAGGACAACTTCTGGGGGCCCGCGGGGGATACGGGAGCATGCGGTCCCTGCTCGGAGCTCTACCTGGACCGGGGCGAGGAGTACGGGTGTGGATCTCCCGACTGCAAACCGGGATGCGACTGCGAGAGGTTTCTCGAATACTGGAACCTGGTCTTCAACCAGTTCAACCAGGATGTTGACGGGAACCTTCATCCGCTGCCACAGACAGGTATCGATACCGGCATGGGCCTGGAAAGGCTTGCCACCCTTGTTCAGGGAGTGGACTCGGTCTATGAAACCGACGAATTCGTTAACCTGATAGATTTCGTCAGCAAAAAATCCGGTGTAAAATATGAAGGGAAGAACATTGACCCCATCAGGGTCATTGTGGAGCATGCCCGTTCCCTTACCTTTGCCATGTCAGACGGGGTCTATCCCTCCAACGACGGGAGGGGCTATGTCCTGCGAAGAATACTCAGAAGGGCCCTGAGGTACTGCAGGCAGATCGGGCTGCATGATCCTTTTCTCTATACACTTGTTGATCCTATCATTGATTCAATCGGAAACTTCTATCCGGAAATCAAGGCCCCTTCAGCCAACGTAAAAAAAGTGATCGAGTCCGAGGAGAAGAGGTTCCTGGAGACCCTTGAGAACGGAATGGACAGGCTTGACCAGATCATGAAGGCGGGAAAGAAGTCGGGGAAGGGGACCATCCCCGGTAAGGATGTTTTTCTCCTTTACGATACATTCGGTTTCCCTGTTGAGATGACCACGGAGATTGCCGGGGAGAACGGTCTGGAAGTTGATTCCGCCGGTTTCGAAAAGGAGATGGAGCAGCAACGAAACAGGGGCAAGCAGAGCTGGAAGGGGTCCGAAGCCGGCCTGGAAAAGTCCTTTGAAAAGATCGCGGCATCAACCGGTGATACCGAATTCCTCGGCTACGAAAAGGACATGTGCGAAGCAAAAATAAAGCTCATCTACCGGGACAACAAACAGGTTGATGAAATAAAGAACGGAGACAGGGCACTTCTGGTCCTGGATAAAACCGTCTTCTACGGAGAGTCCGGGGGACAGGCGGGGGACACCGGAACCATCCATACGGGCCAGGGGTCCGTTTTCAGTGTGGATGATACCAAAAAATTCCACAAGACCGTTGTTCACCTGGGAGAGATGATAAGCGGCAGCCTGAAAAAAGATGATACGGTGACCGCGGAAATTAATACCCTGAAGAGAAACCTCACCCAGGCGAACCACACGGCCACGCACCTTCTGCAAAAGGCGCTTCTCATGGTACTGGGAGGCCATGTGAAACAGGCGGGGTCCCTTGTTGAGACCGACAGGTTCCGGTTCGATTTTTCCCACTTTGATGCCATGACAGAAGAGGAGATCCGGAAGGTTGAAGAGATCGTCAACAAAAAAATATGGGAGAATATCCCGGTGGAAACCGAAGTCACAAAGATGGAAGATGCCGTAAAAGCCGGGGCCATTGCTGTCTTCGATGAGAAGTATGAAGATATTGTGCGGGTGGTAAAAGTCGGGAACTTCAGTAAGGAACTCTGCGGAGGGACCCATGTTTCCAACACGGGAAATATCGGTGTATTTAAGATACTCAAGGAGTCCTCACCCGGCGCGGGAATGAGAAGGATCGAAGGAGTGACCCTGAAAGGACTTCTGGACAGGTTCAGCTCCCACGATACAATTATCTCCCGGCTGTCCTCCACAATGAGTGTCAGCGAGGAGGATATCATCAGGCGCTACGAGGAGATGGTTGACAGGACAAAGTCACTGGAAAAGGAGATCCAGAAGCTGAAAAAAGGGAACGTCTCCTCGGAACTTGATGCTCTTATCTCCTCTGCCAGGGATGTCAACGGTGTGAAAATAGTCTCCCATCTCTTTAAGGATGTGGATGCCGGGCACCTCCGGGACCTTTCGGATAATGTGAGGTCAAAGGAACAGAACTCCATTGTCTGTTTCGGTTCCGAATATGAAGGAAAAGCCCTTCTTCTCTTCGCGGCCACGAAGAACTCCGTGGAAAGAGGCGCCGACTGCGGGAAAATTATAAAAGAGGTCTCGAAACATGTTGGCGGAGGAGGGGGAGGCCGCAAGGACCTGGCTCAGGCCGGCGGTAAGTTACCGGAGGGACTTGAAAAGGCCATCGGCGAGGGGATAAAAACCGCCGAAAAGATGGTGAAGTAATTGAATGGGATACACGAGTAGTATAAATATAGATTGACACGATATTTTCTTTCAAATAGAGTGCTGAAATAATTCCCTTACAACTCCAGGAGCAATGAAATTTTATGATTGGTAAAAGCAATCAACGTGTAAAAACTATTACTTTCTGTTTTATTTTTCTGCTCTTCGCTTCTCACCACCTGTTAACGGCACAGGAGAAAGCCGGCCCAAAAAAGGACCCGCAGGAACCGGGAACAGGCACTTCTTCAAAAAGAGAGGGCACTAATAAAGAAACGGAAAAGACACAAAAAGAAAATTCTTCCCATAAAAAAATACTGGTTAAAAACAAAAACTATGAAATCTCCTTTGCAGCCGGGACCGGGATAATGCAGGGACATACAACATATCAAATAGGGGGCAGCTATGATTCACCGGAGGAAAGCGGTGAATTACACTTCCCTTTAAGCGAACTGGTCTTTCCTTTAAATACATATATGGTATCCGCAGAAACGAATATTCTGTTCCTTGAAAAATGGAAAATCGATATGAAATTCCAGACAAATTTAAAAAATGACACTGATCATATGAAAGATTCTGACTGGGGAATTCCCTATGAGGACCCACCAGGGTCAGATAATTTTTACTGGTACGGTCCCGATCATCTCGACATTTATTCCGAAAGTGAAACAAGCCTGCGGGCATATATCCTTGATATTGATCTCCTCTTCAGATTCTATCACCATGTATCCAGAAGTCCCTACTTCAAAGATATTGATTTCTTTGCCGGACCGGGATATATTTTTCAGCAATATAAATTCCAGTGCAGGCTTATCAGGCAATGGGACTACAGGCCGGACAATCCGGAACCTCTCGACTATCTGGGAGACGGGAGTGTGGGATTGACGTATAAGGTTCTGACACATATCCCCTATCTGAAACTTAATACCGAGATCAATTTAAAAAACAGGTACCAAATTTATTTCAGTATCGGATACTCACCCTATGTTATTCTCAATGACAGAGACAATCATGTTCTTCGCTCAAAGATATCAAAAGCAGAATGTACCGGAAGCGCGGTTTTATTTTCTCTTGGGGGAAAAATTGATCTTCAAAAATCTCTATTCCTTAAACTTCAGTTCGATTATATTTCCATCGATACGGAAGGAGAACAGAAACAATATGAGGATGATGTATGGACCGGAACACTGGATCAAAAGAATTTCAGTGAAAGGACATCAGCGGGGCTCTCCATAGGGTACAGTTTTTAAAAGATTTTAAAATAAATTTTTTGGTTATCTTCAAGAGTTTACACAGGGTTTACTCATTTTTAAAAGTTACCCGGTCACGACCGTTGTTTTTGCTTTCAAACAACGCTTTATCCGCAAGGGAGATAATTCTGGATGGGTCAATGGTCTCATCGGGCACGATGGATGTGAAACCAATGCTTATTGAAACAATCTCCTTCACCGGAGAGGATTCATGAGGGATCTTTTTCCTTTCTATTTCAAGCCGGATTGATTCCGCAATTGATGCCGCTTCACTTGCTCCTGTGTTTGGCATAATAACGGCAAATTCTTCACCTCCATACCGCGCCGGGATATCTGTAACTCTTTTGCAATGATTGCGAAGAGAATCTGCTACCGATCGAATGCACCTGTCACCCGCTACATGACCATAAGTATCATTGAATTTTTTAAAATAATCGATATCACACATTAAAAGCGCTATGGGTGTTAATGTGCGCCTGAGTCTGCTGACCTCCTCTTTTAATTTCTCGTCAAAGTAACGCCGGTTATAGAGCTGCGTGAGCCCGTCAAGATTTGAAAGGCGCTGTAATTCCCGGTTGGCCGTTTCCAGGTCCCGGGTTCTTTTCCTGACTTTTTCTTCAAGTTCCGCCGCCAGTTTTCGTTTTGCTTCCAGCACGGATTCCTGTTTCTTGTATTTCCAGAAGAGAAAAAGCGCGATACACAGAGAGATAACTGTAATGGCGATAAGATATTTTCTGTATTTTTCAAATTTTTCCGGAGGGGAGTTAATAACCACACTGTTCTTCGGCAGAGAAGAGATGGCTATGTAAAATTTTTTCATATATTTATAGTCAAACATGTATTGTGTGGGGCAGTCAGAAACAATTTTTAATTCCCCGATACTATTTCCGTGAAGAATTTTTAAAGCGAGATTCCCGGCCATCCGGCCCTGAAGATAACCTGAAGTAATTCGTCCGCCGATAATTCCTTTTCCCAGGTAAAAATCCCAGGACCCGTATACAGGGACCTGTGAATTACTGGATATAATTTCAATACCTTCGTTATATGAGATAAAATTATTCTTTTTATCGCGATTAAACGTTAAAAGATAAATGAGATCGTTTTTACCGAAACGGGCAATCCTGTGAGGGACTTCCTCCAGAAGAAAATCCCTGAGGAACTGAAATTCGATTTTTCCTTTATAAAGTAATTCGATTTTTTTAAACTCTTCCCGGATGGAATTACCCGTGGGAGTTCTGTCAAGGATGACAATGACCCGGTTCCTGTCCGGGTGCAATTTCCTCATAACATCAATGGTGGCCTGATAATCGGTTACCTCCACGACACCTGTTGCATTCTTGATACCGCTGATCATCTTATTACTGAAATTATTGATTCCACAGAAAACAATGGGCGGATTGCCCGGAAAGAAGATACGGCCTTCATTCACCAGTTTTAAAGCAGTGTTGTCGGATAAAATTACGACTCTGTATTTAATATGTTTATTCTTGGCCAGTATGAGCCTTACCACCTGTTCCATGTAATACTTACCGGTATTTCTTTTTGTATCAAGATATTCAAAATGTATTTCATAATCTTTCCGGAACGGCAAAAAGACCGATTTGATCCCTTTTGTAATATTATCAGTCCATTCCAGCCCCTGGTGATATGAATGGAGGACCAGTACCTTCTTTTTCCATTCCGCATATGAATCACGGTTAACCGAACTTAAGAAAAAGACGATTATGATAATATATAGGGTATTTTTTTTCATAATGAATCAGTCTCTTATCTTATATTATCGGAACGATCAGAATATACTTGTAATCCGGCCAGATGCACACAATAACTGGGAGACTTGTCCAGAAAAAAACATTCAAACAGGAACTCGGGGGGAGATTTATCCGCATTTTTTAATTGAATTTTCAAAAAAAGACTGTACAAAAATATACCGATCAGTATATATTTGATTAATTGGTTTCAGGGAAAAATATGAAAGGGGATAAAAAATATATCGGCTTCTCCTGTACATATACACCTCTACATCTCATCGATGCAGCGGGATTCATTCCCTATAAGATCATCCCAAAGGGAAACTGGCCGGAACGGGCCGGTGAAATCCTCCATGAAAATCTCTGCCCCAACGTAAAGCGGATCCTGGACAGGGTACTTGAGAACGACCTCCCGGAACTGGCCGGCGTTGTTTTCATGAACAGCTGTGATGCCATGAGAAGGCTCTCCGACGCGTGGATCAAAACAAGACAGGACCACAGGGTGATGATCCTCGACCTTCCCGTCTCATTCAGCAAGAGTTCCATCTCATACTTCAAAAACGAAATTGAGAAAATGATCGAAAAGCTTCAGGAGTGGTCCGGGGAAAAAATTGACGGGGAAAAGATAAAAAAGAGTATTGAGAGATATAACAGGCTGACGGACAGCATCGCCCTCCTCCTGGAGAAGCGGAACGAGGGAAAGCTCCCCGGGGGAAGCAGAGCTCTCCAGGAGATCTATAACAGGGCAGTGACGGAAGATCCGGAAGTGACCCTTAAAAAACTGGAAGAGCCCGGAGAGAGCAGTAAAAAAGCAGGGGATTCCGGCGTGCCCGTATTTCTCTTTGGGAATGTTTTTCCCGATCCCGAAGCCTACGAAATTTTCCAGGCAGCAGGGGCCGAAGTAACAGCCGACGACCTCTGTACCGGTTCACGGATGTTCCGGAGGATCGAGCTGAAGGAAAACAGCGATATACTTGGAACACTGGCAGAGGAGATTCTGGGCAGCCCCCCCTGCGCCAGGACCATCTTCAGTGAAGATCCCCACAGGCTTTTTGATGAACTGATGGACAAATACCGGAAGAGCGGCGCCAGGGGGATTATCTTCCACACGGTAAAGTTCTGCGACCCCTATCTCTCCCGGCTCCCCTACCTCCGGAAGAAGATCCAGGAGGAGGGGATACCCTTCTTAAGCCTCGAAGGGGACTGCACCACCCGCTCAATGGGACAGCAGCTGACGAGGATAGAAGCTTTTGTAGAGATGCTGAGGTGACAGCCATGATGAGAGATCATTTTAACGGACTGGTAACGGGCATTGAGAAGTCCATAGAAGAAAATCCCCGGGCGGTTAGCCCCCGGAAGAGGTACACCCTTGAGGTTGCCCGTCTTGGGACGAGACTCTATTCCCCGGAATCAAAGGTCGCCTGGTGCGGAATAACGGCCCCCTTCGACATCCTTAATGCCATGGGGATAACCTCTTGCTTTGTGGAGTTTATCGGCGCCATGCTGGCATCAACGGGAGCTGTGGGAGAATTTATGGAGGAGGCGGAACATTCCGGTTACGCCCCGGACATCTGCGCCTACCACAGGTCGGTCATTGGCGCGGCCATGAAGGGGCTTATGCCGGTGCCCGAGATCCTCATCGCTACAACCTGTCCCTGCACCGGGGGCCTCTCAACCATAGAGAACCTCTCCCGGATCTTTGAAAAGGAGATGTTTATCCTCAATATCCCCAATGAGATGACGGAAAAAAGCGTGGAGTACCTTGCGGACCAGCTCAGGGACATGGTCTCCTTTGTGGAAGCCCATACGGGAGAGAAGCTCGAACCGGATAAGCTCGCCCTTTCCATTGAAAAAACAAACAGGACCCGGGAACTTCTCGCCGAGGTATACGACCTGGCAGGCCGGGTCCCCTCACCGGCCACCAGTAAAGAGATGGGCAACTTCGGGATAGTCATGCCCCTTTTTTTCGGGACCGACGGCGGGATAGAGGTAGCGAAGACCTACAGGGACACCTTTCGGGACAGGATCAGGATGCAGAAGGGAGGTCTTGATGATGAGAAACAGAGACTTATCTGGATACAGAACCGGATCCAGTTCAAAAACTCCATAATAAATATGATGGAAGAGAATTACGGTGCCGCAATCGTCGTTGATGAGCTCAATGATATTACCTGGGACCCCATAGACCCCGAAGAGCCCTATACCGGGATCGCAAAGAGGTGTATCTCAATTCCCTTTAACGGAAGCATTAAAAACAGGATAGAGCATATCAGGACGCTCTCACGAAAGTATTCGGTAGACGGGGCTGTCTTTCCCGGGCACTGGGGGTGCAGGCAGGGGACCGGGTCCCGGGGGCTCATTGAAGCGGGACTCAGGGATATGGGGATCCCCATGCTCAACCTGGATATGGACTGTGTGGACACACGGAACTACGCTGAGGGCCAGGTCCGGACCAGGGTCGAGGCCTTTATGGAGACCCTGGAAAACAGGTAAAGGCTCCATGAATCTCTTGACATCTGACAGCCTTCCCGGCAAAGTCAATTAGACAAAAGCGACTCAGCAGGGAAATCTTATGATAGCAAAACTCCGGGGAAAAATCGACACCCTCAAACCGACGGAACTCGTCCTTGACGTAAACGGGGTGGGATACCACCTCTCCATCCCCATTACCACCTACGAGGAGATTCAGAACAAGCCGGAGGCATCCCTCCATGTTTACACATACATCCGGGAGGACCAGCTGAAGCTCTTCGGGTTCCACGATGAAGGGATGAAGGAACTCTTTGCCATACTCCTCAACATAAGCGGGATAGGGCCAGCCATGGCCATTTCCCTCTTGTCGGGAATAAGCCCCGGGAGGCTTGTGGAATCGGTAAGGATGGAAGACACATCTTCCCTGGTGAAGATACCGGGTATCGGAAAGGCAAAGGCGGAGAAGCTGATATTTGAGCTCAAGCGGAAGATCAAAAAGCTTGAGAGCTTTGCCGGGGGAACGGAAAGATCCGCCCCTGCCTCAAACGACGCGGTGGATGCCCTTATCACCCTGGGATTTGACGAGAAGAGGTCTGTTTCAACGGTAAGTAAAATCACCGAGGAAAATCCCGGGTTTACCCTGGAACAGCTTATCAAGGAGGCCCTGAAGCAGCTTTCAGGCTGAGTCCTCCTCCTTCTTTATGCCCGCGTAGACAAATCCCCGGGAGGCATCCACGGTAACCACGGTCCCGCTTTTCAGGATCTTCGTGGCGCTTGTGACATTTGTCAGTACGGGGATCTGGAGGGCTTTCCCTACAACGGCGGCCTCGGAATCTTTGCCTTCCTCCTCGGTTATGAGGGCGGAGGCGCCTGTTATGGCGGGGAGGATCTTCTCATGTGATCTTTCGATGACCAGAACATCACCTGCATGAAAATCCGCCAGTGACTCCTCCCCTTCCTGAACCACGCAGAGGGGACCGCTGGCGATACCCTTGTAGGCCCCCTTCCCCTCGGCCAGAACGTCTCCGATAATATGGACCTTGAGGGTATTGGTGGTCCCGCTTACTCCCACATGCATACCCCCGGTGATCACCACCAGGTCGCCGTTCTTCACAAGGGGTGTGTTGGAGACCCTGTCTATGGCCTGCTCGAATATCTCATCGGTGTTCTCCTTTTCATCGGTAAGTATGGGGAATACCCCCCAGGTCAGGGAGAGCTGGTGGAAAACCTTCCGGGAAATGGTGGTAGCGATAATGGGGCATTCCGGCCTGAATTTGGATATCATATAAGCGGTCCGTCCCGATTTGGTCACCGTAACAATCGCCGCCCCTCCCAGGGAGTGAGCGGTATGGCAGGTGGCATGGCTGATGGCATTTGTCACATTCCTGGATACTGTCAGGCTTTCCCCGGAGAAGTTCTTTATATAGTCGATATCCTTCTCGGTCTCCTGGGCGATTTTGGACATGGTGTTGACTGCCTCCACGGGATAGTCCCCGATGGATGTCTCCCCGGAGAGCATGGTTGCGCTGGTCCCGTCATAGATGGCATTGGCAACATCGGTTATCTCCGCCCGTGTGGGCCGGGGATTTTTTGTCATGGAGTCGAGCATCTGGGTGGCCGTTATCACCGGTTTCCCGCTCCGGTAGCACTTTTTGATGATGCTCTTCTGGATAGCGGGAAGTTCCTCGAAGGGGATCTCCACCCCCATATCCCCCCGGGCAACCATAATCCCGTCGCTGACCCGGATGATCTCGTCGATATTATCAACCCCCTCCCGGTTCTCAATTTTCGCAATGACCCTTATCTCCTTTCCCCCGGCATCCTCCAGGATCTTTCTTATCTCCTTTACACAGTCGCTGTTCCGAACAAAAGAAGCGGCCACGAAGTCAAAGTCATTCTCCACGGCAAATTTCAGGTCACGGGTATCCTTCTCGCTGATAAAGGGAAGGTTTATCGTAACATCCGGGACATTTACTCCCTTCCTGTCCTTGACAATCCCGCCGTTTATCACTTCGCACTCAATATCAGTATCTGTCTTACCCACGACCTTGAGCTCAATGAGACCGTCATCCAGAAGTATCCTGTCACCCCGCATGACATCCTTTGCCAGGCCCCTGTAAGTCACCGAGACCCTCTTTTCGTTTCCGGAAATATCTTCCCCGGTTAGGGTAAAGAGGCTCCCCTCTTTGAGCTCTACCCGGCCATTTTCAAAGGTCTTAAGCCTTATCTCGGGTCCCCGGGTATCAAGGAGAAGACCTGCGGGCAGCTTCAGTTCGTCCCTCAGCCTCTTAAAGAGGTTTGCCGTATTGAGATGTTCTTCATAGCTCCCGTGGGAGAAGTTCAGCCGGGCAACATTCATTCCGCTCAGGAGGAGCTTTTTCAGGACCTCTTCGTCATCAGTTGCCGGACCCAGAGTACAGACTATCTTTGTTTTTCTCATTGCGATTCCCTGTTTTGGATCATTAATCTGCAGCCGTAAGGTTATCTCAGGCCGCGTATACTTATTTCCTTATCAAAAGTTATTATGATATCATATTTTATTTCAATCTTTTTCCCCGGGCTCATGGTCATCACCCACTCCCTTATTCCCCTCTGGAAGGGAGTGCTCTTCTTTGTCTTCTCATCGGATTTAAACTGAAGGGAGAGGTTTGCGAGCACCACACCGATCTTCTTATTGGTTGAAACGGGGATTGCATCCAGGACCGAGACCTCCGCCTTCTCGTTCAGGTTGTTTTCCACGATGATCCTGTAGGTGTAGAGTATTCGCCTGTTCCCCCCGAAAAGCCCCGAGGTGTCCTCATATTTCTTTACCAGCTCCTTTTTCGCGGTGATCCTGCTCTCAACCCCCAGTGCCAGGTCCTGCTCCTTTCCCGGGGGTGTATAGGGGATTGTGGTCTTCCCCATGAACTGGTTCTCCAGGAATATCTGGGCTTCACCCTTAAGCCAGGGAAGAGAGGTGGAGTTGGCAGTCTTTACCCGGAGAAAGCTGTTCCGGACCTTCCCGGGAGTGCACTGGTAGTAGAAGGTGACTTTGCCTTTCTCATTCAGAGTATAATCCTTAATGTACTTCTTCTGGTATTTTTCGGATGATATAATTGTATGCTTGAGAGGAAGGGCAGCCTCGAAGAAAGGTCCCTTCCCGCTGATCTTTGTATCCGGCACCTTCTCCTCCTCGTCTTTTTCAGTGACAATATCCTCAATGGCGGCAGCCTTGCTCTCCTTCTTCATTGCATAGTCTCTCCTGGCCCTGCCCGGCGCGGATTTGTACTTGTAGGGAGTATAGATGTTGAGATACCAGGGGCTTAAAACCGGGGGGCTTATTCCGCTCACCGGGGCCCCGGTTGAGAGTGAGAGGTCTATCCCCTTCCAGTCCTCTTCGGTCTTTTGATAGATGTTGGCGTAGATAACAAGGCCGATCTTCTTTTCCCGGCTGCTTGCCCTGAAGTCGTAGAGCATGTTCCAGTATGTGTTGGGAACAATGTAGGTCAGCGTCATCACGGCATTTCTCTCGGAGGAAGAGAATATGGTGGCGATGACCTGTTTCTCAACATCGATTTTCTCGGTAGGTCTTCGCAGAAGACTGTCCCTCTTTGCGTATTCGCCGGTAATGCTTGAATACTGCTGGACATTCATCCCGGCCCTCTGCCGGACCAGTTCATTGTTCAGGGTCTGGTAGTTCCTGAAATAGTTGTAGCCCGCGATCTGTGAAAGCTCGAACTCCCCTTTCCGGATCTTTTTCCCGATCTTCTCCCTCTCCTTTTCGATCTGCCTCTTCTTTAAAAGAAGGGAGCTCCTCTTTTTCACCAGGTAGTTCAGGGTACTATCCCATACTTCAACCCGGGGTATCCGGGTTGCCAGTTCTTTTGACGCGGTCTTGTTGGTAAAGTCATTGATGGAATTGAGGAAGGTCTCCTGGGACCGGATGTTCTTCAGTTTGTCGATGAGAGACCTGTCCTTCTCCCGGAGCTCATCAAGATGCCTCTCGATCTTCCCGATAACCTCCCGTCTCTTCTTTATCAGCGCCCTCTTCTCAACCTCAAGGGACATGATCCTTCCCCGGAAGTTCCCCGGCAGGCTTCCCCGGACAGACCAGTCGTAGAGGAGCTTGGGAAGGCCGTGGATGACAACCCTGTTCTCCCCTTTTTTCAGGCGGATAAGGGCGCTCCTCTTTACCCGGGCCTGGTTCTGGAATATCTTTACACTTTCTATTCTGCTTTCCCCGCCGGTCTCAGCACCCACTGCATGATAGAACGAAACCGTGAAAAAAAATATTACAGCCGTTGAGAGATATCGTATTGCCATGGGCTCCTCCGGGAGGGTTGATTAAATTTCTCTGTTTACGGTTTGTAGTATGGCAGAGAGGGGGAATTAAATCAATAAAATTATATTTGGTTTTTCTGAATTGTTGGAAAAATCAATTCTTTCAAACATTTAAAGTCCTCAACACCTATTTTATAAAGAGAAGTTTACAGACGTTTGCTATTTGCCCGCCCTGCACAAGGGACGTGGGAAGGAAAGCTGACATGATTGGTATCGATTAAGAGCGGACCAGACGATTTTCTATTGACAGCTTGTATCCTGCATGAGACAGATAATATTTAACTTGCATCAACTCAGGAAAATAAAACAGAAAAAACAGGTAAAAACAATTTATCAAGGCATAACAACAGATGGTAAATCATTCTGTTCCCATGGCGGAAAAAAGAATAAAACGATGGATGTGTAGGAACTGACCAAACATTTTTCTGTTGGGAGTATTCTTTAGATATGACCGAAAATTTAAATTAGATACATTTATGTAATAACAAAGCACCATTTATGTAACGAATTTGTAAAATTACCCGAAAACAGCCTCCAAATATTACAACAATGTAAACTTTTACCGTTCTCAGCTCTGCCAACTTTTTATCTCCTTGCGAATAATCTGCATGTTTTAAATGTAATAAACAATATTGAATGGAACAGGAGTTAATGTTATGGAGAACCTGAATGGGATTATAAGTGCAGTGGACACGGTCTGGGTGGCAATCTGTGCTGCGTTAATTTTTCAGATGGAAGGCGGTTTTGCCTTACTGGAATCGGGATTTATCAGAGGAAAAAATTCAGTAAGTATTATTTCAAAGGTCATTGTTGATATTATGTTTGGAGGACTGGCATTTTTTATTATCGGATTTGCAATCCTTCATGGGAAAAGTTCCGGGTGGTTCGGTATCGGTTTTGGAATTGTTAAACCGGAAATATCCATAACTGTCAGCAAGTCACTGTTCTGGTTTATGCAGATGGGTTTTGCAATTGCCGCAATTTCTATTGTTTCCGGGGCAATAGCCGAAAGGATGAAGATATGGGCTTACTCGGTGTTTGTCTTTATTTTCACGGCATTTATCTATCCCATAGCCGCCGGGTGGGCCTGGAACGCAAACGGTTGGCTTGCCGCTCTCCAGTTTAATGACTTTGCCGGGTCAGCCGCCGTCCATGCGGTGGGTGGCTGGGCCGCCTGCGCTGCAGCGATAGTTCTGGGCCCACGAATCGGTAAATACAATGCCGACGGTTCATCCAATGCCATACCCGGTCACAACCTGACTCTCGCGGCCGTGGGGGCCTTTATTCTCTGGTTCGGATGGTTCGGTTTTAATCCCGGTTCATCCCTTGCCGCGGTGGGTAACTGGGAATTGATCGGAAAGGTCACCACAAACACCTTTCTCGCTTCGGCCATGGGGGGAATCTCAACCATGGTATATACCAACCTGCGCTATAAGAAGATTGATATTACCATGGTGATAAACGGGGTCCTTGCCGGCCTTGTTGCAATCACTGCCGGGTGCAATGTTGTCTCTCATCTCTCGGCACTTGTCATCGGTTTATTTGCGGGTATCTTTGTTGATATAGCGGTCTACACCATCGACCGGTTAAAAATTGACGACCCGGTGGGCGCCATAGCTGTTCACGGTGTCAACGGGACATGGGGAACAATTGCAGTGGGCCTGTTCTCTTCGACTAAAGGTCTGTTTTATACCGGATCACTTGATTTTCTGGGAGTCCAGTTACTGGGAGTGGCAGCTGTCTCGGTTTTTTCCTTTACTTTCACATACATTGTATTTGTAATAATGAAGAAAACTGTGGGAATCAGGATATCAAAGAATGAAGAATTACTCGGTATTGACATGGCCGAATTTGGTATTGAATCATATTCTTCTTTTGAATAATTGAACATTGAAACGAGGTACTAAATGAAGAAGATAGAAGCAATTATAAAACCTTCAAAACTTGAAGCAATTAAAGTCGCTCTGGTGGAACACGAGATACCCTGTATGACCGTATCTGCGGTAAAAGGTGCAGGATTACAGCGGGGATTCACCGAGGTTTACCGGGGAACGGAACTGAAGCTTAACCTGTTAAATAAGGTTAAGATAGAATGCATTGTCAGTGATGAAAACCTTGAAAAAGCAATAGATATCATCGTTAATAATGCCCATACCGGTGAAATAGGGGATGGAAAAATTTTCATCTATGATGTTGCCGATGCAGTGAGGATCAGAACAAAGGAGCGGGGAAGTGGTGCAATTAAGTAGACAATTCAATCTGCAGTAATATATTTCATCCAGTTTCATAATTGTACCTGACCATCACAATTATGAAACTGGAATCTCACTCCACTACACAATCTTTCCTTTACGGTTAAATATTCGCGCAGACTGAAAAATTACTTGAAAAATAAAAGCAGAAATTGCCCGGTACAGGTGTACAGGACGATTTAACATGAAATTACTGGATTTTATACTAAATATCATTGGCATTTCTTTTGAAATCCTTCAGGAAAAAACAACTGATATCAAAATTACCATAATAGTAATAGTTGCGTCAAATGCTCTTCCCATAGCCGGTATTCTGTTTTTTGACTGGCTTCCCGGTATAGTATTGGCCTATTACACACTGGATTTTATCCTGCATTCTATTTTTTTTATACCCAAGATCTATGCGAAGCTGTTATACAATTCAGATCACGGTAAATTTTTTAAGTTTGTCAAATCCCTGATCGGGTCAGTTATGAGTTCAATTCTTTTTTTATTTTCTTCATTTATTTTTGCTCTGGGAGCTATAATTGCCGTTTATATGACTTACCTGTTCACCGGCCCCGTTACGTATACCGGTTTTCTTCGCTGGGTGCCGGTATTATCGGAGAATCAGGTTAATCGACTGGTTATTAATGACTACAGGCCCTTCTATGAAAACCTTATAAATGTAAATTCGCTTTTGGATTTTTTGTCCGGTGACTGGCCGTTTTTAATTTTTTTATTCCTGGCACATGTATATTATTTAATCATATTTTTTCGTAATTCTTATTTTAAAGATGAAAAGAATGATACAGGGCTGATTAACGTGCGATTCTTAAAAAGGTTAATGTTTACCTATATAATTGGCAGCTTTATTTTGATTCCTTTTCTCCAGATAATTTTTCATTTCAGAGCAAACTGGGCCGGGGCAATACTTGTTTTATATTATATTATTCTTGAGACAAGGGATGAGATAAAGCTATATATTTAGATTTCAGTAAATTCACCTTAGGCCCAGTTTAATTATTATGTTATTCTATCATTATTAACGTACATGGTTTTTTCCCTTTGAATTTATTATAAAATTCCATGTGAGAATTGAAGGAGAAGTTATCATCCCTTTCGTTATATTCTTTTATCCAGTTTATAAGCATATCTAAATTTGAATTTTGAGCAGACCTGGTTTTATATTTATGGGGTTCCCAAGGTCTGTTTTTGGCATTTTCAATACACTGCTCTATACTCAGGTTCAAAAAAATTATTTCATTTGCCAATGTACTTACTATATCCATGAGATCAGTGTAACTGCCCTCAATCACCCATGATTCATTGGCATTGGCAAACTCCTCAATCTTTTTATTGGGCTCCTGTAGCGGTGCCCGTGCAGGAGGTGTTGCAGATATCCAGGCTATCATCACAATTATGAAACTGGATTCTTACTCTACAATCCATCAGCTTTTCACGAAAAATTCATTCAAAATATTTTTTTGCACAAATTGATAAAGTACTTGCCCCATTTTAGTTCTTATAAAATAGATTAAGTGATGCCCTTTACAAGTCCAGAGAATGGTATCTAAAAGAGAGTAATGTTCTCTGAATAAAAGATAATGGAGGAGATTTGATCCATGTACTTCACTTTAATAAATGATATTTCATTTGAATCGGCCATCTCTATAAATGAGCCTGAGGACCTTCCCATTGAGCTGGATTTTATCGGAGGGCAGAGAATCGATATCCCGGTAGATAACCCCCTGGTTTTTACAACCAATGCAAAGGCCGGTGATATTATCAGGGATTTTGATGACTCCAGTTTTTTGATTATGTCGAAACGTTTTTTAGAGCTGCTTCAGCAAGCCGATGTAGATAATTTACAAACGTTTCCGGTCATTATAAAAAGCGAAGTCGACGATACAATCTGGGATAATTATTTCGGAGTAAATATTCTTGGATTAATATCCTGTGCTGATTTGTCTAAATCTACTTACGATGAAATCATGCCTGGTCACTATATTTTTGATGAATTAGCTATCCATGCGGAAAAAGCTGATGGTGCACTTCTCTTCCGCCTGCAGGAACATTCACCAACCATCATTATGCACCGAAGTGTAGGCGAATATATTATGGAACAGGACCCGGATGAAACCCTGCTGGGCTGGTCTGTCGGGGAAATTATCCAGTAGGTAAATTTATAAATTCCCTGCCGTATCACGCACATTCTGTTAATTGATAAACATGAGTTAACAATCCGGTTCTGGACCGTACAGATTTTCTTAAAATATAAAAAGGGGTTCAATATGTACTTTATCTTAGTCAATGACATTCGTTCCGATTTTGATTTTACTCTTAACGAACCGAAAAACCTGCCAAGAGAAGTAAACTTTATCAGAGGCTCTATGATTACTTATGAACTTGATACGCCGCTGGTTTATACCACAAACGCAAAATCAGGAGATTTATTGGTAGATTTTTCCCGGGGAAGTATCACCCTCATGTCAAAGCGTTTTTTAGACATATTGAAAGGTGCCGGGGTGGATAATCTTCAGGTATTTCCCGCAATTGTTAAAAATGAAGAAGATGGAACTACCTGGGACAATTATTTTGCTGTTAACGTACTGGGAATGATTTCCTGCGCGGATTTATCAAAGTCAAAGTATACGGAAATTATGCCCGGTCATTACCGGTTTAAGGAATTGGCCATAAATGCAGAAAAGGCAAAAGGTGCTTTACTCTTTCGGTTACAGGAACACTCCCCAACGATCATTGTCCATAGAAGTGTCTTGAAACAGATTGTTGACAATGATCCCGAGGAGACCCTGTCAGGCTGGGAAGCGGATGATATTATTCAGTAGCCGTCTCAATATGCTTTTATGAGAGATCCTGTGATGATTTGTCCGAATCTAATAAATTAAATATCTAGCTTTATCAATAACACCGGGAAGACCCTGGTACAAAACCCTCACAGATTCGATCCTGTAGAATTCCTGATACCAGAATATGACCTCTTTTTGATCGAATCAATGTTGACAAAATATCTCCGGAAAAAATGATTGATTACTGTTGAGAGCCTGTTTTGAGACCGGTATTTCTCATTGTTAAGGGTTCTACAATTATTACCCTGGAGTGATCTATGAAAAAACTAAAAATTATTTTAATATTATCTCTTTTTATCCTGTTTTCCGGTAATTTATTATCTGACACAACGATCATGGAGTTTCATTTTGACCCCAATGCAACCCTGAAGCAAAATCTTAACGGTTCCCTGATGAAAGGTTACAAACTTCAGGTGCTTAACAACCAACAGTTTCCTTTTATTTATATAAAAAAAGGAAACGGAGAAAACTATACCTACGCCGCTTATAATTGGAAATTCCAATTCTGGGTCTACTCCCTGCCTGGTTTCAAGAGAAAATCAATAAACCCGCAAAATTTCTATTCCAGGATTTCCCTTTCAAAGGATCTGCTGGCACGTAATGCTCCTTCCAAAGAGATTCAGGATAAACTAAAAGAGTGGTCGGCAAATCCGAATACGGCAATTGCCGATTCGGGGGAAAATACCACATGCAACAGCTCGGAAAAAAAAACACAAAACAGCAACATTATACCCGATACCAGTATAACGACCCTTAATGGGTACAGGATTAACTTCATCCTCCCCGTATCCACACGGGACCAGGTACTCTTCTGGGCAAAGGGCAGAAAGAAACCTGTGGCGTCATACAACTGGAAGAAGCAGCACTGGAACTTCATTGACCGAGCATCGGGGTTCCGGTCGGAAATCATTGATCTCACGAAGCTTTATAAAAAAGTAAATCTCTCTGCAAAAGAATTGGACCGCATGTCACCCAATACAGCTTACAAAACAAAGAACCAGCAAGAACTTGAAGCCCGTACAGCTGACAGGGAAACGGGCTGGAGCGATTATGATCACAGCGCAAGGATCAATTCGGGGATCACGTCACTGGGAGGATATCGTGTAGTAGTGGACAGACCCGTTGAAAGCTCCGGGCAGGTGTTTTTCTATTCAACAAAACCGGGAAAAACCAACTGGATGCTGGCCAACTATGACTGGAAAAAACAGTACTGGAAATGGACCCTTCCCGCCTTTGATAAAAACAGAGTGGACCTTAAAAAATTGTATATACAGGTCAATAAATCATCGGCCCAGCTTAACAGAGACAAACCGTCGGAACTGACCATATGGAATTACTCGCACCTGGAGAAACAAAAATATGACTACAGCAAAAACCCGGCATTTAAAAAATTTATGTCATATCTCAAAAAAGGCGGCGCGTCACAAAAAATAGAGGAGAATTATCTCCACCGGGCCAATAATCCCGCGAAGCTGGGGAGCTTCGAAAAATTCACAGGCAGAGAAATCCCTGAAGTGAAACTGGGCTATTTCCCCCAATACATGATGAGAAAGCCCCGAAGGTTCTACTCATTCTATGATCCCCGTGTGGCCCGCCCCACACATATTGCAGGCGGTTTAGCCTATTACCTGGAACTGGGAAAGGGAAATATGATCACCCAGACATCACCGGTACAGTATCTCTTTAAAAAGCAAAAAATAGTAGAGATTATCCTGATGGAAATGAAGCCGAAAAATGGCCGAAGAACAGAGAATATCAATCTTAACACACTGGCCCGCCAGATGGAATCATTACTCCAAGGGGTCTTTTTTAAAAAGTTTAAAGTAAGTGTGAAATCCATAACCGTCAATTACAAAGACATGCAGAATGTTCCCAAAGACAAGGACGTAATGCTGCACCGATCCACCTTTCTTGACAGGCATGTCCATAAACCCTTCGGTTTTGACAAAATCTACGCCTACTATTTCACAGACGCCGAGGCCTTTGCCAAAATTGATTTACATCTTTCTCATCCAACCGGGCACGGGGCTTATTTCGCCAACTGGCAGCGTATGAAATTGACATTTGCCCACGAGCTGGGACACGCCCTGGGGCTCTACCACCACTTCGGCAAACGGGAACATGCGGGCAAAAAAGGCGCCCATATTTCCGAACCCTGCATTATGAACTACCGGCATCCCTATAAAAGCAACACCATCTGCCACCTCTGCCGCTATGCCCTGGGTGTGCCGGCAAAGAACTGGAAGGGGTTTTAGGAATTATTCCGTAAGATACTTTAAAAAATACAGGAGATATTATGAAAAAAATACTTTTATTCTCTCTTTTTGTTTTGACGCTCCTTCCCTGTAAAGGAACTGCAGAAACAATAGCTTCCTTTCCCCGTAAGGGAATGTTCATAGAACGGATGGTCTTCAGCCCCGACGGCCGACAGGTAGCTCTTCAGGCCCGTGACCGGGCAAACTATTTTCGCCGAACAGCCAACCTGTACATTGGCAGCTCGCAAAACGGACGCTTCAAAAAAATTTCAAACCATTCAGTTTCTCATATTACCTGGATTGATAACCAGTCTGTCGTTTTTCGTGACAAAGGAACCGGCAGTATTTTCAGGAACAGGAACCAGCCTGCTATTGTCATTAAAGCGATTAATATACGCTCCCGGCAAGTCCGTACTTTGTACAGCCTTCCGGCAAAGACCATTCCCGGATCGGGAGGGCGTACCGAGGTGACGAACCTCTTTGCCATCTCTCCCGGAGCCAGGAATATACTCATTCAGATTGGCAAGCGATATATCATAGAGAATATGACACAGCACCGATCCGTAACCCTGCAGGGCTTTACGGTTCCCTATTCTTCAAATCCCGGGTCAGAAGTTCGTTTTTTTGGCCAAAATGGCGTAATCCTTTTTGACGGCCGCGGCCGCAGGTACATGATATACAGCTATGATGGAAAGGGCATTCGCCTTCAGCAGACCATATCAAAAATCAGCGGCCTTCAACCTTCAGGTGACTTTATGATTGATAATGAAGGGAAGTTTATTCTTTTTGCAGCAGAAGTATGCCGGGGTGGATGCCGGAATGAAATCTATAAGTATAACCTTCAAACCAAGCAGCTCGGCAGAAAACTTCTCACTGTGCGCGGGACCCGGGTTCTTCGTCTGGTCTTTTCTGAACAGCAGAATCAGGTACTGGTTAATGACTTTCATCAATGGCTGAAGAGATACAGACTTCCCGCTCGATAAAAAGACAGGTCAGTTTTTTCTCCCTTCGGGATGAAGAGGGTGAAGGAGGATTATGACTTACATAACAAACAAAAAGAGTGTCCGATGTTTTTAGATCTTTTAAATAAGTTTAAATATTTTTTATCGATTTTAATTCTTTAAGTCTCTCAATATGGAATGAAAAATCCTTTTCAGGAAATAATTTCGGAAGGTTTTTTACAGCGGTTTCCATATCATTGATCGCCCTTTTGAGATGAGGTATTTCCTGATTAAAGTCAATATAAAAATATTGCCAGCCCATCACAGCGCCTGAATTAATCATGGATTCAAAATATTCTTCAAAGGACAGGTTCATTATTGTGAACCAGTTTTTATCAAATAATGCGATCTTGGGAGGGAAAACTCTTTCTTCTCTGTAAAAACATCCATACCTCCAGTCATCACGCCAGCTTTGTTTTTCAAAGCTGCATAAATTTTCGAAATTTTTAAGGTGTTGCGGAATCTCTTCGCCGGGCCCCAATGAAAAATCAATCTTCCAAAATTCAGATTCTGTGCAGAGAAATAACCACCAATCAAATATTTGAAATCCGCCATAAATGAAGTCATCGGTAATTCCCCAGTAGGAAAGTTCCAGGTTTGATTGGGGATAATATTTAATAACAGCTGAATCTGTGTCTATTTCCGCTCCCAAATGATTTTTCATACTCTCAATTTGCATTTGAGAAAAGAACGTATCAACTTCAAAAACTTCTTTTTTTACTGATTTTACATCAATCGCAGGATTTTCTTCAATTTCTTTTATGAATTCCAAAAGTTTATATTCTGTCATATTTACATGATTTCAAGTTCTTTATTTTTTTGCAGGAACTTACTCCTCTGCAAAAGCTATAATAAACTGTATTTATGAAAAGTCAAAAATATATTTTTTAGCGAAACTGAAACGACCCCTTTCTAACAATTATTTTATTATTCTCCCTTTATTTTTACTTGAAATTCTCTTCAAAGATACGTAGTATATCAAACTTATTCAGCAGACTTAATATCAATAATTACTTTAACAGAGATCCCCGTATCCGGGAAAAAACATTATGACAAAGAAAGACCCGAAAAAAAAGAGCATTGAAAAGAGCAAGAAGAAGGTCCTCAAAGAGATAGAGATAAGCGGTGAGGAGACTGCCGGTCTCTCCCGGGAGGGAGAGAAAAAAAAGACCGGGGAAAAAGCAGATCCCGGGACATCAAAAAAATCGTGGTCCGGGAGAAGAAAAGAAAAAAGGGCCGAAAAAAAAGCTGTCCGCAAACAGAGAAAGCTCCGGACAAGAATTCTCATCTTCCTGGGAAAAACGGTTTTTATAAGAATCCCGGTCCTGGTCATTCTGCTCCTGGTCATAGCGCTCATTACGGCTAAGATCTACCTCTCTCCCCAGAGAGTTGAAAACCTGATCACCACAAATTTCAACAGAATGTCCTATGGAGAGATATCCCTGAATGTCAGGGAGTTCAGCCCCTACGGCGGATTTATTATTGAAAATATCCATATCAAAAACGGAAAGGAATTCAACAATTCTACATTTGTAAAGATAAAGAGACTGGCAGTGAAGTACGGCTTTTTCCCCATCTTTATCGGCAGCGTGAAGTTTCCTGAGATCGGGATCTATAAGCCGGAGATCTACCTGGAAGAGAGAAACGGTGTCTGGAACGCGGCACGGCTCATGAAACCGGGGGAAAAGAAACCGGAAGAGGAGAAGGAAAAGAAAAAACCCGAAGAAAAGGAGGGACCGCCGCAAAAGGAGATAAACCTCCCCCTCTCCGTTGAATTCCTCCTGAACTTCATTCTGGATGATCTGAAGCTCTACGCCAGAAGCAGTGCCTTCAACACATCCATGGAGGGACTGAGTTTTAATCTCGGCATCGATATCCCTCCCTTTAAGAAGATACCCCTCTCCGTTGATGCTGTGACCCTTCTCAGGAAACTGAATATCGTCCTTAATCCAAAGGAAGAGATGAAGGTTGCATTTTCCTCTAAGGAGGCCGGCCTGGCACCGCCCCTTATTCTCACATGGAAGCTGATCTTCTCAAAGGAGGAGAAGAATACACCCCTGTTCAATAGCATCTTCAAGTTCGGGACATACAGGGCGCCGGTACGGTTCAGGAAGACCTACCTGGCACCCCTTAATTTCATGGTATCATACGACCTCTTCTACAATCCCCTGGAGGACCACCTGAGCCTCAAACATTTCGGTGTGCAGTTTGCCGGGAAAAAATGGCTCTACCTTACCGGCAGTATCTCTCATGTAACAAAGAAGCAGAAGATCGACCTCCGGATGGCCGAGAGCAGTATCTCACTCAACGACCTCTACCCCTATTTCCTGAGCCTGACCGGGGACAGGAGCAAGAGGTTCGGCGGCACCATCTCCCTCATGCCCCTGACCATCACCGGGGGCCCGGAAAACATCGACCTGGCGGGGAACCTGGTTCTCAGGAACATCTTCTTCTCCATGCCGAAAACCGCCGCCAGCATACCCTATCTCAACCTCTCCTATGACATGAAAAAGAGAAGCAGCACAATGATGCTTTCAAGCCTTCTCCGGATACCGGGACTCTATTATTCCCTGAACGGGAAAAGGTCGGGGAGCAACGGGATTGAGATGAAGATTGATGTAACGGGATATAATATGTTCGCTTCGGCAGTAGCCATCAGGAACTTCGGGCTGAAGCTTTACAGTCCTCAGGCAAAGACAAATGCCTTGGACCTTACCCTGCAGGGGAATGTTAAGCTTGCCCCGGCGCTTTCGGGGAAAGTGGTAATAAAGAAATTCCGGTTCAACCAGAAGCCCCTTCTTGTCATGCTTCCCGTGACCTTCCGGCCCGCCATAGAGGGTATCCCCCTCACAAAGCCGGTGGATATGAACCTCGACCTCAACTTTGCCCTGGGTGACAGGATAAGTGCTCTCCTCAATATGTTCCTGAAGGTGCCGGGACTCAATGCCGGGGGACAGGACCTTGCATTCAACGACCTGAAGCTCAACCTTAATGTCCTTATGGACAATAAGAAGAAGTTCCTGAACCTCAAAAGGTTCCACTTTGGGAGCAAAATGTGGAACCTGAGCGTGGACGCGGGGGGGACCCTCAATATGAAGAAAGCCCCCTTCTCCGACTCTAACCTCAGGTTTGCTCTGACCCTCAACAATCCCGTTCTGCGGACCATTCTTCCCCCCTGGCAGATCGGGGGACTTGTGGACCTCAGGGCCTATGTGAAGGGTGATCTTGAGACCGGAAAGGCCTGGGGCTCCTTCAGGATCGACAAATTCAACCTGAGAAACGACTCTCCCGGCCAGATGCTGGCAGTTACGGATGTCAACCTGGACTTCCCCTTTGAGATGCCCTTTGAGTATATCATCCAGAAAAAGTACAAAGGCGAGTCTCTTCTCACCGTGAACAAGGACTTTATTTTCAATAACGAGAACTTCATGGACAAGCCGAATTTCACCATAAAATCCATTAAGGCAAAACATCCCGCGCGAAAAGTACAGTTTGAATACCTGAAAGACTTCGAGGCTTCACTTTTTTTCAGGAAAAACCTCTTCCAGATTTCCAACATGAAGGCATACGTACTGGACGGGTCCCTCTATGGAAGAAGAATCCTTTTTAATCTTGCCGATATGACCCCTGACAATATGGAATTTATGCTTATTATGGACATAACAAACGTGGACATTAACAAACTGGCTGAACCTGATCCGAAGAAAAAGACACGGGAAGCGGAACTCTCTCTGAATGCTAACTTTTCCGGAAGAGGCCTCAACATAAAGAAAGAACTAAAACCTGTTGGTTATATAAACATTTATAAAATCGGGGACGAATTCGCGTCGCGGCTCTTCAAGGGATTGAGCGAGGAAAAAGGTGAATCAAAAATCGGCGTGATTGGAGATTTTGTCGTGAAAAATTCCGTAAAACCCATTGGCTTCAATTTCAACCTGGACAAGGGACTTGTTTATGCAACAGTACTTTTTAAAAACGATAGTATTATCGGACTGGGTATTGGTATTGAAAATAATAAAATACCTTTCGACAGGATGCCATTACAGGAATACTTAAGAAACATCATGGCAGGAGATGAAAAAGGTGGTAAAAATGAAACGAAATAGCATTTTGATTATAATAACACTTCTTCTCACAACCCTGGGGCTCATTCAATGCAAATCCACGTCAACTCCCAGCTGCTGCGTTATTGCCGCTCCAAAGGTAAACCTCACGGGAAACAGGACTGTTGTTGAAAGACAGATCGTGGGCGACTACAAGGAATTGGAGAAGGACTCCTGGATCATCTCCTCGGTAAGGACCACCGTTCAGAAGACAAAGGGCTCCGGTACCCTCACGGCCGCGGACAGGGAGCTTTTCCTGGCCATGAAGGTGAGAGAATTTCACCTGGAGAGGATAAACGGCTACAAGAAGGAGGGTGCAATCGGGGAAAACAACCTGGGCCTTGTGGAATACAGGAAAACAGCGGAGTTTGAAAAGGACGGGAATGCGAAGAAAATTCTTGAAACCATCATAAAAAATGAGAACGAGGCCAGGAAAACCATCTTCAAGAGGACCCTCTATAAAATGAAGAAGAAGGAGCCGGGCAGGGAGGAGATTGAGGCCTTCGGCAGGCTCTTCGCGGGAGAGCAGAGGGCCCTTGCCCGGAAGAACGAATGGGTGCAGGAAGAATCGGGAAGGTGGGCACGAAAATGAAACAAGCTCTTCTCATATTTTCTCTTGTTCTCTCCCTTGCCTTTCTCTCCTGCGGTTCAAAGAGTAAGCTTTTGCAGGAAGTTTTCAGCTACCGGGGGATCATGGACAAGGAGTTCAGGTTCAAGACAGGGGACATTGTCCCCGTAACCAGCGAACAGTCCGTGGAACTGGACGGGGACATCTCCCTGGATGGAAATTATTTCTACTACTCATCCAACAGGGACTTGGGGAACTATGACATCTACATGCGTCTCCTGAACAACATCACCACTCTGAGGATCACCAACCATCCTTCAAAGGACACATCCCCGTCAATATCCCCCGACGGGAGACGACTTGCCTTTGTCTCAACCCGGGAGGACCCCGAGGGGGACATCTACCTTGTGAACATCAACCCGGACAAGCTGATAAAAAAGGCCGAAGAATCCATAACCGAACTTCCCTCCCTTGACGGCAGCGCGAAAAACCTCACGCAGTTCCAGGACCCGGTCACAAAAACCATCAGGATCATCAGGGACGCATCCCCTGTCTGGTCTCCCGACGGGAAGAGCATCGCCTTCTCATCCACCCGTGGGGGCGGAGAAAATATATGGACCATGGAGAGGAGCGGGAAAAAACTCACCCGTGTCACTTCAAAAGGGGGACGGTACCCGCATTTTTCTCCCGACGGGAAGGAGATCATCTTCATCTCCTACAGGGAAAAAGGAAAGGGAGGGGATATCTACACCATCAACCTGGCAACAGGAAAGGAGAAAAGGATTACCGATACCCCATCAATTGAACTGATGCCCTCATACAGGGGAAACAGCAACGAGATTATCTATACCCTCATCGACAGGGACACCAACGGCGACGGGAAAATCACCCTGAAGGACAACTCTGTGCTCTCCTACTACAACCGGGCCGTGAAAAAGGGCTACCCCCTTACACTCTATTCCCGGTCATCTTTCTCCGCCAAATGGCTCCCGGTACTGGAGACCCAGGCCTACAAGGGAATTATTGTCTACTCAGACCTCGTGGAAGGAAATATCAATATCAACCTCATCCCCGAAACAGGGATCATCCCCCGGTGGGCAAACGCCCTTCTCCAGTTCATGAACGCCAACAAGTTCCTCACCGTGGAAAACAACAGGGAGAAGTACCTCCTGGCCCTGGAGAGGGTATATGACTTTTTTGGAATGAAAAAAGACAGGGAATCGGGGATATTTACCTCAAAGGCCCTCTCCATTGCCGCATACCAGTACAAGAATGACGGCAGAACGGAAAAACTCAATTCCATTCTGGAAAAGCTGAAACAGCTGGGGGAGGAAAAAAACATCTACTCCCAGACCCGGTACGGCTACACCCTCCTCAAGCTCAGGGGAAAGAGGGGGGACGGGCTTATCAGCCGTAACCTGCAAAAAGCAAAGGCTGATAAAAGTTACGGCTTTTTCGTACCCTACCTCATGGAAGACCTTGCCGATGAGTACCTTACCACCGGCAGAGAGGAAAAGGCAGCGGGGACCTATAGTGAAATAATCAACAGCTATCCGAAATACAAAAGGCTCATATCTGTTCATTACAAGTACGCGAAGCTGAAATACAGGACCATGACCGATCCTGTTTCGGGATCCATGGAACTGGTCCTGAAAAAAGGCACCCAGTACCAGAAAAAGGAGATGGCTAAGCATATAGTCAGTATCATAGAAAAAAGTCCCGCAGGTCCCATAAAGATCAGACTCCTTGAAGGTCTGCTCAAGAAATTTCCAAAGGAGAAGAGTATACTCGGGATAGCAGAATTTTCCCTGGCAGACAATTATTTAAAAGAGAAGAACTATAAAAAAGCGGAAGAACACTACACACTGGCCCTTAAGAATATCAGCAGGTCAGAGGTCCTCTTCTACAGGGCAAACACCCGCCTGGGCGACCTTGCCCTTATTGACAAGAACACGGACAGGGCTGAGAAGTTTATCTCAACCGCTGTGAACAGGTACAAAGAGGTCTGGAGGGAGCCGGATATCAGGAAGAGAGCGCTCTGGCTCATCAATTACTACGAGTCAGGGGGGGAGAGGGCCGAAGATTCAGGGGACTACCCGCGGGCCATCGGTCTCTACCGGAAATACCACAGGCTCATGACCTTCCTGAACATCAGAAAGTTCACCGTTCTTTACAATAAATACGGCCCCCGTTCCCATATACTCTACATTGACGCCTATACGAAACTTAACGGGAGCGGAAAGATAGACAATCTCCTGAAAGAATATGTGGGTGATATTAAGAGAAAGAGGCAGGACTTTGACAAGGCATATATCTACGGCCTCGCGTATATCTATGCCCTGAAAGCCGTCCATGTTGAAAAGCAGACCGGTATTACAGGCCTCAACATTCCCGGTCTCAGTGATATTCGCGGAATGGACAAAACCGGCCTTGAGGGGCTTCTTCTGAACTTTCAGAACGCCCTGGAGCAGGTGGAATGGGCCATTTTCCTGGACGATTCCTTTATTGAACCTTACCTCCTCAAAAGCTGGATCTACATGTATGTTGATCTCAGGCGAAACGCAAAGGAGGGTGAAGATGATGAAGAGATCAGCAGGTATTTTCCGAAATTACTCTGGGAGAAGAACATTGAGTTCCTGAAAAAAGCCCTCTCGGTTAATGATGAATCGAAACAGAGGGAAAATGAGGGAAATATTCTCATAAACATGGCTAACAGCTACTTTCTCATCAATAACTTTACCGAAGCCCTCAATCACTATACAGGGGCCCTTAAGTATAAGAAAAACTTCGGGACAAAAATTGAAGAAGCACACTTTTACTTCCATACCGGCTACTGTCACTGGCAGAATAACAACCTTCCCGAAGCCGGGGAGGAGATGAAGAAGGCCCTGAATATCTACAACTCCCTTGCCTCGGGAGGAAATATCAGGCCCTTTGCCCGGCAGTTCTTCACCTTCTATAAGTACTTTGCCCTCTTTAACAGGATGGACAAAAACTACCCCGAAGCAATCAAATGGTACAGGAAGAGCATGTCCTTTGCCTCCCGGTACGGGATAAAGATCGACAGGGCACGGTACCTTCAGGAGATCGCCTACTGCTATTACCGGTCAGGCGATACCGACACGGCAATAGAGAACCTGAAGAGGGCCGGGGAACTCCTGAAAAAATACACCCCCGATGAAAAAACATATAAGCTTACAGTTAATATTTTAAAGTATATATCCATTCCCACAATTGATCTTGGCCAGGATGCCGCTGTTGTTGGAGACAACAAGATCTTTACGGAACTGACAAAGAGGGACAAGGAGCTTTTCAACATATCACTGCTGGAGACCATCTCCTCTGAAAGCGGGAACTACCGGAAAGCAATTGAGTACCAGGTGGAGAAGATCAAGCTCATTAAGCAGAAGGAGAATATCATTGACCAGGTCTCCCTCACGACATCATTAAACAACACGGGATACTACTATTACAGGCTGAGAAATTATCCCGGGGCGCTGGATTACTTCAACAAGGCATGGAAACACGCTTCCCATGAGGACGTTAACGACCTGGAAGGGGCATTCACGGCGCTTATGAACCTCACAGACCTCTACGCGTTTATCATTGAGAACAATATCGGCATACTGAAAGACCCCCTCAAAGAGATATCCGCTCTAGTTAATAGCGCCAACAGCTACAAAAGCAGTTACGAAGAGATAAGATACAAGCAGGAGTTTGAGAAGCTTAAAGCGGAGGCAAAGAAGGAAAAAAGAAAGGTCACGGAGCAGGAGAAGACTGAGCTTCGCGGGCAAATCTCCGAAGAAGCAAATAGCAAATATTCAAAAATCGATACTGCCGTGGCAATCCTCGATTTCTACCGGGCCGAACTCCTCTCCTCAAAAGAGATAAAACCGGGCGCTGCCGGCACAGAAAGCGCCTATTCATACTATAAACAGAGCAAAGCCATCTATAACATCTATTCGGGATCACTGAAGAGGTTCTCTGACGCCCTGAAGGCCGCACAGGCCATGAATAACAGGAAGCTGGTCATCAAGCTCATGATGAATATGGCCGCCTGTTACTCGGAACTGGGTGACACGGATGAGGCCTATACTCAGTACCTGGATGCCCTTGATCTCGCGGAAAAATACAGGTACCGGGACCTCCTGTTAAATCTCTCCTTTAAAACCGGGAATTTTCTCCTTGAATATGGAGAAGACGTCGAAGGGGATAATTACATGGGAGAGGCACTCTCGACTTTACGGAAAGGGAGAGAACTTTTTGAAAAATATCCCTTTTTGTTCCCGGAGAGCTTTGACCTGATAAAGAAAAGCTACAGGGCCTCCATTGATATTCTCCTGAAGCTCAACAGGGGAAAAGAGGCTTTTGTGTATACTGAAAAGATGTATGAGGCGGTAAGGTATTTCCTGGTTGCCGGTACATCCCCCTCATTCTTCAAAGCAAAGGACAAAGCCGATTACCGGCAATACCTGAAAGAAACCAGGACAATAAAGGGACTCATGGAAGAACTTTCCGGTCTCCTTGAGACGGATGCTGCCGAAGATTCCGTTGAAGTGATCAAACTTAACAGTGAAATCACCGGACAGGAGAAAAAGATCACGGATCTCATACTCGGTCTTGAAAAGCAGAAGAGACTTCTGGCATCATATCTCTCTGTAAAATACCGGGGTATCCCGGAAGCGGAAAACTCTTCCCTTATCCGTCTGCATAAAACCGGCGGAGATATTGCCGCATGGAATATTCTGGGCGGGAAGATCAGATACAGAATTTTTCACACCGGTAATGAAAAATGGAAGGAAAAGCTTGCCGAATTTATAGAATCAGCAGGTAAAGGGAAAAACCTTTTTGTTGTCCTGAACAGGAGTTCCCGGGAAATCCTCTCAGACCCGGACCTGGGAAAACGGGTGACCGGAGACTTTATGTATATACCGTCGGTATCGAGGATAAACTTCTATACATCAACAAAAAACAAAAGCTTCAGCAGTATCTATTTCAGCGGCACCGGTCTCCGCAGCCTGGTAAACCAGCCGGGAATTACCATTACAGAGAAGATACCCGGAAAAATCGACCTGGGCAGCTATACCGCTCTTATTGACACCAGGGAGAGCGGGCTGCTGAAGCCGTCGCTTTTCTTTGGGAAATCCGTTCAGTCGTCATTCATTGTAAAGGATGTGAAAAAGATCGATTACGATTATGCAGCCCTGCTCGCCGAATCGGCACTCTACTCCGGTATTAAAACCGTTGTTATCGCCGAAGGCGGGGATACCTCAACCCTTGGAAGTATTGTTAACACCTCCTATACCGGTGGTTTCCATTCCCTGAACAACAACACCACTCTTAAACCCCGTGTATTGGGCATCGGGTACAGGGGAATAGATGCCTCCCGGCGGAAGAGTATCCTGCCGCAGCTGCAAAACAGTGAATTCGCCCTCTACACTGAGAATCTAAAGAATCGTGACTTCAGGAGCGCAGGGATCCACCTGAACAGATGGATTTCCGGCACAGATGATGCCGGTTCTCAAAAGAAATTCTCCGATCTCCTGTTCCGGCTCAATCTCCTGTCAGGTGACCTTGACGCTGCGCTGAGAACAATCGAAAGAGATGAAAAAACCGGGGACAAAGACCCTGAAAAACTTCTCAACTCCACTCTGAAAAAGATCTATATTTTCCTTTACAGGGGAGATTTTAAACTGGCATCAGAACTGATAAAAAAAGCTGAAACCTCCCCGGCGGAAAAATACTACGACTACCAGGTTTTTAAAGCCATAGAGGAACTCGCTGTCCGGGGAGCCGAAAAACCCGTTGTATTTCAAAAGGAGAGAGAAGAAAAGACCCCCGGCCTTAAATCTCTGATTCCCCGTGCAAGGATCAACCTCCTCTATGCGGAATATCTTGCCCTTTTCAACAAAAACGTCAGTGCGCTCATGCCTGAAGCCCTTTCAGGGAGAGACCTCTCTCACAGGGAAATTCTTAAGGCCGCCTTTCTCGGTTTAAAGGTTACCGATACTGCCGGTCTGGACAGTCGTACGGATCATATCCTGAAGCTCCTGGGAGAAAAAGCTCCGGCGGATAAACCGGAAAATGAAATTCAGAACTTTGTACGAAATAATGGAAAATACGATCCCCTCTCTTCAATTGTTCTCCTGGCCCATATTAAGAACTTGTCCGGAATAAAGAATAACACTCCCTCCGGCGAAAGCATAAAGAACTACCCCCTGGAGAAGATCATCAAAAAATCTGAGATGACTGACAGGCTTCTCCTCTTCAAATTGCTCATTGAATTCTACCGGGCAGCGGGAGAAACAGAAAAGATCAACACCCTTTCCGACAGATATATCAGCCAGTTAAGAAAGAACAGCTTCACGCATCTTCTGAAAACAGCTCTCTATGACAGGAGTATAATTCTCTCACAGCTTGATCAGTACCCAGTTTCCTATAGGCTTGCGTTAGAGGTATCCCCACTGATGAGTGACACAGAGCCACTCTTTCCGGACCTCCAGCTCCACCTGGTTGACTGTGAGTCTCTTCTTGGTAAAAGAGGTCTCGCGTGGGAAAGGGCTCAATCACTTCTGAGTAAAAAACTTATGCCGGAACAGGAGTTGATCCTTAACCTTCTCCTCTCACGCCTTGAACTTCAAAGGCTTTCAAAAATGAAACAGGCCACTGTTGAAGATGCGAAAAAGTTTGATTCACTCTTCACCGGCTCCATAAAAATTCTTGACCGGGATCCTCAGATGATACCGGACATTAAAAGGATGAAACTTGTAAACGAGATAATAGATTCTTACATAAATTACAAAATGAAAACCGGCAGCCACACGGACGCTCTTCTCTACAGTGAAATAAAAAAGCAGGTCAACTTAAGGCACAGGTTCAGGAACGTAAACAGCAGGAGGCTTTTGGATACCATTCCCCTTACAGGGATAATGTCCGGAATACCCGGTCATTCTCTTATGGCATCCCTTGTCCGCGTGGGGAATGATATATTTATCTGGATGCTGGGAAAAAACTTCAGGAAGGCATTTGTCATCAGAAACGGTTATAAGAGACTGGAACCGGTCCTCAGAGACTACTCTCAAATGATGTCCACCTTTGATAATACTGTCTCCGTATCAAAAAGACTGAGTAGTTTATTCGCTCCCCTGTTAAAAAACCTTAAAGGGAAAAAATCTCTCTACATCATTACCGACGACTGTCTTGAAAAAGTCCCTTTTGAAATCATCGGTGTAAGGGAGATGCTTATTGACAGGTATAACCTCATCTATCTAACATCTCCAATGGCATTTCTCAGAACGGGTTCCTTTTCCGCTAAAACTGTTTATCTCTATGGAGAGAAGAACAAGAGCATTCACCTCTACCTTGAGAATATTGCCATAGAAGAATCAGGCATTACTCATCAAACTGCATTAAAAATTGATAAAGGTATCGCGCATATTCATTCAAGGATCAGTTACAACAGGGACAGTGGTAAACTTTATCTGGAAAGTGCCGAATACGGAAGAATTATCCGGTCACCTTCAATTGTCTATCTCCCCGATCTGAATATCCGGGGAATTGGTTTCAATGATCTTTCGCTCATTAACTCAGAACTGGGTGTCAGCGGTGTGATTATAAACGGAGCTTCTTTTCATGAAATGAACAATGCACTCTTTGTGGATTACTTTTACCGTCAACTGCAGAAAAAAAGCACAATTCCTGAGGCATTTGATAAGGCAAAAAACAGGTTGAGAAGTATGAGCGCGTATCAACACCCGGCATTCTGGGCTGGGATAAGGCTTTACCTGAACAGATTATAATTCATGAATTTCACTTCTCTTTTAGTACCAGAGAAAAATTGGGAAAATTATGTAATTTTTTAAAAAATTTCTTGCTAATATAATAAATTTTAGACATTTATATTCACTTGTCTAATTTAAAATTTGCCTTTTAGTTTTATTACTGTATATTTAATTAAATTGTAGCTACTCAGCTATGTATAATAATTGGCATGTTAACAAAAAAACATAACTGATATGTTATACCTGTGAAAATGATATCAATCTATCTTTTTCTTAAAGTATGACTATTTTTATGCATGGGAGATAGTAGTTACCATTATAAAAATGCATATCTATATGCATATGGAGGGTTTGTAATGATAAGATTATCATTAACAAGAAAACTATTTATTGCTGCACTGACAATATTTCTTTTTTTGCCGGTATCCGGTTATTCCATTCATGTGGCCTTTTTTCTCGGTGACGTAAAACTTATAAGAAGCGGGAGAACAATTAAGGTCAACATGGGTGATATTGTTAAGAGCGGCGACCTGATTAAGACCGGTAAGGGGGCGACGATTACTCTGAATTATAAGGATGGAAGCAAGATAACCATTCAACAGAACAGTACTGCCAGGATTGGCAGTAAGGGAATCAAGGATTCCGACAATGTTTCCCTTGTATCGGGGAACCTCTCGGGTACTTTCACAAAACTTTCCAAGGGCGGAAAATCAAAACGTGTTTACGGACCAACAATTGTCTGTGCAATCAGGGGTACCCAGTTTAAGATGGGCGTCAGCAAAGGCGGTGACTCCAGGGTTGACCTTGCCGAGGGTAAGCTGAATATTAAAAATCCCTACGGATCCACACCTTTGAACCAGAACCAGAATGTTGAAGCCGGTGTTGGCTCCAAACCGGCAAAGGGGAGCCATGGTTCACTGACCGCATGGAAGAACGGCAGGGACAACGATCTTAACAGAAACCCGGGCGGAAGAGGAAAACAATACGGCAGGTATATACAGACTTTTAACAATCAGAACCAGCAGGACAGCAAAAAAATGGGCCAGTACAATAACATGGTCAAGAGTGCTAAAAAAGCCGATGATATAAAAAAAGCAGGTTCTGAAATAAACGAAGCAGAACAGAATATTGAAGACAATCTCATGCTGAACGAAGCTGCTAGTTCTTCCATTGAAGGAGTGATGAATGACTATAAGAACAGGAACAGTAAAATCTATGACCAGTTCTTGAGGCTCAAAAAGGAATCAAACAAGGTTGCCGAGCAACAGAGAAAGAACTATGAAGCAATTCAGGCCGTTAAAGAGGAATACAGAAAGGCATACGAAAAGATAATAGGTAAATTCCAAGATGACAGGGACAAAATCCTCAAAGGTATGGACTTTAACAAGATCAAGCCTGACTTAAATAAAAAATAGAACGAAATTATTTCTCATATAAAAAGGGTGTCCGGTCAGGACACCCTTTTTTTATCTCGTTGAAATTATCTCGTTGAAATTAATTATCCACGGTACTCCTGTTTAGCCGGGACGCATTCTCCTCTGAATCAATACCGCAACTGTTCTCATCAAGGTCTATAAGATCCGTAATGTCCGGATTGTCCCTGAATCTCATGACATTGAGCATGAAGATCTCCAGGTTGTTGATAATGTTCGGCGGAAGAATGTTGCCGTCTATCTCAACCGAAATCACCGGGAACTTTCTGCTCCTCGACCATGGAGTGATAAGACCCTCAATGACCCTTCCGATGAGACAGGCAAAGGGAGAAATATTAACAACACCTGAATAATCATCCATCATTGCCGTTGAAGCCACACCACTGGAAATAGAAATCTCGGAATGAAGCTCATCCGATACAAAATGTTCATCGGCATTCTTCATGATTTCATTCATATTATGGGGGGTCTTTGGCACCAGCCCGGTCTCCTTGAGAGCATTTTTGACCTTGTTCTCAACACTGTGTTTCCAGATCTCTTCTATTTTCCATGATACAAGATCCAGAAAATCCCGGGTAAAAAGCTTTTTATACCAGGGGTGAAGGTTAAGGCGCTTTAATATTTCATGTTTCCTTGTGTGGTCACAGTAGTATATCCACTCTGATACACCGGAAACCTTACCGATTATCCCTTTTTTGCTGAAAAGATCAATGAGTTCATCAACTGCAAAATCATCCCTTCTTACATAGATTTCACCCACAATAAGGACCTTGGGGCACTCCTCTATGGTTTTCTTAAGAGGGATCTTCGCGATTTCACCGGCAATTGTTTTCAATGTCGGGATAATATTTTTTATATCTTTCTCTGCAATAGTTGTCAGATCATGCCATAATTCATTATACCGGGCAAGGGCTACTTCAGGATCTACGGCACAGGTCCTGAGGGACGTTTCAACATCTTTCATGTAATCGGCAAGAATAACTCCCCACCAGGCACTCTTTGAAAAATCCTCTCCCAGTTCATTGTAGGAATTATCAGAATCAAGAACCACGTTGACAACATTTTCGAGCTTGAGGTCCTTAAAAAGATTTTCATAGAATATATAGTACTGACCGGTTCTGCACGGACCGGTTGTAGAAGGAACGAAGAGAAGATATATTTCATCCTTCCTGAACTTTTCAGATGTAAAATACTGCAGAGCGCTCCCCAGTACAAGCTGCGAGGGAAGGCATTCCTTACCCGACATATAGCTTCGCGCAATCTGGAGGGTAAATGTGTCTGGCAAAGGCATTGATTCTGAGTTTATCCCCACCTGCCGTACCGAAGCAGCCAGGACTTCAGATGAGAGCTGTCCCATGTTGGCAAGAAGTAATTTGACCTTCTTGTTGCCGTAGATTTCAATTCGTTCACCTGTCTTCTCATTACGCAGGTGTATTCTCTCCTTTCCGTTATTGATAAACCTGAGACCGTTATCATACCTCTCGCCCTCGATCTCATTAAACTTCAGCCTGTACCCGTCAATAATGTCGAGAAATGCCTCTATCCGTGTATCAATACCGGCATCCGCGGAGTGTGAATCCAGCTCCAGGATAAGGAAAGGCTTGGTCCCCATCACCCACTTAATATAGTGAAGTATGAACGAGTCGGGTGCGCACGAGAAATTGGTGATATATGTCACAAAAATATTTTTTATTCCCTTGAGCACGACGCTGGCTTTCATGTCCTGCTGACCATAGTACCAGTACATATTGTCATAGATCTCCTCGTTTTCAAAGGGAAGAATATCAAAGGGAATAACGGAATATCCCCGGCTTGTGAACTTCAGAGGTATACCCATATTGGCGTCACGGGTAAAGGCATTGTATGGCCTGCCGAGGACAGCAATAACCGGGTGGTCAAGCTCCTCTGCTCTTTTCAGGGCTTCAACTCCCATCTCCCTGTATCTTTTGAAGAACTCTTCCTGCTTCCCGTTGGCAACATTAAAAGCAGCCTCTACTTCCCTGCTTGAAATACCGAGTTTATTGCCCATCTCCACAAATGATTCAAGGGCTTTGCTCAATCCGTACTTAAAGCTGATAACAGGGGTAAGGAAACGATCTTCATCCATCTCCGAAAAAGCCTTTTTAATATAATAGGGAAGGGCCTGTGTGATGGGGCAGAAGTTTGCGTGTCCATGCTCCTCGTAACTCTTCAGGTCCCGGAAGTGTGGAACAAAGATGTAGTCAGAACCGTAGTTGACAATATCCTGCACCGCACCATGAGCTATCTCAGCGGGAAAACAGTACGACCCCTCTGTCCTGGCAATACCCTCGTGACAGATATTTTCCGAAAGATGAATATCAATGCCAAGTGTATGGAAAAACCATGAATAGAATGGCCAGAGCGTGTAGACAGAAAAAGCCCTGGGGATACCCACGGTATATTCCCTCTTCTTAACAAAGGTTTCCGGTGGAGCGGCATATTCTTTAAACAGAAGCCTGTCTCTTTCTTCGATGTAGTTGAAGACTTTCTCCTTATCAACTGACTTCTTCTTCCTCATATTTGTGTACTTATTACACCTGCCGCCGAACATATACTTGTTGTCATTAACTTTCAAAACCCTGATGGGGCAGTTGTTGTCACAGGAACGGCAGATGAATTCTCTCTCGTAGATAATATCCGACTCGATTATCTTATCCAGCTTAAAATCACCTTTTTCAATAAATCCCTCTTCGAGCTTGGTCCTGGCGAGGAGCCCCACTCCGAAACAACCGAGGAGTTCCGGGTCCGGGGGTATTGTTATCTCCTTATCAAGGAGCATGGCGAATGCAAGGGGAACGGCCTTGTTTTTGGCCACTCCACCCTGAAGGACAATACCGTTCCCGATGGACCTGTTTCCCACAACCCTGTTGAGATAGTTGGAGACAATTGAAGTGATAATTCCCGCTGTAATATCCTCCCTGCTTGATCCGAACTGGATGGC
Source organism: Spirochaetota bacterium (assembly GCA_050298055.1). Classification (GTDB taxonomy): domain Bacteria; phylum Spirochaetota; class UBA4802; order UBA4802; family UBA5550; genus JBNKTL01. Next base: position 56,761 of record JBNKTL010000001.1, read on the forward strand.
CTTTCTAATATCCGAATTAATAAACGCGGAGCAGTGCTCACCGAATTTCAGGGGCCTTTCAGCCATGAGAGCGATGTTACCGATATCACGAACATCAGTGATATTGAGGTCGCCTGCAGCCGATTCCTCCAGGAAAGAACCTGTTCCCGCGGAGCAGGCTTCATTCATCGCATAATCGATGGGGACTTTATTTTTCAGAAAAACATATTTGGCATCCTGTCCCCCAATTTCAAAAATTGTGTCGATATCGCTTTTGAAATAGGTGGTTCCTACGGCATGAGCAATAATTTCATTATATACGGCAGGTGTTTCAATAAAAACACCCAGGATCTCCCGGGAAGACCCGGTGGTGGATGCCAGGGAAATCGTTATATCCGCATCACCTATCTCACCCTGAACCTGTTTCCTTATCTCAACAAGACAGTTCTTCAGGGCCTTTACCGGGTCACCGTGCGTCCTGCCGTAATGGGATGCAACGATCTCATCTGTTTCAATATCTATAAGTGTTGCCTTGGTTGTGGTTGAACCCCCGTCAATACCCAGGATATATTCACCGCCCGGTTTTACCTTTCCTCTTACAGGTTCCAGGTACTTAACTTTTTCAACGGCAGTATTAAGGCTTTTATACCTGCCAAATTTAATCTCATGGGATTTAAAGAGTTGATCGAAAGAGGGAAAACTGCTCCCTGTTTTCTGGGCGAGAAGGGCTGCCCCGTAAGCCTCAAAAAAGGATGCATATTCCGGCAGTACAAATTCAACGTGGGGCATCTTCTCTTTGACAAAGGTAATGAGATGGTTGTTTCTTGTCACACCCCCCATAAGGAGGACTTTTCCGTCATTTACCCTGGCTTTCTTGAGAAAGTCAGATACTTTCATAGCCATGACATCACTGAGAGAAAGGACGATATCACCTTTTGTTGCCTCACCCTTGTTGAGTTTATGGGTACAATCACTTTTCATAAAAACAGAACATCGGGCAGAGAGTTTCTTTACCTGGCACCCTGCCGGAATATCCTCTATCTCGTCCAGCTTCATGTCCATCCTGCCAAGCTGCTGTTTCAGAAATTCACCTGTACCTGAAGCACATTTGTTCCCGGTAAAATTAGTAACAATTTTATTATCAGAATCAATGGTATAGACCACAAAGTTTTCACCGCCAAGGGAGACAACGGCGTCAACATCAAGTTTTAATTCATCAAGGGCTTCTTCAATACATACAGATTCAAGAACATTATTCATGTTCAGAAGAAACCTTCCTTCGGTTCCTGTAACCATGCATTTCAAACTTTCAGGAAACTTGTATTCTGAAAGATGCTGCTTCAATGAATCGATAAAGTTACCTTCATGTTCAACAACTTTCTGCCAGACAATATTTCTGTTCTCCAGAAGAACCAGCTTGATACTTGAAGAACCTATATTGATACCAAGGCTATGCATTTTTAAACCCCCGGCTCCTTATTAAAATTATTGAATTGCTAAATATAAAAACATTTATCAGTTGTCTAGTAATTATTATATTACTATTTTAGTAAATTGTTAAGTGCTTTTAAAAATTCTCTCAAAAATAGACAGCGTATCTCACTCCTCTAATTGTGAAATGGGCATTCCCTTTAGCCTATATATATACGTTATATTCTACATTTCCAAGAAAAAAAAAGAAAAAATGATATTTTAGAGGTATCCATAAATATACTGGAATGATTTCAACAACAACAGGCAGAATCTTATTATAGCGGCTATTTTTTCAGTTTACGATGATCAATATGTATCTTTTTAACTGTTCTCTTCTTAATTTTCGGCGCACCTTCAGGATTGTACTTCTCCTGTACCTCCTCTATTGGGTAAGTAATCAACATTTTTGCAACTTCCTCTGATTTGTTCAGAATATCGATAAGTATAAGGTTCTCATCATCGGTAAAATCCTGGTGAAGATACTTTTCCATAGTATGACCCTCGGGAAGTTGACCAATACCTACTCTGATTTTGGCAAACTTGTCCGATTTAAGAGCCTTTATCATGGAATTAACACCTTCATGATCGAGATTTGAATACCTGTAATCTACTCTCATTTCACCCAGCGCAAGAGATGAATCCTCAACAATACAGATAATATCATTGACATTAATTCTCAGGAAAGAAGCAATGTAGAGAACAGACTCACCGATAAGGTTAACAAATGTCTGTGGTTTCAGGAGAACGACATCAGTTTTGCTAATCTTCCCTCTGCCAATAATCGACTTTTTTTTCTTTATCTTAACTTCAATATTCTCGTTATTGCCAATAATGTCAATTACTTTGAAGCCGATATTCTGCCTGTTATTAACAAACTTCTCTCCGGGATTTCCGAAACCGACAATTAATTTCAATTAATTGTTCTCCATTAGTAATTATTTCCGGTTACAGAGAAACAGCCTTTACTCGGCTGACTCCTTACTTGCCTCTTCACCTTCTTCTGCCACAGCTTCTTCAGCACCTTCTCCTTCTTCCCCGACCTTGGATACCTTGGCCATGTGAACCGCCGCAATAACAGCATCACTGTTAGTCAGGAGCGTAACCTCTTCACCTATATCCAGGTCCTTCGCATGGATCGAATCTCCAACATTCAGTCCCGATACATCCACAACTATTTGACCGGGAAGATTTTTGGGGAGACACTCAATTTCAATTTCCCTCTCAGAAATTTCCAGAAGACCTCCCATTTTAAGACCAACAGGTGTACCGGTTATTTCTATAGGTACATGAGTATGTATTTTTTCACCAAGTGTTACTTTAAAAAAATCGAGATGGAGCACTTCACCTGAAACAGGATCTACATGATAATCCTTCACAAATGCCATTTGCTTCAGATCTGCATTATCCCTGTAATTCAGATCAAAAATCACACTCTCAGAAATATGACCATGAAAAAGGGAAAAGAAATCCTTTTTGTCAACCTTTATGGATTCAGACTCACCATGAGAATAGAGAACCGCAGGAATAAATCCTGAATCCCTCAATCTTCTATTGGCATTTTTACCCTTTTCTGTTCTTAATTCAACATTTAAGCTTTTTTCTTGCATATCAAACCTGCTCTTTTTCTACTATGGTTAATTGTAATTACTCAACTACATTTTTAAAATTGTTCTATTAATGAATAAAACATAACTGGTATCTCCCTGCCGAAGACGGCGGACATACTCTTTATATCTTTATTATAAAAACAGAGAACTTACAGACTCCCCGTTATGGATCCTCCGTATTGCTTCACCAAGAAGTGGAGCAATTGAAAGGATCTTCAGATTATCAACTTTTTTACTGTCATCAACTTTTATGGTATTTGTACAGATCATCTCCTTAAAACCGGCATTACTCAACTTTTTAATTGCATTATCAGTCAGAAGAGGATGAGTAAACAGGCAGTAAACATCAACCGCACCATTTTTCAGAAGTGCTTTGCAGGCCTCGGAAATCGACCCGCCGGTATCTACCATATCGTCAACAATTACACATGTCTTCCCTTTAACTTCACCGATAACATGCTGGACTTCCGCTACATTGGGTGCCGGTCTCCTCTTGTCGATAATTGCAAGAGGAGCATTGAGTTTATGCGCAATAAACCGCGCCCTGGCTGCTCCCCCGGAATCTGGTGAAACAACAACCATATTATCAAGGTTGAGCCTTTGAATATAATCAATAGTAATAGGTGTTGCAAAAAGATTATCAACAGGTATATCAAAAAATCCCTGTATCTGGTCAGCGTGAAGATCTATTGTCAGTACCCTGCTTGTACCGGTAGCCTGTATAATGTTTGCCACAACCTTTGCCGATATAGGCACTCTCGGCTCAACCTTTCTGTCCTGCCGTGCATATCCGAAATAAGGTATCACAGCGGTTATCCTTTTCGCTGACGCTCTCAATGCAGCATCAATAATGAGCAGAAGTTCCATAATATGCTCGTCTGCGGGATTGCTGGTAGACTGAATGATGAAAACATCATGCGCCCTGACATTCTCCTTCAGTTTGACCGAGATCTCTCCATCCTTGAACCTTTTCAATTCAATTTTGGAAAGCTCGAAACCGAGATATTCCGAAATCTGCCGCGATAGCTCAGGATTTGATGATCCTGAAAATATTTTCATCGCATTATTACTCACAGTTTTTTTCAATTTCCCTTTTTGATATATTCTTCAAGATATTTCAACTCTTCCTTCGAGTTGATACCGCTTCCTTCAATGGAATCATCGAGGAGCAGCGTTTCCACACTCTGCCCCGATTTGAGGATAAACTGCAAAGCATCGGGCAAATAATACTCACCCTGAGCATTGTCCGTATTAACTTCTTTGAGCCCCCTGAAAAGAAAACTGCTGTTGAAGATATACGTCCCGGAGTTCACTTCCCCGATCTTCTTCTCTTCGGGAGATGCGTCCTTCTCTTCTACAATTCTTCGGAAAGCTCCGCTTTCATCCTTAACAATTCTTCCATAACCGGCAGGATCTTCCGGTTCCATTGTCAGGACCACTGCCTTGACATCATCATTACTTATCAAGTCAGCCAGCTTCCTGAAAGTTTCCGGCCTGATAAGAGGTACATCGCCACAGGCAATCAATATGCTGCCGTCGTAATCTTTCAGTGATTCCTCAGCCTGCATGACCGCATGACCTGTTCCCAGCTGTTCATGCTGCCAGACAAAAGAAACGCTGTCACCGATGGTATCGATAACCTGCTGGCCCCTGTAACCCACAATTACCGTAATCCGGTCAATGCCGGATAACTTCAGATTCTCAATAACATAACTGATTAATGGCTTACCATTCAGCGGGTGCAGGACCTTGGGCAGATCGGATTTCATCCTCTTGCCCATTCCTCCTGCAAGTATTAATCCTACAACATCTTTAATGACTCAATCTCCGGTAATATATTATCTGAGGTGCCAGGATTCGAACCTGGGAATACCGAGACCAAAACCCGGTGCCTTACCACTTGGCCACACCTCACTATTAAACACACTGTTAACGATCCAGGCTGAATGCTCTCTCACTCATTATCTTTGAAACAATAGTGAAGGGAACACGCTTCTTAAGAAACTCAGCTGCTTTTTCTGCTGTAGCTCTATCATTGAAAAGCCCCAGAACTGTTGATCCGGAGCCTGTCATTGTGGCGTATTCCGCTTTCATCCTGATCATATTTTCGTAAATAATAGCAACATCCCTGTGAAATTCAAATACTTTTTCCTGGAAGTCGTTCTTTAAATGATCCTTTATAATTGCAATTTTTCCTTCTGTTGCAGCTTTTCTTATAAGCTCCTTCTTCCTTTCATGTTCTTCCTGATGAATTATTCTCTTATTTTCTCTCTCTAACTGTCTGTAGGCCCACCCGGTATCGATATGGATTCCGCAATTTGCAGCAACAATGTAATAATCAAGCCTCCCCGGGACCTGTTCGATGAGCTCTCCCCTCTCTTCACAGATGGCAAGCCCTCCCTGCAGGCAATAAGGGACATCAGAGCCGAGTTCTCCGGCAATCTCTTCAAGATCAGAGGTTTCTAAACCGGGAATTTTCCTGTTCAGGATCCGTAGTGCCGCCGCGGCATCGGAGCTTCCTCCTCCGAGTCCTCCTCCTGTCGGAATATTTTTCTCAAGAGAAAACTTCAGCCTGCCCGAAAGCCCCTGCTTTTCCAGGAACATTTTGGCAGCTTTTGCTACGAGGTTCTCTGACGGAGGCAGGTTTTCAATATCCCGCGAAAATGCTCCGCCTGACAGCATTACTTCTACCCGGGAATCCCCGTTCCCTTTTGAAACTTCAATCTGTTCCAGTTTTAAAAGATCAAAAAAATCAATATTGGCGAAAAGGCCAAATATATTATGATAACCGTCATCTCTTTTTTCAAGGACTTCAAGATGAAGGTTAATTTTCGCGTATGCTTTTTCTCTAAAATTCAATTAAAAACTTCGAGATAATATTGGAGTGGCAAAATTATTTGATGCAGGTTTTTTTGTCAACAACTAATTCATTTGAGTATATATTATCAAATACTGCCGTTATCTTCTCTTCGCATCAAGCCTGCGGTAAAGAGAAGAAGGACGCCTATCCCTGCCCAGAAAAAAGTCCTCAATCTTCTTATTATCCCTATAGAGAGTCCCAGCGAAGGATTAAATCCGAGCATACCCAGGGCAAGCGAATATGATCCTTCACTGGTCCCCACATTTGCAGGCATAAAGAACATCAGGCTGGTTAAAATGAACCCGAAAACATAGATAAAAAATGCATCGATAAGAGTAAAACCACTCCCCACATTCAGATAGAGGGCAATCAGGTAGATCTCCAGGGTGCAGGAAATAATAATTGCCGTATAATGGAGAAAAAGGGCCATATAAAAATGAGAGAGGTTGTCCCTGCTGCTGAAAATAAATTTGATCTCATCATCCAGTGTTTTAATCTTCTCCATCCTGCTTTCCGTGAGATATCTTTCCTTTAATTTTACAGGGAGCTTATTCAGGATATATTCAATAAAACCCTGTTTCTGTTTTTTCAATAAAATTATCATTGCAACCAGTGAAGAGAGACAGAGCAGGATAGTCAATCCGCTTACATAATAGGGAAGATTGAGAACAAAGAGGCTTATAACAATACCAGTCAGGGTGATAAGGATGCTTGAGATTGTTTTAATTGTCCTGTCCAGGACAACAGATGCCAGCCCCACCTTCATGGGAAGAAAATCCTTAACATACAGAGCCTTGAGGGGTTCTCCCGCAACAGCACCAAGGGCATTAAAGGCAGTTGTTGAATCTCCCGCAAGCCTTGCCAGCATAAACCTGTGGAAATGAAAACCCTTCAGGGGATAATTTATCAGGATTCTCCATGCAAGGGTTAGAAAGATATTTGTGAAAAAGAACATTCCCGTAATAATCCAGAATCCCCAGCCGATCTCACTGATCTTTTCAATTGTTGTTTTAACACCAAACGCCTTAAAGAGCACAACAAGGAGAAGAATCCCTACTGAAAGAAAAATGTAGCGTGTTTTTTTCAATTCAATATCCTTATATTTTCATAACGACTTTGTCTATAGCAAGAACTCACATTTTTAAGAGAATAACAACAATGTGTCCCCTCCGCCGAAGGCGGAGGGGACACATCAGTATGTTTTTTTATGAATATGATTATTCTTACATAGCTGAGTATCTCTATTTATTTTATTGCAGGGTTAAAATCAATTTTAATTTTTTATTGATGAAAAATATTTAGCTTGAAAATAAACCATGAGAAAATACACTTAAAACCATGTATCAGCTAGAAATATTCTTTTCAGGGTCAGCACTCCTCTTATCAGTTTATATTGCACTGAAAAATCTGTTCAGGAAGTTCAGGTTTAACCTGAACAGGCTGCTTGCCCTTGTGGCATTAATTTCTGCAATTGAGTTCTCCCTTATTCTCATGCATCTGCTGAATATTCAGCTTATTCCGCTGGCCTGGAAAGGACGAATATTTATTGCGCTTATCCTCTATATAATACAACTCCTTTTCCACCTGATATATATCTACCCGGACAAGAAGGTCAAACCTGTTCTCCTGTTCTTTCTGATTTCCGGAACACCCGGTTTTATCTTCACATTTGCAACAATCCTCACGGACTTTGTGATAAAGGATGTTGCAGCTAACGGTATTGTCAGGTTCCACGCGAATAAGGGGATGCCTGTTTTCCTTCTTCTGATAGCCATCTACCTTATAGCTATCATATACGATATCATACAAAAATTCAAGGAATCGGCAACAAAAGCCCTCAGCCGGGACCTTATTTACTTTCTCTCAGGATTTACCTTTTCTTTTGTTCTCATGATTACACTTGTTTTTATCCTTCCTCGCTTTTTCGGGATTACGCAATTCAGGATAACAGGGATCTGTATTTCCGGTATATTAATACTTCTCACATTAAACTACGGTGTCTTTGATTACAGTGACCTGAATTTCAAAAAGTTCTATTTCGGTATCACATCCTGGATATTAATATTTTCTATACTGACAATACCGGTCTATCTGGTTATTGAATATAAAGATACCCTTATTCCAGGGGCTACGACTTCCGTTGCAGGTATTTCTTTCATAATCTTTATCTTCCAATTTCTGTTTTTTAACTTACTCAAGTCAAAGGTCCGTTCTCTTGAAAACCGTGAATACAATAATCTCTCGGAAATATTTACAGGTTTTTTTCAGATCAGCGGTCAAATAACAGCTTCAGATGACCTCTCGGCTTTCTGGGACAGCCTGTACGATAATTCCATTAATTCTTTTAAAACAAAGTTTGGAATACCCTCTGCTTCACTCTATCTTTACAACAGGGAAGAAAATAAATTTTCTTCATTATATAGATATGGAAATATTGTTATTACCGAACCGATAACAAGAGATATGGCAATCGTCAAATCTCTCTCTCTTCAACCCGGAGTTATAGAGGAATCGATGCTGCATTCAAACATCCTCTTTGCCGGGAACAAGGAGAGAGCACTTGCATTTTTGGGTAAATATAATATAAAGATTGCAATGGCTTTTTTGAATGATGATAATGAGATATTCGCCATACTCTTCCTTGGTCCTTTGCCCAAAAACAGGATCTACTCTAAAACTTTCCTTGAAGTCCTTGAAACATACAGGCAGCGATTTCAACACCAGCTCCTCAACGGGCTGATTCTCGAAAATATCAGGACAAAGCAAATCAGGGAACATGACAGCATCGTTATTAATGCGATTAAGAAGAAAATTATTCCTGAAAAACTGAAACAGATAGACGGGGTAAAAGTAAGCTCATTTAATATTAACAACTCCCTCTTCGGAGGAGATTACTTCGACACCATAAAAGTTGACGAGAAAAAGATCTGTCTCTTTATTGCAGATACATCATACTCTGGTATAGACTCATCAATCCTTGCGCTGGAACAGTATTCCACACTCCATTCACAGGGAAATGACCAGCTGACTCCTCATCAGTTGTTGAATGCAATGAACTGGGTTATCTCCACATCTGAGTATAAAAAGAAAGAAGCGCCTGCATGCTGCCTCACAATAACATCACGTGGAGAAGTCGAATGCTGTAATGCCGCCTATAATCATCCGGTCATTTACAATAATGCAGAACAGAGTTTCTCAGAACTTCAATCTGAAGGGATTCCCATCGGCACTGACGGTCATTTTGTCTATGAGAGCAAAAATATGCGGATAAAGGGGGGGAATATTCTCTTCCTTTATTCAAACGGTATTTTATCCGCATTAAACAATGAAGGTGAAAACTATACCCTTGACCGGATAAAGGATATCATCCGCAACAACAGTGATGATCCTCCCCCTCTCCTGGTGAGAAAGATCTATCAGGATCTGACCAATTTTGTATCAGGAATGAAGCAGAATAATGATATTAGCCTGGTTCTCCTGAGGCTCGAGTGAAGCAGTTAGCACTGAAACTTAAACGCTTATTAAAAAAGCATAAGAATCTCCTGATATTAATCAAGGGTTCACCGGACCCCGATGCAATAGCTTCCTCATATGCTCTCAAGAAATTGTGTGACAACCTGAAAATCGATTCTACAATTCTCGCTCAATCGATAATTTCACTGCCTCAAAACCGGGAATTTGTAAAAATTTTCAATATACCCATAAAATTTGAATCTCAACTTAATAATATAAAGGGATATGACGGTTATGCTGTCCTTGATCACCAGAGCGTAAAGGTTGAAGAATTCGTGAACAGGATACCCTGCTCAATCCATATAGACCACCATGAGTCATTAGAAGAGAATATTCCCGTTAAGTTCAGGCTTGTTGATGAAAAAGCAGGTTCAACAAGCACTCTCATGACGCTTCTCATGCATGAAATGAAAATTGAAATGGACGATGATACAAAAAAGAAGATTTCAACGGCCCTGATGTTCGGAATAGAAACAGATACCAATAAGTATTCATACGCCTCCAAAACCGATTATGAAGCACTGGCGCTCCTTGCGGGATTTGCCGACAGCAAAACAATAAACAGGTTGAGCGGGTTTCCTCTCACCGTAAAGGCCGCTGACCTGATAACCCGTGCAATTGAGAACAGGTATCTCTACAAAGACTGGCTCATTTCAGGAGTGGGCTTTCTTGGCGAATCGGACCGGGACCTGATCGCAATTATCGCCGACTATATGCTTAAAAAGGAAGATGTATCCACAATTGTGATATTTGCCGCCATTGAAAAGAAGAACAGGGAATTGATACTGGATGCTTCGTTCAGGACCAACAGTGAAAATATCAACCTTAACTCACTGATCAAAAGCATAACCAGCAATGGGGGAGGAAGGAAATTCAAGGGGGCCTACCAGATTGACCTGAACTACTTCTCAAACTGCCCTGACAGGGACCTTCTCTGGGAAGTGATTAATCAGACAACGATTCAAACCCTCTCCAGAAAGAGAGATAAACTCTATATATCAGAATTGAAGGGGTTCTTCAGCAAGTTAAAGGAGAAGATGATCAATATCTTTGAAGACTGAAAATCCTTTACCTGATCTTAAACTTATTGATAAGCTCTTTAAGGCTCTCTGCGTTACCTGCCATTTCTTCAGATGTGGCAGAAATTTCTTCAGCTCCTGATGACACAGACTGTGAAGTTTCATCAATCTTGTGCACTGTTCCTTTAAGGTGTTCTATGGATTGATGCTGACTGTTTGCATCAATCCTGATCCGGTCAAGAGAATGCGACAGGTATTCCATCTTCAGAGTAACATCCGAAAAGCTCTCTGCCTGATCGGTTATTGTTTTCCTGATGTTTATAATCGATTTATTGAGTTCTTCTATCCGATCAATTATTGCCCTGAGGCTGTTTGCAGTTCCCACAATGAGTTTTTCCTCCACTTCAACCTCCGCGGCCATTTCGATGATCAGGTCCTCGATCTCTCTGGTGCTTCCCGCTGTCTGTTCCGCAAGCTTCGATATCTCATCGGCAACAACAGCAAAGCCCTTTCCATGTTCACCGGCCCGCGCGGCCTCGATAGCGGCATTCAGAGACAGGAGATTGATCTGGTCAGAAATAGTATTGATCATGACAATGATGTCCCTGATTTTTTTCGAGCTGTCAGTCATCTTCTGCATTCCGGTTATGGTCTTGCTGACAACCTCCCTGTCGTTCCTAATTATATCAGCGGTTTCAGTGGTCTTTTCGGAAAATTCAGAGACCTGCATCTCGATCTCCTTCATGGAAACAAGCAGCAACGAAATAAGTTCCCGCATCTTTTCAGTACTCTTATACTGTTCGGAACTGCTGCTGGTGATCTCGTTGCTGGTAGAAGTAATGCTTTTGATCTGATCCACAGAATCATCAACAATGTTCTTCTGGTCAATGGCATTTTTCGTAAAGTTGTCAGATGACGATGCAAGCTCCAGAGCTGAGCTTGCAAATGAATCCGCCACATTGGCAATATTCAGGACCATCTCCCTGATTTTTTGGACAAAGGAGTTAAAATGCAGGGAGAGCTCGCCAAATTCATCACCTGATACTATCTCAAGTTTTACCGTGAGGTCCCCGCCCCCCCCTGCAAAATCCCTCAGTGAATTTCCCATGAAACCCAGGGGCTTCAGCATAAAGCTGAGTCTTATATAGATAAAAGCACTTGAAAGTGCGACCAGCAGAATGAAAATTGCAAACTCTATATATGTTATTTTTTTTCTGCTATTATACTCGGAGCTGTAATCACCTGCTATAAACAGGCTGCCATACCTGCTTCCCAGGGGATTGAATAAAGGAAGCTGGTGGACCTTATATGTTTCCTTTTGTTTGGTAATAAAAAAAGTATTGAGATCAATTCTTTTGGCCTTAAATTCTTCCTGGAAACTTTCCAGAAAGGACTCCGTACAGCACCAGATGATATCATTGTTACTGTTTCTTACGGCAATATACTTCCCGATCCTATCCTTAAAGCCCACAAGAAAGCTCTTTGGCAACAGGCCGGCATAAAAATACCCGGTGACTTTATTCTCATTATTTAAAATTGAAGAGACGATCCCATATCTTAAACGATCTTCAAAATCGATCCAGCCATGCTCATGTATTCCCGATTTTTTTGACCTGGCACAGAGAGCCTGAAAAGACTTGTTGCCGCTGATTTTTTCCTTTGGTATCTTTTCAGAATCAGCATTGGTCTCATAAGCGATCAGTTTGTACTTTGTATTAAATACTGCAATATGGGAAACATTTCCTGTTGTTTCAAGATTGAGAAAGTTCCCTGCTATGAGAACCTGAAGAGCTGCAAAGTTTTCGTTGTTAATTAATGAAATAAATTCATCAGATAAAACAACTCCATCAATGATCCTTCCAATACCACCAACAACAGATCTCGTATAATCCTTCATCACACTTTTATAAATACCTGTTGATTCCCTGTCAGAGAGCTCCTGAATCTTGCCCTGGCTGATCCTCTCAAAGATAAAAAGTATAACTATTGATATGATAAATATTGCGAAAACCATGGCGATCATCTTGAATTTTAAAGAAATCTTTCTGCCAAGGCTTTCCGGCATTTTATCTGTGCTGGATATTTTCATTTTTCTCTGGGATAATTGCTTTCTTTCATTTTCGGAAAAAAAAACATTCTCTTTTAACAATTTCCGGTAATTAATTTATATTCATCCTTCTTCCTCCTCCAAAGACAGGCGGGAATTCATTTATGGGTTTGTTTGAATATTTTCAAAACTGATATTCCTGCGAAAGCAGGAATATCAGTTAAAAATAATTATCTATAGAAATGCTCTTTACCGGAACAGGTTATTTTATTGTCGTTCCCTGCAAATACTTTTTTATTTTTCTTTTTAGCCGGGGATTGGACTGTATATACTTATAGATCTTCGGGTAACCGGCCCTCAGCCATACCACCTGCGAAGCAGGGATACCCCAGTTTTTTACAGACCTGAGTGCAGCATTATAGCTTCTATGACATTTTGGCCCCTGGCAGAAGTAGACAATTTTTGTTTTTCCTCTTCTTACACTGTTCAGGCTGTTTTTAGTAAGCTTCTGTTTCTCACTTGAAAAGAGAAACTTTTCATTTTTATGGTATACAAGGTTTACAGAACTCCTGATGGTCCCGCTGCGCCACATTGATGAAGGCCTGGTATCCACCCAGAGAATTCTCCTGTTCATCCTGTTCAGCTGGCTGATAGCCTCTCCTTCATCCCATATTTTTATTCCATTGGGGAGTACTTTGACAGTTTTATTAAGGAATTCTTTTGGAACTTTGCCTTTATCCACCTCTACAAGCGCATCCGAACTGGCATGAGTGACTAAAAGAGAGATGAAAAGAGTTAGAACAAATTTTGCTTTACCCACTTTCATAATACCTCCTTTTTAAAACAAAATTTAGATTAACGACTCAGCTCTATGAATAAAAATTTCATATTTACGAGAAATATCACCAATATGTCCGCTGAAGGCGGGGACATATCAATTATGTTTATTGTAAAATATGATCACTTTTATATATAGCTGAGTAGTAACTATATTTAACTATAGTATATATATAAAATAACTTATATAAATTTTACATATCAGTCAATAACAAAATGAAAATTCTAAAATCCCTTTAATATGATTATTTTATAAAATATTGAGAAATTGTAAAATTTATCACAATCCATTCACTCTTTTTTTTGTAACATAATTATATTTTCTTGACACATTTCACCATATGTTTCATATGGACTGACTAGTCAGTCTCAATGTTATTTAGATTAACAAATGGTAGATACTAAAAAAATATTTAAAAGACCTGATGGTGACAGGATTCCTCTTTATGCGGAAATTGGCGGATTTTTCTCTCCTGACGGAAGCTTTGACGAAACAGTATTTCGAAACAGGCTCAGTGATTACAGAGATATGCTTATGAAAAATGCAAAGGAGTCCATTGAAAGCAGAGAAGAGATCAACAGGTGGTTTTCCGATTATACCC
>JBNKTL010000001.1:70978-197658 GCA_050298055.1 Spirochaetota bacterium
GGTGTGGGTAAAGGATCACTCTACAGGTATTTTAAAAGCAAGGAAGATCTTCTCACTGAACTCCTTTCAGAGAAATATGAGGAGATCATCAAGGAGTTCAATGCCATCTTTTCTAAGGAACCCGACCTGATCAGGCAGATTGAAGAGTTGATACGGTTCTGGGTAACATTCATTGAAGAGAACCATGAGGTATATACGCTTATCCAGAGTGAGGCTATTACACAGAAAACCGGAAACAGGGACATGTTCTATGATTATGTTATCACTCATCTCCCCATGTTTAAGGAGAGAGTGGTTTCATTTAATATTGAGAAGAAGATCAAGACTACCAGCTTTTACAGCGTGTTCTACGGAATACTCGGATTTATTGACGGTGTGGTCTATAAATGGACACGAAACAACATGAACTACCCGCTCAGGGATGAAATCCCGATAATCCTGGAGGTCCTTTTCAACGGCTTCATTGGTGAAAACTGGACAAAAAAGAGATACTATCAACCTGCAGAAAAGAGGACAGAGTAAAAACCTCTTCTCAGGCAGAGAGAATATCCACAGATACAAATTAACAACCAGCAATAATAAACAGGAGAACATCATGATTAAACGTATTCTAGACTCAAAGCAACCGGTAATTATCTATAATCCCCCAAAAGTATTCAGCATGGATTACTTCAGGGAGTGCTACCGGTCCGGGGCCCTGCCTGTATTCGATTCTGAATTCTTCAGCAACAGTGAGATTATCTCAATACTGGAAAAAGTATCAACTGAGGAGTTTCTCTTTGGTATCAGGCTGAAGGTTGATAACAGGGAGCTCGTAGATTATCTGAAAAATACGGATATTCTCAATCTCGATGTGGTGATTTTTCACTACAACAACTCCGAGGAGCTGAACACTTTTGAGTTTGATAACCCCAATTATAAACTTGTCCTTGAAGTTATTGATATTGATATTAATGACACACTGGAGAAACTCCTTCCCCACGCCCTTATTCTCAAAGGAAATGAGGCCCCCGGAAAGGTCTCCAAGTTTACATCCATGATCCTTCTCCAGTACTACCGGGAAAAAACGGAATTTCCCGTTATTATTCACGGAGGCGTAGGATTCCATACCGCACCCGGAATTTTTGCCGCGGGAGCAAGCGGAATTGTACTTGATAACCAGCTCTACCTCACAGACGAAGCGCCCCTGTCGGACAACTTCAAAGAGGTCATATCCTCTCTCAAGGAGAGCGACACACAGTTAATAGGGGACTCACTCAATCAGAAGTACAGGTACAGATTTTTCGCGAAGCTTGGAACAAAGGTGGTGAAAGACCTCAAGGAGGAGGAGAGCCGCCTGAAGGGAAACAGTGCCCAGGCTGACAAGCTCTACACAAAAATATGCGATAAAATTGAATCCATGGATAACAGCAGCGCCAATACCCTTCAGAGCCTTTTCTACCTTGGCCAGGATTCTGTCTTCTCAAAGCATTTTGTCAGGGAGACAAAAAAACTTCAGCTGGTAATAAGAAACCTCTTCCTCTCTATAGGAGAAGCCCTTGAAAGCATCGATGAGTATGATCCCCTTGTAGCCGATTCGGAAATGGCAAAAGAGCATAACACGAAATACCCCATCGTTCAGGGACCCATGGCTAACATCAATGATAATCCCGAGTTTGCCAAAAAGGTCTTTGAAGCCGGCGGACTTCCCTTCTTTGCCATGGGGAACCTCCCCGAAGACCTTGCGGACAACATATTAAAAAATGGTTCGGAATTGTTCGGAAATTTCGGAGCAGGGCTTATCGGAACCCCCGATATAAACAGGTCATTTGAGGGACACCTGAAAAGTGTAAAAAAATACGGGGTCAAATTTGCCCTTATAGCAGTGGGGATACCCTCGTATGTCAATAAGCTTGAATCCGAAGGCACAAAGACATATCTTCACACGCCCGCACTCCAG
Source organism: Spirochaetota bacterium (assembly GCA_050298055.1). Taxonomy (GTDB): domain Bacteria; phylum Spirochaetota; class UBA4802; order UBA4802; family UBA5550; genus JBNKTL01. The sequence continues at coordinate 72,918 of JBNKTL010000001.1, forward strand.
ATGCTTGAAAACGCTATGAACAATAACTGTAACAGGTTTATTTTCGAGGGGAAAGAGGCCGGGGGGCATATCGGGACACTGACCAGTTTCGTTCTCTGGGAGATCGGTATTGAGAAGCTGATCAATGAGCCTGATGAAGTTTTATCCAATAAATCCGTCCTCTTTGCAGGTGGTATAGCCTCAAAAACCGGATCGCATTTTATATCCGGCATGTCTTCGCCCCTTGCAAAAAGGGGCGTAAAGGTAGGTATACAGGCCGGGACCCCCTATCTTCTTACGGAAGAAATTCTTGAGACCGGCGCATTAAAGAAGCTGTACCAGGACCTGCTTATAGAGAGAAATATTACAACCGTTATTGGTAAAACCGTCGGTCTCTCAACACGGACGGTCGTATCGCCCTTTTCTGAGAAAATGCTTGAGAAAGAATACCAGATGATAATGGAGAAAGTCCCCCTGGGCGAAAGGAAAGAGTATTTTGAAGGAAGAAATGTGGGGTCACTTCTTATTGCCGCCAAGGCATATATTCCGGATTTTAAGAAGCTCAAAGAAGCGGGAAAACTGGAATATATTAACTATAATGATGAAGACCACTATGAAAAGGGCAACTTCCATACGGGCGAATCCATAGCCTTCTTCAACAGCCAGATCAAAATAGAGGACATTCATAACGCGTACTTTGAGGAAAAGAAAAACCTCTCCTCCAACCTGAACATGCTTGAAATATACTCCGGCGAAAAGAACGAGATCGCCGACGAGATCGCGGTTGTGGGTATGGCATGTACCTTCCCCGACGCGGACTCCCCGGAGAAATTCTGGGAGAACATAGTCTCAAAGAAATATTCAATAAGGGAAGTCCCCGTGGAGAGGTTTGACAATTCACTCTACTACAGTGAGGACAGAAATGAAGAAGACAAGTCCTATTCAAAGATAGCGGGAGTTATTGACTATTTTGACTTCGACTACAAGAAGTACGGATATAAGAAAACAGAAGCAAAACACCTCTCCCGGTCACAGCAGATGATCCTGGATACTGCCATGAAGGCAGTTGACAACGCGGGATACCTTAAAGTGAAGAAACTGCCAAAGGATAAAACATCTGTCATTATCGGGACATGCCTGGGGAATGAGTTCGGCGACGACATGTACCTTCTCATCTACCATCCGGAGATAAGGTACCATCTTGAGAAAAACGAAGAGTATAATAAACTCAGTAATAGTGATAAGGAACTCCTCCTTGAAGAACTCAAAAAGGGGATGGCAAAGGGGTTCAATCCCAAACTTCCCGACGGAGCGGCACTCAATGCCGAAGCATCAAGGATCGCGAAACACCTGGAAATTGAGGGAATCAACTATACCATAGACGCGGCCTGCGCAACGTCACTGGCCGCACTTGACAATGCCAAGAGAGAACTCCTCTCAGGCGAATCGGATGCTGTCATCGTCGGCGGTATCCATACCAACCTGGGGCCCGAAACATTTGTGGGCTTCGCGAAGATGGGGGCACTGTCAGGGAAGGGGTCCTTCCCTTTTGATGACAGGGCAGGCGGTTTTGTCATCGGTGAAGGGGCCGGTGTGCTGGTCCTCAAGAGGATGAAGGATGCCATCAGGGACGGTGATACTATCCACGCCGTTATTAAGGGGATAGGGTCCAGTTCAGACGGGAAAGGGAAAGCCATTGCGGCGCCGAAACCTGAAGGCCAGGGTTTCGCGGTAACCAGGGCCTTTGAGGACACAAAGTCCGGGATCACCACAGGTGATGTGGGATTTATTGAAGCCCACGGAACAGCAACTCTTATGGGTGACAGCACAGAGGTCAAGAACCTGATCAATACCTATAAAACCAATTCCCCTATCGGGATCAGCTCTATCAAATCACAGATAGGGCACCTCCTGGGAGGCGCCGGGGCAGCGGGAATGATAAAGGCCATCCTTGCGCTTAAGAACAAAACTCTTCCGCCAAACGGCCAGTTTGAAACACCCTCCACGAAGTTCAACCTGGAGAACACCCCCTTCTTTGTTGTAACCGATGCCACGGAATGGAAGGTGGACGAGGGAAAAACCAGGATCGCGGGAGTCAGCTCTTTCGGTTTCGGGGGCATTAATTATCATGTCCTCATGGAGGAGTATACGGAAAACTACCGTCCCGTGAAAAGGGAGATATTCAGAAATCCCGAATACGATTTCAATGACGACAGGATCGTTATCGCCGGTCTCGGTGTGGTGCTCCCGGGCGCCGATAACATCGATGATTTCTGGAAAAATCTTGAAAGCGGAAAAAATGTCATCACAGAAATACCCGACTCGCGCTTTCACAATGAGTACTATGCCCGGGAGAAGGACCCCATTCTCCATATTCCCAAAATCAAATCGGGTGTTGTCAATGACTACAAGTTCAACAACCTGAAATACAAGATACCTCCCTCAATCCAGAACTCAATAGACAGGGTCCAGTGCTTTGCCATCGACTCAGCCACCCAGGCAATTGAGCAGGCGGGAATTAAAGATACATTTACAAACGGCAATAACACGGGAATTATTATCGGGACCTCAAGCGGAGAGAAACATATTGAAAACATCTTCCGCACAAGAATTCCCTTTGTTAAAAAACTCATCAATTCACTGAAGGGTATAGATTCCGCTCAGCTCAAAAAAATATCAGACGGCCTTGAAATATCCCTCAAGGAGAGATATGACAGAAATTCCGAAGACACTATTCCCGGTCTCCTCTCAAACATTGTGAGCGGCAGAATTGCCAATTTCTACAACGCGAATGGCGCTAACTACACCATTGAGGCGGAATGCGCGTCCTCTGCAGTGGGAATACACCTGGCAATGAAGACCCTTCGTTCTAAAAAGGCCGACTATATGATTGCAGGGGGCGCCGATACTAACCTCGCTCCCGCCAATCTCATGGCCTACCAGATGATCAAGGTGCTCTCCCCGGGAGAAAACAAGATCTTTGACAATACCTCATCAGGTGTCATCATGAGTGAGGGCGCAGCCGTAATGGTTCTCACCACCTATAAAAAAGCCAGGGAAGCAAATATGGATATAATCAGTGAGCTTTCAGACTTCAGCTGGAGGTCCTACGCCCATGAGAATTTCCTTGCGCCTACAACTGCCGGTTTCACAAAGACCCTTGACAGGTTTTATAAAAAAAGCCCTTTTTCAAGGAAACAGGTGGACTATATAGATGTTTTCGCATCATCCCATCCCGCGGTTGACGCATGGGAGAGAGACGCAATAGAGAAGTCATTCGTGAAGGATATCTATTTCGGCAATATTAAACCGGAAACAGGTTATTTCAGGTCAGCGAATCCCGCCGTGGTGTTGACGAAACTTGCCCTCATGGCAAAAAACAGGAAGATCCTCCCGAACTTCTCCTTCTCTGAAAAGAATACAATCATCCCAAAGGACTCAAAGATCAGGGCGGCTTCATTGTCCACGGACCTGAGCGGCAGGGACTCCATTAACCTGGCAGCAAACTTTTCCGGTCTCGGGGGAAATCATGCCCACACAATTATCCGGACCCTTCCCTCACGATTTATAAAATCCGCCGCACGGACGCTCACTGCAGCGGCAAAGGCTGCTGCTCCGGAAGCACTCCCGGACAGCGCAGCGGCAGGAAAAGAGAAGGTCGCGGCTCTCCTCTCGGGACAGGGAGCACAGCATGCGGGAATGATGAAAGAGCTCTATGATAAATATCCGGTGATCCGTGAAATCATGGACAGGGGAGAGAAGATATTCAGAGAGGCAAGAGGATATTCACTGCTGGAAATGATGTTCGGTGAGAATAAGGCCATAAACAGTACCGAGAACACACAACCCGCAATTTTTCTCTCTTCCGCCGCTCTTTACGACTCTCTGAAAAAGAAGGGATTCCAGCCCGACTATATGATCGGCCACAGCGTGGGTGAGTTTACGGCCCTCTATTGCTCCGGCGTCCTCGGCTTTGAGGACGCCTTCCGGCTTATCCTCAAGCGAAGCGAGATGATGAAGGAGGCATCAGAGACGGTACCGGGCTCGATCATGGTTGCTTTCGCAAGTCCGGGAGATATTGAAAAACTGATTAAAAAATCGGGCCTGAATAATGTCTATCTTGCCAATAAGAACAGCGAGAACCAGACGGCCGTATCGGGGGGAGTTGAGGAGATCGATAAATTCTGCTCATTCCTGAAAGGTGAAAAGGTCCAGTTCAGGAAACTGGACCTCTCCGGGGCATTTCATACCCCTCTCTTTCAGAAAGCCGCTGACGGGCTGAAGGACTATATCCGGGACCTCACATTTAACACCACGGACTATTCCCGGGTGATTTCCAATGTTACGGCAAAGAGCTATCCGGATGATCCCCGGGCAATAAAGGAACTCCTGGTGAAACAGCTTATTTCACCTGTGGAGTTTATCCAGTCTGTTGAGAACCTTTCAAAGCTGGGCGTAAAGCACTTTATGGAGATCGGACCCAACAGGATACTCACAAACCTCCTGAAAAACATCAGGATCAAGAACTACGGATCAATGCCCTCTGTAGACCCGAAAAAGGGACAGCTTGATTCTTTCGAGGCTTTCACCGGGTATCTTGAAGAAAATTCCCTCATCACTCCGGAGAAACCTCAAGTGGCGGAACCGGTCCCCGTGGCAGCCGTGCAGACCGGCGCCTTCAGGGGAGAAATGGCTCTTCCCGCCAGCGGAGATGCCGGTTTTGACAGCTTTCTCAGGGACAACAAAGACCATGTAAACAGCATCCTTTACAAGGAGTACCAGTATAACAGGGCCCTCCGGATGATGGAGTCACTGGACAGGTTTAACTTCTACACAGGGAGGATTGTGATATCCGGAGTCTCAATAGGGCTCCCCGGAAAAGGCCGCCACGTTTTCGAGGAGAACAACTTCGACAGGGTCCTCGCTGGAGAGAACTGCATAGACCCCATCTCCCAAAAAGATAAGGAGAACATGATCAAGAAGAATATTACCAGGATATTCAAGCAGCCTGACGGCAGCGCGCGGTTCCAGGACATCACGTCAACGGAAGATGTCATACACCTTGCGGGACAACTGGGATACTTTGATTTAAAAGAGGACTATGGCATCGACTATGACTATGATATCACCTACGGGCTTGCCATAGCCGCGGGTATTGAAGCGCTCAAGGACGCGGGAATACCCCTTGTGATGAACTACCAGAAGACCACAACCGGAAGCCTGATCAAAAAGGGGTATTCTCTCCCCAAAGAGATGCAGGAGGGAACAGGTGTTATCTTCTCTTCCGTTTTCTCCAGCTTCGAGACCCTCATCAACGAGATATACGGATACAATAAGGACCAGTTCTATAAGAACGTCTATAAGGACTTTGAAAGCCTTTACTATTTCCTCATGGAGACGGTCCCCGATGCCAGGGTCAAGGAGAAAGTAACGGATTGGTTCTTCAACCTTAAGGAAGAGGTAAAGGGACATGAAGAGTATAAGTACGACAGAAACCTCCTCATGAACCTTATCCAGATGGGGGCCCCCTTCTTCGCCCAGTATATAAAGGCCAAGGGGCCGAACACGCAGCTCAATGCCGCGTGCGCCACCACAACACAGGCTGCAGGTGTCGCCGAGGACTGGATCAGGATGGGCAGGTGTGAAAGGGTCATCATCATAGGCGGTGAAGCTCCCACTACAGAAGTCCAGAACGAATGGATCACCGCCGGTTTCCTCGCGGTAGGCGCCGCGACCGTTAAAAAAACCGTAAAGGAAGCGGCAAAACCCTTTGACAAGAGCAGAAACGGAATGATCGTGGGAAGCGGCGCCGTAGCCATGATCGTGGAAAGGGAAGACAGCGTCAGGGAGAGGGGTTTTAACGGACAGGCCGAACTCCTGGGAACATATATTAAGAACAGCGCCTTTCATCCCACACGGCTGGATGTTGATCATATCACTCATGAGATGAAGTATTTCATGGAAAGCATGAAAAGGGCGCACGGCCTCGAGGACAACTATGCCGACTCACTCCTCTTCATGTCCCATGAGACCTATACTCCCGCACGGGGAGGGTCCGCCGATGCGGAAATATCGGCCCTCCAGAACACATTTCCGGACAACTATAAAAATATTCTCATTACCAATACAAAGGGTTACACGGGACACCTTCTCGGCGTTGCCGTGGAAGATGCTATCCTTGTGAAGGCCCTTCAGAAGGGTATTGCGCCTCCCATAGCAAACCTTACGGATATTCCCGACAATTTCAAGGGACTGAAATTCAGCAGGGGAGAAAAGAACAGTTACCGGTACGGGGTCCACTTTTCGGCCGGGTTCGGATCACAGTTTGCCCTGATGTTTATCAGGAGAATCGAAGAAAAGAACAAAGAGAACAATCCCGTCTACACCGCATGGCTGCAGAGAATTACCGGGATGACAAATCCCCAGCTGAAGATAATAAACAGGACCCTCTGCATAGACAGCGATCCCGCGGCTCCGGCAGTTAAACCCCGGGAGATACCCGCGACTGCTGTCAAAGAAACAGCTGCTCCCGGTCCTTCCGCTCCTCCTGCGGCAGGTATTGATTCGGCTGCAATTCTCAAGAAGGTGCAGGATATTATCGCCTCACAGACAGGGTACACCATGGACATGCTGGAAGAGGGGCTGGACCTGGAAGCGGACCTGGGAATCGACACCGTTAAACAGGTGGAGATATTCGGCCTCATCTCATCGGAATACGACCTGGAGGTACCCGAGGACCTGAAGCTCTCGGAGCTCAACACAATCAGCAAGATCGTGGGATATGTGGGAGGAAAAGTTACCCTTGCCGCTCCCGCCGCTCAAACGGCTGCAGGCGCAGATACTTCCGGAATACTCAACAAGGTGCAGGATATTATCGCCTCACAGACAGGATACACCGTGGATATGCTGGAGGAGGGACTTGACCTGGAAGCGGACCTGGGAATCGACACCGTCAAGCAGGTGGAGATATTCGGCCTCATCTCATCGGAATACGACCTGGAGGTACCGGAAGACCTGAAGCTCTCGGAGCTCAACACAATCACTAAAATCGTTGGATATATTGGCAGGAAGGTTACCGTTGCCGCTCCTGCTGCTTCAACCGGGAAACCGGGGTCAGAGCAAACCGTTTCCCCGGCTGCCGGACAACAATCCGGTCCGGGAACTATAAGCAGGTTTGCCGTGGAGGCCGTAAAAACGAAGATGATCAGTGAAGAGAAAAATATCTTCGAGAACAAAACAATACTCGTCTCTCCCGATAAGCAGGGATTTTCCAAAAAGCTTATTGCTGAAATTGAGAAGAGAAAGGGAAAGGCAGTTACCATTGGAAAGGGAAAGGACCATGAGATAAAATGTGACTTCAGCAAACTTGATGATGTTGAAAACGCCGTGAGAACGGTCATTGAAAAACATCCTGAGATCAGCGGCTTCATACACCTTCTTCCCCTGGACAACTATTTCGGAAAGAGGGCCCTTAATGAGAATGAAATAAATACCTCGGTAAAATCCCTCTTCATTATGGTAAAGGGACTCGCGGAGAAACTTAACGGACCCGGTTCAATTATTTCATCCCTCTCCTTTGACTCGGTAGTCTTTCCTTATACAGGAATGGATGCGGATATCCATCCCCTCTTTGCCGGAATAGGCGGTATGATGAAGACCATTAACAAGGAGTTTAAGGATACGTTTGTGAAAATGGTGGATTTCTCATACAACGATCCGAAGAAAAACTCAGGAAAGATCATCGACCTCTATATGAGAGAACTCCTCTCGGGGGATACACGGGTAGAGACCGGCTTCCATAAAAAAGAGAAGTATGTAATTTCACTGAAAAAGAAGTCCCCTGAGAAGGGAGAGAGCCTGGTCAGGACCGGGGACACGCTCCTTGTTACTGGGGGCGCCAGGGGAATTACCTTTGAAATTCTGAAGGAGGTTGTGAAGAAGAACGAAAATCTCAGCCTCATTCTCCTTGGCCGAAGTGATATCGAGGCCATTGACAGCGAATACCTGGCCGAAAGCGCCGACGAACAGTTTATCTTTAAATCACTCAAGGAGAAGATGAAGGGGTCAAAACCCCTTGAGATCAGGAAGGCCACGGAAAAAGCCCTTAATATTAAACAGACCCGGGCGAACCTGGAATTTCTGAGATCCCGGGGCGTAGAGACAATCTACCATTCCGTTGATGTCTCAAACCGGAAGGCCCTTGCGGATGTTCTCAAGGGACATGAGAAAATCGACGGTATCATTCACGCGGCAGGTGTGGAGATATCCAACTTCATCCCCAACAAGGAACTCAGGACCTTCAACCTGGTCTTCGACACAAAGATCACCGGGATGATGAACCTTCTTGAAGTCCTTAAAGAGAGGGACTACAGGTTCCTCATCGGCTTTTCTTCGGTTGCCGCCAAGTTCGGAAATGAAGGGCAGATAGACTATTCCGGCGGAAATGACATGCTCTGCAAGATGATCATCAGGGAGAGCATCAGCAACGGCAAGAATGTCAAGATCTTCGACTGGACAGCGTGGAAAGATATCGGAATGGCCACAAACGAGACGGTTAAGAAGGTCCTCATTGAGAACGGGGTGGAACTCCTTCCCGTGGATGCCGGAGTCAATTTCTTCATGGAAGAACTTAACGACAGCAGCGCCCGGGAGGTGCTTGTTGCCAACACAATGCATGAATTTGATCCCGACGGGATCTTCCCCGGGGGCAGCGAAAAGGGGGAGAGCTCAAAATTCCCCTTCCTGGGAGAGAAGCTCGAGGAGAGAGACAATTCCGTTGTTTACAGCAGAGTGCTTGATATTAAAAACGACAGGTTCCTTCTTCACCATGTCATAGACGAGGTGCCTCTCTTCCTGGGGTCCACGGGAGTTGAAACCATGGCGGAAGCCGCTGCAACTCTTGCAGGAGAGAGCCGGAAGGTCTTTGAAGTTACGGAATTTGAAATTCCCTACGGAATAAAGATACTGAAGGGAAGACCCAGGGAGATCCTGGTTGAGGCTGAAAAGGCCCCCGGTGATAAGGAGATGTTCAGGTGTACGATAACCTCTCAGTTCAGGAACACAAAGGGAGAAGTGATGGGCGATCCCACATTTCACTACAGGGGGACCTACCGGTTCACGGAAAAGGAAAATGAGGAGATAAAAATTGAGATCCCGAAACTCCCCTCACTGGAATACCAGGGGGAAGCGGATGATATCATGTACCATCCCCAAAGGCTCTTCATGGATGACCTCTTCAAGACCATCGATGACATGGTTGCCTTTGACGGGAAGACACTTCTCACAAAGTTCCATAACAGAAGCAGCAACAAGTACTTTAATCATATCAGTGACCCGGAGCTCCAGACAGATGCCATCCTGGTTGACGGGATGTTCCAGACCGGGGGACTCCTTGAATTTCTCTCAACAGACGAGGTGGTGCTTCCCTACAGGATCGGAAGCCTGAAGTTCCACAGGGACGTCAATACAAATGATGAATATCTCTGTATTACGGAAAAATCCTCAAGTGATGAGAAGACCAACAGGTACCAGCTGAAGCTTATAGACAGCCAGGGGAACCTCTTTATCTCCGTTGAAGATTTCGAGATGATACGTGTGGGGAAACTTCCCGGAGAGTTCCAGATCAGGGACAGGATCAGGATACTGGAAGACGCAAAAGTTAACTGAGAATTTTTTCTGTTAAGAGGCGAAACGATAACGTTTCGCCTCTTAACGATATAAATCGCTCCCGGAGAGAAGAGGGACAAAACGAAAGTAACCGCAGCGGGTAATCTTTAAACCTCTTTTCCTTTTGATTCCCTTCAGCATTCTTTGTGATCCAATTCCCACGGGGACAACAATAATGCCCCCGAGCTTCAGCTGTTTCTCCCAGCTTTCACGTATCTCGTCCGTAGCGCCGGATATCGCTGATCATTGAATCCATATAAGTCTCAATTCGGGACACCGGGATGAATCCTCAATAATTTTCAACCTGATATTATCAACTGTTCTCTTAAACCATACATGATTAACCCGTTTTCGTCAAATATTTCTGAAGGCGAAAAACATAACCGATAAGTCCCCCTATCAACCGTAGCGGGGCGGGGACATCTTTTTGATATTTTGGCATATAGCTGAGTCGTTACCCATTATCTTTCTTTTTTAAAATTCAGAAAATGATTGATTAACCATGAAAAGTCTGTTAGTATTTTAAAAATTTTCGTCTCTGGATGGAATTAGAATGAAAGAGAAAACCGTCTTTCCTGACACATCTACTCCGGGAGAAATAAAGGGTACCGGCTGGCTCATGGCATTCACTGGTTCGGCCATTAATATCATACTTGGATCATGGTATTCCTGGAGCGTAATCGGAAAGGCGGTAAGCAAAGAATGGGGGTGGTCAGCGGCGCAAAGCGGCCTTCCCTTCGCCCTGCTTACCATGAGTTTCTCAATAACAATGATCTTTGCCGGGCGGCTGCAGGACAGGGCGGGCCCCCGGCTGGTGGCCATAGCCGGCGGGCTGCTCATGGGGGGCGCCATGTTTCTCTGTTCCTTTTCTCAGGACCCCCTGACCATTGCCTTCACCTACGGAATCCTGGGAGGGGCCGGTGTGGCAGTGGGCCACTCGGGGACTGTGCCGGCGGCAATAAAATGGGCACCGCCGGAACGGAAAGGTCTTGCAGCGGGGATCGTGGTAGCAGGTGTAGGCCTGGCCGCTGTTTTCATGACCCCGCTGACTCATCTGTTATTGATAAATTTCGGAATACCGTGGACATTTCGCATACTGGGAATTGTAATCGGCTTTCTGGTCCCTCTTCTGGGAATCTTATTGCGCAATCCCCCGGAAGGATTTCACCCTGTACAGAAGAAGGAAGCTGCCCTTAGCGGCACAGCCGCGGTCCGCGATCGGAACTGGCTGGAGGTCCTGAAGACACCTCAGTTTTACGGGACCTGGTTCATGTTTTTACTCTCTGCATCTCCGGCTCTCATGGTCATTGCTAACTCCGTGCAGATCCTCAGTATTCCAGAAGAACAGGTATTCAATCCTGTTGTGGCGCCGATTATTGTGGTATCATTCAGCGCAGGAGGACGGCTTATTTCTGGGTATGTATCGGACCGGATCGGACGGAGAATGACCCTCGTGGCAGTTTTTTCCATCCAGGCTCTCAATGTGGCCGGTCTCTCATTTTATGAGTCACAGATACCGCTTATGGCGGCCTTTGCGCTGGCCGGTCTCCTCTACGGAGCGTTTTTCCCCCTTCTGCCTACAATAATGTCGGATTTTTACGGTCTGAAACATCTGGGAGTAAACTACGGGATCATCGGTACGGCTTTTGGCACAGCAGGTGTCCTGGGAACACAGCTGGGAGGCTATATTAAAGAACTCCTTCTGAGCTATGATCCCGCTTACTGGATTTTTTCCGGAACGCTCTGTGTTGCCGCCCTGCTGGCGTTTATCATACACAAGCCCCGAAATTGACCCTGTGGGGGATACAATGCTCATTATTATCATAGAGAGGTAAAACCGGTTTCGTCAAGGTTTGAGTTGAGTAAAGAACTGATCTATTGTTTCACCTGTCTCAGGCCTGTTTAAAAATTGTCTTCCTGGAGTGCAGCAGCCGAATGAAAGAAACCACTATTCAAATTATAAACGAAATCAATAATATCTTTTTAAGCGTACAGGATGACAATATCTACAACCAGGTTCTGGGACGGGTAAAGGACTTTTTTAAAAGCAGTTTCGGAGTATTCGGATATATCGCTGAAAACGGCGACATTGTTTTTCCCGGCCTCACTGACGAGACAGGGGACCGGTGTGAGGTCGCCGACAGGTCAATTGTTTTCCCCGCGAAAACCCGTGGGGACAGCCTCTGGGGAAGGGCCATACGGGAAAAGAGATCATTTCATTCCACCGGCCCCTTTAAGACCCCCGAAGGACATCTCCGGATTAAAAATTTTCTCACATCACCTATTATTTACAGGGATGCAGTCATCGGGCTGATATCGTTGGCAAACCGTGAACCGGGCTATACCGATACCGAAAGGGAACAGCTGGAAAGTATCTGCAGATTTATATCTCCCATCCTGAATGTCAGGCTTCAGAGGGACCGAATCTCCAGGGAACAGGCGGAAACCGAAAAGACTCTGAGCCTGACTCAGCTCCAGCTAAATACACTGGTTAATAATATTCCCTATCTTATTGCCCGCTTTGACAGTGGAGTCCGCTACCTCTTCGTAAATGACGCGGTAACCGGGGAGTTCGGGTCCCCCCGGGAAGAATTTTTGGGGAAGTCGGTCCGGGAGTTTCCCCGTGGGGGACCTTCCCGAATGGGTGAAATCTTTTACCAACAGATAAAACAGGTTTTTGAAACCGGTGAAACTGTCCGGTATGAAGCCGCATGGGAGGGAGAAAAGGGTGAACGGCAGTATAATGTCCGTCATATACCGGAAATCGACAACAGGGGGAATGTTGCAAGCGTCCTGAGCATTGCCCATAGCATTACAGAGAGCAAAATTCTGGAAGAGAAGCTCAGACTCAGGGAACAGGAATACCGGACCCTGGTGGAGAACTTTCCAGACTTTATTGTCCGGTACAACAGGGAGATGCGGCGAACCTATGTAAATCCCGCCTGGGAAAGGGAAAGCGGCCTTACGGCAAATGAAGTGGTTAATGTGCCGGTGGAGAGAATTCCCAAAGTCCCCAACCCTACAGTTGAGGAATATGTACGGAGACTGAACAAAGTACTGGAGACAGGAAGCACTGAAAAAATGGATTTCCCCTGGATAAACGCCAGAGGGGAGACGCTTTTTCTTGAATATACCTTAATACCGGAATATGACCCGCAGGGGAGAATTTCCGGGGCGCTCTCCATCGGACATGACATAACAGAACGGAAAAAGATCGAAAAGGAACGCCTGGCCAATCTCAGGTTCTTTGAAGGGATGGATGCCATCAACAGGGCCATTCATGGGACCGGCGACCCGGATGAGATGATGAGGGAAGTCCTGGAAGAAGTTGTCAGGATATTTGAGTGTGACCGGGCATTTCTTCTTCACCCCTGCGATCCCCATGGGGAATTCTGGGGGATACCAATGGTTGTGACAGCACCGGGTCTTTCGAAGGACGATTTCAGGGGGGATAATATTCCCCTGGACCCCGATGTTTCCCTTGTGATGCGGACGGTCTTGGAATCAAAAGCTCCCGTGAGGTTCGATACTGAGTCGAAAATTCAACTGCCGGAAAATTTTTCACAGAGGTTCGGCATAAAATCCTCCCTTGCCATGACCATTCATCCCGTCAATCATAAACCGTGGCAGTTGGGACTGCACCACTGCTCAACAGAACGGACCTTGACCCGTGAAGAGGAACGTCTTTTCCGGGAGATCGGAAACCGGCTGTCTGACGGTCTCGCAAATTTACTCATATACCGGAACCTGCAGGAAAGCGAAAACCGGTACAGGAGAATTACGGAAGGTCTTACCGATTTCCAGTATACGGCAAAAATCAAAGAAGGGGATATTACGGAAACAATTCACAGCCCGGTCTGCGAAACAGTAACGGGCTACACCGCCGAAGAGTATGCTGCCGATCCTTCTCTTCTCTTCCGGATAATTTTTCCCGATGACCTTGAGATGGTCCGGGAAAATTACCGGCAGTTACTGGCAGGGAATGGGGTCCCTCCCCTGGAGCACCGAATCATCCGCAAAGACGGGAAAGTGCGCTGGGTCAGCCATGTAAGGCTCCCTTACAGAGATCCCACCGGCAGGCTTCTGGCCTATGACGGGGTCATTAAAGACATCACTCTCCGAAAACAGGCCGAGGAAGAGGTCCGCCTGCTCAACCGGGAACTGGAGGAGCGTGTGACAAAACGAACTATCCAGTATGAAGAGGCAAACAGGGAACTGGAATCATTTGCCTATTCTGTCTCCCATGATCTGCGGGCCCCCCTGCGCCATATCAGCGGATTCCTGGATCTTTTTATGAAAAATGCGGATATGGAAAAGGAATTTGATCAGAAGAACCGGAATTACCTCACGAACATTTCACAGGCGGCAGTGAAAATGGGCAAGCTTATCGACGACCTCCTCTCCTTTTCCCGGATGGGCCGTCAGGAAATTATTTTTCAGGAAGCTGACCTGGAGAAAATAACAGAGAGTGTTATCAGGGAAGTGGAACCCGATACCGCCGAAAGAAATATCCGGTGGCAGATCACCGGCCTCCCCGTTGTCAGAGGGGACATCTCCCTGCTGCGGATTGTCATGGTGAACCTTATCTCCAACGCCCTGAAATTTACCCGCCCCAGGGAACAGGCAGTCATTGAAGTGGGCTGTGAATCCAGGGGAGATGAGACCGTTGTATTTGTCCGCGACAACGGCGTTGGTTTTGATAAGGAATATACCGATAAAATATTCGGTGTTTTTCAGCGACTGCACCGTGAAGATGAATTTGAGGGGAGTGGCGTTGGGCTTTCCATGGTCCAGAGGATCGTCCACCGCCACGGGGGTAAGATCTGGGCCGACGGTGAAGTTGACAGGGGTGCCGTTTTTTATTTCTCACTGCCGGACTCAACTTAAAAACCGGTAAGCCTGATCACCTCTCCCCTTTCCCGGTTCGCTATCCACAAGAATTTTACCGCCATGCTTTTCTGCAAATTCCTTACAGAGAGAAAGATTCCCGGAAAATTCTACGGGAATATCAATGGTAAAGTCAGCCAAATCCCGCTTCGACTCCATGGACGGCAGATAGTCATTGATCACATAGACATATTTTGTATCCGGATGGATCGCCAGGGCCGCTGTCAGTGTAGCGCGAATATCGAAAGCTTCCACTACATGGGCCTTCTGCTTTCCCAGTTGCTGTATCCAGTATACCCATTTATTAAGTGATCAACGGTCAATTAAAAGATAAAAAATTACTTCCAGCCTCTCAGCAAAATGCTCATGATCTCCCTGAATGTCTCAATAAAATCAATATCAAGAAATTCCAATCCGGGTGTTTTATAAACACGTCTCGCTGTTTCAGAGGGCTCAGCCATGGGATAGAGCCCCGCTGTAAAATAAAAAGCGTAGTTATACAGCTTAATGCCGTCAAAAGGTTTGAAGTTGGGGATAATCTCATCGAGGAGTTTTCCCGTTGGCAGTGCCCTCTGAAAAACAAATTTCTTATGGGCAAGCAGAACATCAAAGTCAACATTACGGTTAAGCACTCCTCCCACAATCGAAACAAAACGACTAAATGTATCGTTCCCGCCAAATGATTGTATCATAATTTCCACTAATTCATCCACATTAAAATCATCGGGACTGTGAGTCTTTTGATATTCAAGAAGCATGGAGTCAAAACGGTCATGCCACCTGCCTAATTCTTCCTGTGCACAGGAAAGAAAGAGTTCCTCCTTTGTTTTAAAGTAAAAAAAAACGGTGCCCTTTGCCATACCGGCCTTCCGGGCAACCTCCTGCATGCTGATTTCATGAAAGTCAAAATTTTCAAAAAGCTCCCGCGCCGACCGGATTATGACGTTTTTTCTTAACGCTTTTTGCTCTTCGCTGTTAGCTTTTGTTTCAAGTGCCATCTATTACTCCATAATTATTCCGGGACAGCGTAATTGACCATTAGTCATTTATCAACCCTTTTATTAAAAAAATGACTTTTATTCGATAAGTAATTCTCAGCAAAAAAATATTTTTGACAGAACCTCTCCTTTCTGTCTATCTGTCGTAAAATATCATGAAAAAATTCAAAGTCATATCAGGCTATAAGGTCTCCGAAGACCAGGAACGGGCGGTGAAAAGCCTCTCACAGGGGATCCGTGACGGAATGAAATACCAGACCCTCCTGGGGGTCACCGGATCGGGAAAGACCTTCTCCATGGCCAAGATCATCGAGGAGGTCCAGAAACCCACCCTGGTCCTTACCCACAACAAGACACTTGCGGCACAGCTCTACCGGGAATTCAAAGAGTTTTTCCCCGGAAACTCCGTTGAGTACTTTGTCTCATACTACGACTACTACCAACCCGAGGCCTACGTCGCCTCCTCGGACCTCTATATCGAAAAGGACGCCTCCATAAACGACGAGATCGACCGGCTTCGTCTCAAGGCCACCACATCCATCCTGGAAAGGAAGGACGTCATCGTGGTGGCCTCCGTGTCCTGCATCTACGGGATCGGGACCCCGGAGGAGTATGAGAAGTCCCATATCAGGATAAATAAAGGGGACACCCTTGAAAGGGACGCGCTCCTCAGGCAGCTGGTGACCATCTACTACGAGAGAAACGACACCTCCTTTACCCGGGGGACATTCACCGTGAGGGGCGACGTTGTGGATATCTACCCCGCCTACCTCCACCACGACGCCTACAGGCTGGAGTTCTTCGGCGACGAGGTGGAGTCCATAACACGGATCAACCCGGTGACCCGGAGCAAAATCGAGGACGTGGAGACATGCTATGTCTATCCCGCCAAGCACTTTGTCTCCCCCCCGGAGGAGATGAAACTCACGGTGCGGATGATCGAGGAGGAGCTTGAGGGACGGCTGGAGGAGTTCCGGAAGCAGGGTAAGCTCCTTGAGGCACAGCGGCTGGAAACACGGACCCGTTACGACATAGAGATGATGATGGAGATGGGATACTGCAACGGGATCGAGAACTACTCCCGGATCATCTCCCGGCGTAAAGAGGGGGAGAGGCCCTACTGCCTCCTGGACTTCTTCAAGGGAAATTACCTGATGCTTGTTGACGAGTCCCACATCTCCCTACCCCAGGTGAGGGGGATGTTTAAAGGGGACAGGTCCCGGAAGCAGAGCCTTGTTGACCACGGGTTCAGGCTTCCCAGCGCCCTGGACAACCGTCCCCTCTTCTTCGGCGAATTTGAGGAGATCATCGACCAGGCCCTCTTTGTCTCCGCCACTCCCGCCGACTACGAACTGGAGACCAGTGAAAACATTGTGGAACAGGTCATACGCCCTACCGGTCTCCTTGACCCTCCCGTAGAGGTAAGGCCCGCGGAGAACCAGGTCGACGATCTCATCTCCTCGGTCAACGAACGTGTTGAACGGAACGAGAGGACCCTTGTTACCACACTGACCAAAAAGATGGCAGAGGACCTCACCGGCTACCTCCAGGACGCGGGGATACGGACCCGTTACCTCCACTCGGAGATCGACACCCTGGAACGGGTGGAGATCATCCGGGACCTCAGGAAGGGGGAGTTTGACTGCCTGGTGGGGATCAACCTCCTCCGTGAGGGACTTGATATCCCGGAGGTCTCCCTGGTTGCCATCCTGGACGCGGACAAGGAGGGTTTCCTCCGCTCCAAGAGGTCGCTTATACAGACATTCGGCCGGGCCGCGCGGAACGTCAACGGGACGGTGATTATGTACGCGGACAGGGTCACCGGCTCCATGCGGGAGGCCATAGACGAAACAGAGAGAAGGCGCGCGATCCAGGACGAATACAATAAAAAGCACAATATCTCACCGGAATCCATAAAGAAGGAGATCGTGGATATCATCGAACGGGAGTACGTCAGCGAAAACAGCTTTGTGGGGATGGTGGCGGATTATACCGCTGAATACAGGAAGGACTCGGTCAGGGACCTCAGGGCCCTTAAGGAAAGGCTCAAAAGCGACATGCTCAAGGCCGCTGAGGACCTGGAGTTTGAAAAGGCGGCAGTGATCAGGGACCAGATGATGGATATCGAAAAGAAACTCTCCCTCAGGGAAAAGGTGAAAAAGAGTGAGTGAGAGATATCTTAAAGCGCTGGAGAGACTCCTGAAGATGGCCATGGAGGAAGATATTGGAACAGGCGATGTCACATCTGATGCAATCTTTCCGGAGGGCCACCAATCGGAGGCGGTGATCATCTCCAAGGAAGAAGGGGTTTTCTGCGGGGCAGAGGTCATTAAACACTGCTATGCCAAGATAGACGGCAGTCTCCGGACAGAAGTCCGGGTCCCCGACGGCAAAAAAATAGAGCCGGGAGACAGGGTGGCGGAGATCCGGGGAAACACCGGGAACATCCTCAGGGGCGAGAGGATCATCCTCAACTTTATCCAGAGGATGTCGGGGATCGCCACAATGACAGACCGGTTTGTGAGAATCATGGAAGGTTCGGGGATCAGGATACTGGATACGCGTAAAACCATTCCCGGGCACAGGCTTCTCGACAAGTACGCGGTAAAGACAGGCGGCGGCCGTAACCACAGGATCGGCCTCTATGACATGGTCATGATAAAGGACAACCATATAAAAGCCGCGGGAAGCATAAGCGCCGCAGTGGATACCATCCGAAAAGCATACGGCAGCCGCTACAGGGTTGAAGTTGAAACAACCGGCAGGGAAGAAGTCAGGGAAGCGGTTTCCGCGGGGGCGGATATTATCATGCTGGACAACATGGACCTTCCGGCCATGAGGGAATCTATCGAAATCATAAAGGGAAGAGCGGAAATTGAAGTCTCGGGAAATATTACCGGTAAAAGGCTTGCGGAACTCAAAGATCTTGAAATTGACTATATCTCCATTGGGGCCCTCACCCATTCGGTCAGGGCCTTTGATCTCTCCATGAAGATTACCTGATCTCATTTTCAATCATGAAAGTCAAAAATACTATTCATTATTAAAAATTTTAACTGTTTTCCAATGTATTAATGAGATCAATTCCTGAAACGATAAAATCTTTCACATTGAATGTTACGAGAACAAGTCCATAGTGCAGCGCCTGCGCGGCAATGATACTGTCTATTGCTGATAGAGGGGATCCCGCTTTTTCACATTTCGCTATCAGATCTCCCCAGGAAAGAGAACATTCAAGATCAAAGGGAATAATACGGTCTTTATAGTGTTCAATGATTGACTCAAACCATGTGGTGAGGTCTTTTTTCTTTTTACTCCGTGGAAGCTTTTGAATGCCCCGGTACAGTTCACCGGCGGTAATTACACTGATATAGAGATTGTCACTGTTTTGACTGTGGATCCATGAAAGTGTATCTTCGTTGGGAGAGGTTTTTGTCAGCTCTGAAAGGACGCAGGTATCGAGAAGGTATCTCATAGGGTAAAATCTCTCACCTTTGAACGGTCTCTTGGAATTTTGAGGCCGTCGCTGCTTCTAGGGGCTGAAAGAAGAAAATCTTTAAAATCAGGGTATTTTCCCGTGAGACGATGATACTCCTCCATTGATATAATGACCGCGGTTTCTTTCCCATGACGGGTAATAAACTGGGGGCCTTTTTTAACCGCGTCCTGAATGAGCTGGCTGAATTTACTTTTTGCGTCCTGAAGTTTCCATAGATATTTCATTATGATCCCCTTTTCTAGTCAGACTAGTCAGGATAAATTACTTTGTCAATTAATTATTTCCGATTCAGGAACAATCTACCTGAAAAAGGGGTTCATCCTCTTTTCATTACCCACGGTTGTTTCCGGTCCGTGTCCCGGGAGCACTCGTATATTCTCGGGAAGTGTGAATATCTTTTCATTGATAGATTTTATCAGCTCGGAATAATTTCCTCCCGGGAGGTCTGTCCTCCCGATGGACATGCTGAAAAGCGAGTCCCCGGAGAAGAGGGTATTTTCAACCAGGAGTGAAACCGACCCCTTTGAGTGGCCCGGAGTATGCAGGAGCTTTATCTCCATGCCCGCGATTTTCAGTTCGCCCTGGCAGGGAAGCTGTTTGTCAATTGTGATCTTCCCCGGGTCCTCAACTCCGAACATTGATGCCTGCACCGATACGGCTTCAACCAGCTCCCTGTCCAGGTCACAGACATAAAAGGGCGCCTTCCGCCGCTCCTTGACCCGGTTTACGCCGTCAATATGGTCAATATGTCCGTGTGTGGCAATGATACCCTCAAGGGTAATTTTCTCCTTTTCAACAATTTCAAGGAGGCCTTCCGTATCATTCCCCGGATCTATTATTATACCGCCGGATGTCTCTTCATTAACCAGAAGAAATGAATTGACCATGAACGGCCCGTTCTGCAGCACAACTATCTTCATCGCGTATACCTCGTAATTTTTCACTGGGAGATTTGAAACTCATATAAGTGTAACTATCTGTCAAATAAAAATTGACAACTTCTCCCATCATAATAGGAAAGAATAATGGAAAAAGCAGTCATTGATATAAGTGTTTCTCCGAAATCTTCACGGAGCAGGGTCGCGGTGGATGAGAACAACGGCATTAAGGTCTACCTCAATTCACCCCCGGCGGACGGAAAGGCCAACGCGGAACTGGTTAAACTACTCTCAAAAAAACTCGGGATTGCTAAATCCGGAATAGAGATCACCAGGGGTCAGAGCAGCAGGAAAAAGACCCTTTCAATAACGGGTCTTGATAAAAACCAGGTCATTGAAAAACTCAAAGGAGAAAAATCAGCCGGTGGAAAAAAGTGAAAGACAACTGGGGGTCCATCTCTCCATATCCGGGGGACTCGTGAAGTCCTTCCCCCGGGCGAAGGAACTCTCTATAAACACAATGCAGATCTTTCTGAAAAACTCCAACAGGTGGCAGGCCCCCGGTTATAAACCCGAAGATATTGAGGCCTTCGAGTCCGGATGGAAAGAGATGGCGGGACTCACAATATTCGCCCACAGCGGCTACCTGATAAACCTTGCGGGAAACGGAGAGAACCTGGAAAAATCAATAAAAGCCATGGCCGACGAACTCATGAGAGCGGAGACCCTGGGCGTCAGAAGCATCGTTGTCCATCCGGGAAGCCACCTGGGAGCGGGAATCGATGAAGGTGTTAAACAGGCCGCCCGTTCAATTGATAAAGCATACGCACTGTCAGGAGATCCCGATATCGAGATACTCCTTGAGACCACCGCGGGGCAGGGCTCCTCTGTGGGACACAGCTTTTCCCACCTGGCCGGAATAATCGGCACATCGAAAAACACCCGAAAACTCAATGTCTGCCTTGATACCTGCCATATCTTTGCGGCCGGTTACGACATCAATCACAAAGAGGGAGTTAAGAAAACCATAGATGAGTTTGATTCTGTTATCGGGCTTGAGAGGCTCAAACTCATTCACCTGAACGATTCAAAAAAGGAACTGGAAAGCAGGGTGGACAGGCATGAACATATCGGCAGAGGAAAAATCGGTTTACAGGGATTCAGAGAACTCGTCAACCATGAAAAACTGAAAGCGGTCCCCCTCATCCTGGAAACACCCAAATCAGATGAAAATTCCGACAGGGAAAACCTTCGGAGGGTCAGGCGGATGTTCAGGTAAGCGGGATTTTCCGGGATTTGGCCGATACAGTCTCATCCTGTGAAACCAATACCAGCGCAAAAAGACATCCGATAATTGTGATTTTTCCTTTTATTTTCATCTTCTTCTCCCAAGTGAATTTATTGTTCATATAACAATGATTATAAAAATTTTATTAAAATCACAAGTCTTTTTTATAAAAACCATAAGGAGTATACCCTCTTGGGCATATCACCGTGTCATTATTAAAAATTTTAAATGATATTAAGTCAGGGAGCAGGTTATTTTATGTTGACAGAAGGTCCTTCCCCTGCAGTCTGCTTATTACTGAGTAGTTACAATCACAATTTTAAATGGAAATGAATGAAAATAAAAATAATCTCTTAAGTGATTTCAGTGAAGAGACAGACTACAGGCGGGACCTGGGGCTCCTGGAATCTGTCTCGATTGTCATCGGGAGGATTATCGGTTCCGGGATATTCAGGACACCCGGCCCCATCATGGCCCTTGTTGCTTCCACGTCCCTTTTCGGCTTTGTCTGGGTCCTCGGGGGTGTTGTTACAATTTTTGGCGCTGTCTGTTATGCGGAACTGGTAGCAATGATGCCGAAATCGGGAGGCCCCTACGTCTACCTTAAGGTCGCGTATCCCCCTGTCTGGTCTTTTCTCCGGGGATGGGCCATGTTTTTTGTCTCTGAGACTGGGGCCATTGCCGCCGTTGCCCTGGTCTTTGCGGAGTACCTCAACGCCCTCTGGTTGATCCTGTACGGTGAACCCTTTTCAAACATTTCTGAAGTCATCATAGCCCTTCTCTGTATCTGGTTCCTCACCGCCATTAATCTCTTCGGGGTGTTCCTGAGCGGAGTTGTCCAGAATGTTCTCAGTGCGATGAAGGTTCTTGCCATCGGCGCGATTATCGGTATCTCATTTATCTCCGGCGGAAACATATCCAATTTCTCATCACCCTTTTTGCCGGGTGAGTTTTCCTGGTCAACGGTTCTGGCTGTGGGCGCGGCCCTCAGGTACTCCTTCTTCGCGTACAGCGGCTGGGAGGGAGCAACATATGTGGCCGAAGAAGTCCGAAATCCCCGGAAGAACCTTCCCCTCTCGCTCCTTTTCGGGATAGGAGGCGTAATACTCCTCTACGCGGGAGCAAACTCGGCCTACCTCTACCAGCTTCCCGTTGAGACCATCAAAAACTCCAAGTGGGTTGCCGTGGACGCAATGCAGATGGCCATGGGGAGTACGGGGGGAATACTCATATCCGCAGCTGTGATGATGAACACATTCGGCAATGTGAGTACACAGATACTCTGCAAGGCGCGGTCCTGGCAGGCCATGGCGCGGGACGGGGTTTTCTTCGAAAAACTTTCAGATATCCATCCCCATTATAGAACACCCAACATATCCCTTATTGCACAGGCATTCTGGGCATCGGTGCTTCTCCTCTTTGCGGCAAATGCCAAAAGTTCCTACGAGACAATTATTGATTTTTTCTCTGCCACGGGGACTATCTTTAATATCATGACCTTTGCGTCGGTCTTTATTCTCAGGAGAAAATTTCCTGATATAATACGGCCGTATAAGGCATGGTTTTACCCCTACAGCCTGGTCATCATCCTGGTTATCTACCTGGTATTTCTGGTTATTACCCTGATAACGGCATTCAAGGCTTCCCTGCTCGGGCTGCTCCTCACTTCATCGGGACTTATCTATTACTACGGGAAGAGAAGAACTTTCTCAAAATAACGATTAATATTTACACCATTATATAATAATGGTTGTATATGTTGGTAGTTAATGATAAGGTAATGGCTCATCTGTGTAGAGAATAAACATTATTGAATAAAAGATAACTGATGTGTCAGGGACGCATTGTTGGGATTTTATTAAATTATGTATATTTTAGACATACAGCCGAGACATTATTGATAATGACTCAGCTTTGCGATAAAAATTCTGAGCATGGAGGTTTTATGAAACCCTTTAAATTTGATAATACTGCTTATATTCTTTTTCTTTCATTGGCTCTTTGTCTTGGATTTCAGTTTACGGCACATGCCGATGATCCCGGGCATGAGTTCAGTGTTCGTGGCGGACTGGGGGGCGGCAAGATACTCTGGGGTTATATTGACCATGGAAGTTCAAGCGGTGACCTGGGAACAGGCCCGGGAGTATCGGTCAACCTGAACCTGATGTACGCTTATTCACTTCTTGGAGTTGAAGGAAGCTTTACTGCTGTCCCTCTCAGCACACTGGAGTGGGAGGATGAGGACGAATTTAATGTAACCCATAATTACAAGTCCACGGGCAGCGGGGTTTTTACAATTCTTGATCTCAAAGTGGGTTTAAGGCTCTTTGCGGAACCTGAAGATATGGGTTATACTTTTATCTTTGCGGGATACAGGACATGGCAGACAGAGAGAGACCAGGATACGGTTGAGGTTGACGGCTTCAAAATCCCCACGACTGTTAAAAGGGAAGCCAATGGAAGCGGATGGATATTTGGATATCGCGATTTCAGTACTATCGGTCCCAATGATGGATTTGCTATCGTGGTACAATCGGGCCTCTGGTTTGGTAAAGCTCCTGTTGATGAGATGAAGACAGATGGAGTTAAATCGCCTCTTAAAGAAAAAGACAACTTAAGTATTGGAGCCGAGCTGGGCGGAGGTATTGCCCTGCAGAATATTGGTCTTTCTGTTGTTGGAGGTATCAGGGGAGAAGTAAATTTAACTGTCTTCGACGATCCATCCGCCCCGGCAGACGAAGAGTCGGTGTTCGGTTTTGGTATGCTGGAATTTTTTGTTGAGGCAACGAAGAGGTTTTAATCTTTTTTATCACATTGATGCAGTACTCCACGTACTGTATCAATGTGAGATAAATATCCTGATTTACATTTTCGAATATTTTTCTCATAACACAATTTTCTCCTTGAACATTACTTCTTCAGGTGTATTAACTTTTAAGTAATTGAATTTTATTTATAATTAATATTTATCCGCGAGGTGACAATGAAAAGTTTTGCTGCTGTTTTAACAGGTGCGATTTTAATAACTGTTTTCCCGGCTGGAGATCTTTTTTCCGGTACAGGAAAAAAGCCCATCAAATGGATCAGTGCGTCGTCAACGCTTAAAGGGAAGAACAACAGGTACGGCGCCGGGAACCTGCTGGACGGGAGTTCCGGATCGTGGTGCGAGGGTGTAAAAGGCGACGGTATAGGAGAGAAGATTACCCTTCTGTTCCGAAAGGAGGTAACTCTCACATCACTCTCTCTCATCAACGGTCTGAAGAGCGGGAAGTACTTTGGCAAAAACAACCGGGTAAAGGGGATGAAGATAAACGGTGAAAGCCATATCCTGCAAGATTCACCCGGACCGCAGAAAATCACACTCCATAGACCGGTAAAAACAAAAAAACTTGTCCTGGAGATAGAGTCTGTCTATCCCGGTACAAAGTGGAAGGATACCTGCATTACCGAGCTCGGAATCAACACTCCCGTAAAAGTTACCGGTGACTACGGAGACGGCCTCATGGGAAGTATTTCAGGCGTTGACTGGCGTACACCGGAAGGTCTCTTTGACAAGTACGGCAGCATAATCATTGCCTTCAACAGGGCCCTTCTGTTTTTCGGGGAGAGCGTTCCCTGCGGGGACGAATCATGCCCCATGACATATTCAGGATACTGCCGGAGAGTATCAAAGGGAAAGTACAGGTGCACTTACAGGGAAAACTGCTATGGAAGGATGGAGGGACCGAATATGCCGGTCATTCGCGTCTGTAAAGAACATAACAGCACATTTATTCTCCGGATTGTGGAGGGAAAACCGGAAATTGAGTTTAAGGGAAAGAGGGAGGTTCTGGTGAAGGATTAGTTCTTATGGGAACATGCCCCCCTGTTCTTACTGCAGTATTTAAGTTTCCTGTTTGAAGAAATACAAGCAAAGTGTCCCACCACCAAAAGAAGCATGGACATATCAGTTATCTTTTATTCATTAACAGGTTTATTTTTTTACTCAGCTTGGGTAATAGCAAAAAAATAAAAAAGTCTGTTGCCAACATTTAAATATTTTTGTATGATATTTAATCATTTCCCGGTGAAAGCTCTCTGAAAGTATTATTCCTTTTTTAACGGGATAAAGAACAGAGTAATAAAATCACCGGAAAAAATAAATTGATTGGAGACGAATATGGCATATTTTAACTGGACAGATGATTTAAGTGTTCATATACCCTCTATTGATGAACAGCATAAAAAACTGATATCTATGATCAATGACTTCTACGACAGTTTTAAAAGCGGGCATAACAGGGAGAAACTTGTTGAACTTGTCGCCGGATTGAAAGAGTATACATCATATCATTTTACTACTGAAGAGAACCTGCTTACAAAACATGGATATGAAGACTATGACAACCATAAAAAACAGCACGATACCTTTGTAGAGAAGGTCAATGACTTCCAGGAGAGGATCGAATCGGGTAAACTGGTTGTCTCTGTGGAGGTGACAAACTTTTTAAAAGACTGGCTCATCAACCATATCCAGAAAACAGACCGGGAATATTCTTCTTTCCTTGTTGGAAAAGGTGTTACATAGATATCTCTCTTTAATGTGATTAAAAAGGGGCCGGTTTTAAGGACCCCTTTTAATTGTATTTTACTTGATTTTTTTCAGATAGAGTTTTGCGGGTTTGCCGTCAAAATCAAGCATTCCGTCAAGGCCCCCCTTCACAGGCTTTACTGTCATCATTCCTCCGAACTTAATCAGGAATGTTCCCTCTTTGAAATCATAGTCAAGTTTTTCAATTTCTTCCGCTGTTTTATGTTTTACATCGATATTGGAGAGCATGATATCGTATGAACTGCCGGTTCTTTTCAGGACAAGTCCCGTTAAACCTTTGGGAAGAACCGAATTGTCCCCTTTCCATACTTCAACAACATAGATTCCCTGGTAACCGTCGGGAACTACCACCTGTTTTTTCTTTGCCGAAGAACATCCGGCTATGGCAACTGTTAAAAACAGTACAAAAAGAAAAACGATTTTTCTCTGCATAGAAATGACTCCTTTTTTAATTATTTGCACGGGTTGCACAGATCATCTTTTAAAGGCTATTAAAATAAAAGCATCTGTCAATGACTTTTTTAAGTGTGTTTAAAACCCCTGTGACTTTCCATTCTCTATTCTCCCGCAAGGAACTTATATGCGGCAATTTTTTTTCTCAGGTAGAACGCCGTATACTCATTGGCCCACTCCCTTTTCTTCATGAGAAGGACCCTGTATATCTCCAGGATCGCCTGAGAGTTCTTCTTGAGGTTAAGACTGTATTTTTCAATAGAGTGGAAATTTGTCACAAAGAGCTTTTTCAGAAGAAGGGAAGTAAACCTGTTGCCGTCGGGAGAAAACGATATGTCCTCACCTTCAATACCAATATTCAAAAGCCTGTTTTCAGATATCCTGTAGATATGGACCACCTGGTTTTTCAGGACCGCTACAATTCCTGCATTGTTTGAGTAGGTGAGGTTGGTGTTCAGGGAATTCGAGATGATTCTTCGTGACCGTCTCCTCACAGTATCATAGAGATTGAGAGAATAAGTGCCGGGGGAACCCGATCGATAAAAGAAATACCTGTTGTTTATCCATGAAATCTCGGTAGCAGAGGTGAGGTTGCGGATCGTCCCTGTCCACCTCCGGGTTATGATCTTTGCCAGATAATATCCGCCGCTGCCGCTGATGATAAGCTTCTTAAGCCTGTTCGGGGAAAAATAGAGCATGTTTACACCGTTCTTCTGCACAATATCCGCATACTTGATCCTTCTGTAGACCAGCCTTTTTATACCGGTTACGGGAAAGTGCTCAAGAAACCCACTGCTGCCCTCGTAAATGATTGAATCACCCTCTGGAGATTGAGTAAAATCCACAAAGAGATTGGGAGTTTTAAGGATATTAACTTTTTTCCGTTCAATATTGAGGAGTATGGTTTCACCCAGGGGAAAATCCCTTTTTTGTGAAAGAAACCTCTTCACAAAGAGGTACCTTTTGTTGTTGCTGATCTGGCAATGGGTCACCACTCCCTCAAACCTGAGGATCTCTTCCTTCCTGTGATGAATAAGGTTGTACCGGAAGATCACGTTTGACCCGGAGAGTTCCCTGGTATAGATTATCTCTTTACCGGAGATCCAGTTTGCAAAGATCACATCCCTGTCAACAAAGAGAGAATGTATGGCCTTATGGGTGTCAATCTTCCGGTCAAGGAGCAGTTTGTAGGACCTGGAGTCCTCTTTTATATAGATTTTATCAAGATTAATGTCCTTGCCGGCAGAAGAAACAACCGAAAGGACAAAAACTGCAAATATAAGAATTCTCTTCAATTCTCCATGGCCTGGTACTGATTGACTTTTTTTAAACCGGGATCACTCTTTGCCGGGAGTGCCGGTATTGCCCTTCTCTTCCTTCCCGGAACCCGAATTCTCCTCTTTACCTGTTTCGGCGGGTTCCGGTTTTCCTTTGATATTCTCTCCCTCTGTTTTCTTTTTCCGGATATCCTCTATTGAGGGAATGACAAATTTCTGTCCCGGAAAGATCAGGTCGGGATCCTTTATCTGGCTTTTGTTTGCCCTGTAGATATGGGGCCAGAGCCGTGCGTTTTTATAGACCCGCAGGGATATTCTCCAGAGACAGTCAGTGTTCCTCTTTCTCCATTTGACCGTATAGACCACTTTCTCCTTTAGATCACGGCCTACTCCGGTTTCTTTTGCTGATCCCTGTGACTTTTCAATCTCAATAATTGTTGTTTTAAGAATGAGTTCCGCTTCGCCGGATTTCATGATCGATCCATTATAGTTCTTTTCTTCAAACATCTGTTTGCTGCCTGCCAGAAGCGCGCCGGCTTCATTAAACTGGGCATCATATTTGTTTTCGGTATCCCTGGCTTTCGTCTTCTCGAGGAGCTCTGTGACGGATATGATCTTCTCCTTTGCAAGGGCCGTTTCCATTTTTTGTTTGGCCAGCGCCACCTGTCCTTCCGCTTCCGTGATCTTTCCTGTTGCTTCATCCGGTTTATCGTCTGAAAGAAGTTGATTTGATTCACCGAGGAGACCCTCCGCGCTTTTAATCTCTTCCGGGGCAAATTCATCCCCCCTGTTGGCTTTCAGATTTTTAATTTCTTCATCAAGAGCTTTGATCCTCTCCGCTGCTGTTGCTTTCTTTGATTCACGTTCAGCTGCGGCCTCAATCTTCTCCCGGGCCTTCCTGATATCAGCCTCTGCCTTTGCAAGGGCCCCGTTGATCTCTTTCAGTTTTTTTGCCTGCAGAATAGCTGCCGCGCTTTCCAGGCTTTCCCCTGCCTGTTTAAGTTCATCCTCGGCTACACTGCTCATTTTTTGCGCAGCCAGGACGTCCCTGTCCCCTTTCAGGCTCTCAAGTTTCTTTTCAAGTTCCGGTATGGCCGCAAGGGCCTTGTCCCGGGCAGCGGAGGCAGTCCCCATGGCGTCCCGTGCCTCCAGGTACGCCTCCCAGTATTTTTTCTCTGTGTTGAGTTTATCAGCCTGCTTTATCTCATTATCAGCTGTCTTATACTCTTCGGATGCAGTCTCTGCCGCGTTCAATTCTCCGGCTTCACTGAATATCTTTTTTGCTTCATCAATTGTGTCTTTTGCCAGAAGGGGAAGCGATGTTTTAATTGCCGCCATTGCCAGGTTTTTCGACTTTACGGCACTCTTTTTCGCGTCATCGGCTTTCTCCTGTTTGATGAAATCGTGACTTTTATAAAGCTCCTGTATGGCACTATCGAGGTTTTTCTTATCATATTTTTCTGCTTTAACCTCTTTTGCCCGATCAATGGTCTGCTTCGCATCAATGATCTCCCGTACCGGAACATCCAGTTCGCAGGAGACAAGTACAAGTACCGAGAGTAAAACTGCGGAAATGAAAACACCTCTGTTTTTCATGATTTTACCTCTAAATGTTATAATAACTTTCACAATCGTAACTACTCAAGCTTAGGAGAGAAATAATCACATTCATAAAAAACATTACGGATATGTCCCCGCCGCCGAAGGCGGCGGGGACATATTGTTGATATTTTTTTAAATACATTTATTACAACCATAGAGCCAAGTAGTTCTACAAAATCATATTTTTAGATCATTACAAGCTAAATGTCAATAGAAAAAAGAGACAAGGAAGAAAGAGAAGAGACTTCACACAGAGCACGCAAAGAAAAATTGTGGAAAACTGTCAACCCATCTTATTGATGATTTCCGTGCACCGGGGGCAGAGTTCGCTGTGTTTTTCATCTGTTCCAAGCTTATCCGTGTAGTTCCAGCACCTGACACACTTTTCTCCCCGGGTCCTGACGGCTTTAATAGAAGACTTTTCATATTGGGTCATACCTTCGGTTTCGGTATCGGCCAGGGAGATCTTCGCGACCTGGAAAAACCTTCTCAGTTCATCCCCCAGTCCGAGCATCTCTTCCTTAACCGCCTTATCGCAAATGTAGACCTCAATTTCAGCTTCCAGGGACGCCTTGATGACTTTCTCTTTTCTGAGCTCTTCAAGGGCTTTCAGGGCGTCATTTTTGACATCCACAACCATCTCAATCTTCTTTTCAATTTCCGGGTTATTGAATTTTTCATTCAGAGAATAGTATTTCTGCATATGGATGGAATCACTGTTACCCATGAACTGCCATATCTCTTCCGCGGTAAAGGAGAGTATGGGGGCAATAAGTCTCACCAGGGAATTGTAGATCTCGTAGAGAACAGTCTGGTTGCTTCTTCTTATTTTTGAGTCCTTCTCCTCGATATAGAGTATGTCCTTGGATATATCAAAATAGATGGATGAAAGTTCAACGGCACAGAAGTTCAGGATCTTTCTGTACACAAGGTGAAACTCAAACTCCTCGTAATGCCTGATCACCGACCGGGAGAGCCTGGTAAGCTTGTTCAGGATCCACTTATCAATACCGGTGAGGCTTTCGTATTCAACAATATCTTTTTCGGTAAAGTCCGATATGTTTCCAATGATGAACTTGAAGGTGTTCCTTATTCTCCTGTAGGAATCGGCAATCTGCCTGATCATATCCATCCCGATACGGAGGTCGTTCCTGTAATCCTCCGAGGAGACCCAGAGTCTCACGATATCGGCGCCGAACTGTTTGATCAGCTTCTCGGGAGGTATAACATTTCCCATGGATTTGCTCATGGCCTTTCCCTTCTCATCCAGTAAAAATCCATGTGTTAAAACCGTATTATAGGGAGCACGCCCCCTGAGGGCAAGTGCAGGCCAGAGAGATGACTGGAACCAGCCCCTGTGCTGATCGCTTCCTTCAAGATAGACATCCGCCGGCCACCTGTGGTCATCCCTGTTATCAAGGACAACGGTATTTGATACCCCGGAATCAAACCATACGTCCAGAATGTCAAACTCCTTTACCATCTTTTCGCTGCCGCATTCACACTTTGTTCCTTCAGGTATAAGGTCGCCGATATCTTCCGTATACCATGCATCGATTCCTTTCTCTGCGGCAACCTCTGAAAATTTCAGTACCGATTCGGCACCCATCAGGTTCCGGCCGCAATCTTCACACCTGAATGAGGGAATTGGCACCCCCCATGAACGCTGCCGGGAGAGACACCAGTCGGGCCGTGACTCCACCATGCTTCTGAACCGGGACTCTCCCCATGAAGGGACCCACTGAGTATTATCAACAGAGGCCATTGCCTTCTCTCTCAGGTTGTCGTGGTCAATGACCATGAACCACTGCTCGGTGGCCCTGTATATCAGCGGCTTTTTGCATCTCCAGCAGTGCGGATAGGAGTGTTCCACCTCATCCGAATGGATGAGTGTTCCGTTGTTCTTTAACAGATCGACGATCTTATCGTTTGCATCGAAAACCTTAGTCCCCTCCATCTCGGGAAAGTTGCTGTCAAACCGTCCATGGTCATCAACAGGACAGTAGACATCGAGACCGTTTTCAAGACCGGCAATATAGTCTTCATATCCGTGTCCCGGGGCAGTGTGCACAATACCAGTACCCTGTTCCAGGGTAACATGTTCTCCGAAGATAACCCGGGACTCCCTTTCGATAAAAGGGTGGTTGACCTTCAGGGCTTTAATCCGGTCATATGATATATCAATGACTGCATCATGGGTCTTCTCGATCTCTTTTTCAAAACTCTCAATGAGTCCCTTCGCGAGGATATAATGCTCATCACCAAACCGGTACACCCCGTATTCATACTCGGGGTGAAAGGAGAGAGCCAGGTTTGCCGGCAGGGTCCAGGGGGTTGTGGTCCATATAACGGCAAAGAGTTTATTATTATCAACTTCCCCGCCTTTAAAAGATCCGGGGTCAACCTTGAACTTCACGT
This sequence comes from Spirochaetota bacterium, assembly GCA_050298055.1. Classification (GTDB taxonomy): domain Bacteria; phylum Spirochaetota; class UBA4802; order UBA4802; family UBA5550; genus JBNKTL01. The sequence continues at coordinate 104,454 of JBNKTL010000001.1, forward strand.
AAATAGAGGGAGATTTATGGTCATCATATTCAACTTCCGCCTCAGCCAGGGCGGTAACGCAAGTAGGGCACCAGTAAATGGGCTTTTTATTTTTCCGGACATAACCCTTCTCAAAAATCTCACCGAAGACCTTCACAATCGTTGTCTCGTAGTTCCTGGACATTGTCAGGTAGGGATTTTCATAGTCTCCGAATACGCCAAGCCTTTTGAATTCATCCATCTGGATATTGACATATTCTCCGGCATATTCCCTGCAGAGCTTCCTGATTTCCACCCTGTCCGTTGTACAGCTTTTTTTCCCCTGCTTTTTTGTTACCTGCAGCTCAATGGGAAGACCGTGGCAGTCCCAGCCGGGGACATAGGGAGATTTGAATCCCATTGTGGTTTTATGCTTTATAATGATATCCTTGAGTGTTTTGTTTAGAGCATGACCGAGATGAATATGCCCGTTGGCATAAGGAGGCCCGTCATGGAGTATAAAGAGTTCCGCATCTTTCCTTGACTCCAGGATTTTTTTATAGATATTCTCCTCTTTCCATTTTTTCAGGATTTCCGGCTCCCTGTTGGGGAGGTTTGCTTTCATGGGAAAGTCCGTTTTGGGGAGGTTTACTGTTTTTGAATAATCCATCTGGTGCCTCGCTGGTTTTCTCTTCTCTCAGGTTTGATAAGGCTTGCTATTTGTCAATTTTTTTTTGTGGTGAAACCCCTTCTGCGCCAGATGAGCTTGACTTTCCCGTTGATGAAGAATAAAAAGTCCTCATTCCCGTTATCATGACAATTATTACGTGTCGTCAGCAGATAATAGTATTATCTTATGAGTGAAGAAAATGAATGAAAAGATATTAATCGCAATCCCTTTTTTTGAGAACAGCGGTAACATTACGCCGCTTCTGGAATCCCTTTCCCGCAGTGAATACAGGAACATCCTTCTGGTTGATGACGGCACCACAATGGGGATGAAAGATATTCCTGATCAATTCAGCCATGTTAAATATATTGGCCACGAAAAAAGTCTCGGATACGGCGCGGCATTCCTTACCGCATACAAGTATTCAAAAGATTTCGGTTATGATATCCTTATCACTGTTGATAAGAGCAGTACCGACATCCCCGGAGAGATCATCCAGATACTCGGCAACATGGAATACGGCTACGACATAGTCAGCTGCAGCAGGATACTGGAAAACTACGACCATAAAAAAATCGATCCCGGCTCTCTTGAGATAACAACAATGATAAGTGAAAAGCTCTACAAGGAAATTCACCTTGACCTCACGGACCCCTTTTCCGGAATAAAAGGCTACAGGTTACATTCGCTGGAGAATATGGAACTCACCGAGTTTACTCACAACCTCTTATTGCAGATATGGATACAGGCGGTATATTTTTCACTGGAAATTATTGAGATCCCCTCTGTATCACCCTCAGGTTTTGGCAGTGAGCTGGACCTCTATGACAAGCTCCCCGACTATTTTATTGATTTTATCGATACTGAAAAATATCTCTATAAGAAGGGAACAATTAACTGAACAGGATGGGTCGCAGGTAACATTTATCCTGTCTCGTGTACTAAAGTGTCAATTAACAATTGACAAATCAAAATGACTTACAATAAAAAGAACTTTTAACTTCTTCAATCTACAGGGTAATATCATCACTATGTCAAAACCGGTCATCGTTCAAAGCGATAATACAATTCTTCTTGAAGTCAATAATCCGGACTTTGAGACTGCCCGTGATTCAATATCCAAATTCTCGGAACTTGAGAAGAGTCCCGAACATATCCATACCTACCGGATAACACCTCTTTCCCTCTGGAACGCCGCATCTTCCGGGCTTGGGTACAGGGATATTCTGGAATTCCTGAAGGAACATTCACGGTATGAAATTCCGGACCTGGTACTTGTTACCATTGAAGAGCAGATGAAGAGATACGGGCTTCTTAAACTGGTCAGGGAAGATGATCGTTATCTTCTCATGTCCGAAGATCCCGTTCTCTTTTCCGAGATACTGAATCACAGAAAAGTCATGGATTTCATCGATAAAAGACTTGATGACACAAAGGCCATCCTCAAGCCTGATTCCCGGGGCCATCTGAAACAGGCCCTTATCAAGATCGGTTTCCCCGTTGAAGACCTTGCGGGATACGAGGAGGGAGACAGCTGCTCCCTGTCACTGAGGTCCACAAGCTCCCGGGGAGTTGAGTTCAGTATCAGGGACTACCAGGAAAGCGCCATCAACTCCTTCTACCGGGGCGGCGGCCCCGAGGGCGGAAGCGGGGTTGTGGTCCTTCCCTGCGGCGCGGGCAAGACAATTATCGGAATAGGCGTTATGTCACTCATGGAGAGAGAGACCCTCATTCTGGTAACAAATACCGTTGCCATTCGGCAGTGGAAAGAGGAGCTTCTGGATAAAACCGATCTCGGTCCCGAAAACATCGGAGAATATTCCGGAGAAAAAAAGGAGATAAAACCGGTAACCATTGCCACCTACAATATCCTGACTTACAGAAAAAAGAAAAACGACCCCTTTCTTCACTTCCGGGTATTTAACTCAAAAAACTGGGGCCTCATTATCTATGACGAGGTACACCTCCTGCCCGCCCCGGTTTTCAGAATGACTTCCGAGATACAGTCAAAGAGGAGGCTGGGACTTACAGCCACCCTGATTCGGGAAGATGGCCTTGAAACAGATGTTTTCAGCCTTATCGGTCCGAAGAAGTTTGATATGCCGTGGAAGATCCTCGAGAAGACAAAATGGATTGCAACTGCCACATGTACCGAAATAAGGGTTGAGCTTCCGGAAGAGATAAGGATAAAATATTCTGTTTCCCGGGACAGGGACAAGTTCCGCCTTGCATCAGAGAACATCAGAAAGTTTCCTGTTACGGAAACACTTCTCGAAAAGCACAGGGGAGCAAATATACTGATCATCGGCCAGTATATTTCACAGCTCAAAGAATTCGCGGAGAAGCTGAAGGTTCCTCTTATCACCGGAAGCACTCCCGTTTCCGAAAGGGAGAACCTCTACAGCCGGTTCAGGAAGGGTGAGATAAAGACACTCCTTGTTTCCAAGGTCGCCAACTTTTCCATTGACCTTCCCGATGCAAATGTTGCCATACAGATTTCAGGTACATTCGGTTCCCGGCAGGAAGAGGCCCAGAGGCTTGGAAGAATACTCAGGCCGAAAAAAGGTGACAACAGCGCTTATTTCTATACGATTATTACATCCAACTCCGTCGAGGAAAAGTTTGCCCATAACAGGCAGCTTTTCCTCACGGAACAGGGTTATACGTATATCATCAACAATGAAGAGATGTTTGAACAGAGCTGTAAGGGAACCTCTATATATTGAGCTTTACTCCCACTCTCGCAATAAATCCGGACATGTTAAATTCAACCCCATCCTTACTGGGATAGATTCCTCTATAGCCGCCATCAAATGTAAACTGCACATTAGACGCCTGGCTTGGCTGCAGGGAGAATGAGATAAGAACCTGCCAGGCAAAGCCGGAATAGAAGTTCGTCTGGTCTTTGGATGAATGTGTGCCGGATCCATCGGTATATTCCGGTATTGAATCATCCAGCATCATAAAGGAGTACCCGAGACCGGCAATAAGTGAAGGTTCCACTGTAATAAATTCTTTGAGGTTTGGAAGCTTCACCTGCGCGTTAAAAAAGAAAGGAAAGACGAATACATTGGTTTCGGCTTTCACATCGGCTGATGTCATTCCTATATCCTCTTCACCAAGCTTCCTGTCCCACTGCAGCCAGAAAAAATCCCCCTCAAGCCCTACACCAAAAAAAGGGTCCAGGTTGAAAAAGTAGTTAAGGCTTATATCGAGCCCGAATTTCTCAGCATCACTGGCATATGATGTCCCGATCTTCCCATTGAATTCATTACCATAGGAGAGGCTCTTACCGGTTTGAAGGATAACAAGAAAGACTGCCAGAGTTAAAAATAACTTTTTCATTTATTTCTCCAGTAAAAAAATAAGTAACTACTCAGCCACATATGAATAAAATTTCATATTTACTAATAATATCAACAAGATGTCCCTGCCGCCTTTAGTGGCGGACATTATTCTATAAGAAATCAGACATAATACTATTCTGTCAAGCAAAAGTGTTAAATTACAGGGTAAATTATATCAGAGACTTAATTAAATAACTAATCAGAAATAGATATTCACAAAATATTAAATAATTATAAACGATATCTTTAGCATTATCAACAGAAAATTCCTGTTATCAACAGTTTATCCTCATGTTATTAAAAATACAAATTTTTTTTATTAATTTTTGCCTAAAGGGAATTAATTAGTTGCAAAATTTTCTCAGGAAATTAATCAATTAAGTGTTTTTCCGCGGGCAATTTTGGTAATTATACAGTCTTTCAACAGAGTAACATGCATATGAGAACATTAATTGTAGCATTTAAGCAGTAATAGCAATGTTTTTATATTCCTATATGACATAATACATAAGTGTCAAAGAACGATTATAAAATTATTAATACTGAACATTAATATACTTATAAACAAAGTTATCAACAAATGTGGATAAATTTATGGTAAAGGTGTCTTGAAATGATAGATAAGAGCTTAATCTGGGGCAAAGTTCTGGATTCCATGCAGACCAATATCAATAAGCAGTCTTTTGATATGTGGTTAAAGGATACAAAGCCGCTGGAGTTCAGCGGTGACACAATGAAAGTTCGGGTTGCAGACGATGTAGCAAAACGTCATATTTCTGATCAGTATTCAAATCAGATAGAGAACATCCTTGAATCAGTGGCCGGTAAAAGAATGTCGTGTGAATTCGTCATCAATAATGGATTCTCCACTGAAGCAGATGAAAATCCCTCGATAAAAATAAAAGAACGATTTTTCACCGGTGAAAATCAGAGATCTGTACACCTTAATCCAAAATATACCTTTGAGAACTTTATTATCGGTCCCAATAACCAGTTGGCCCATGCAGCTGCCAGTGCCGTAGCCCATGCCCCTGCAACACAGTTTAATCCGCTCTTTATCTATGGTGCCACAGGACTGGGTAAAACCCACCTCATGCATGCCGTAGGGCATCACATTATCTCTGAGAAGCCCTTTCTCAAGGTCCTTTATGTCCCCACCGAACAGTTTATAAATGAATTTATCAATTCCATTATGTCTAACACCCAATCCAGTTTCAAGATTAAGTACAGGGACGTTGATATCCTGTTGATAGATGATATCCAGTTTATCGAGAAAAAAGAGGAGACCCAGAATGAATTTTTTCATACCTTCAACAACCTCTATGAAAATAAGAAGCAGATTGTCATAACCAGTGACAGACCTCCCAAGCAGCTTTCAACACTGACTGACAGGTTGAGATCGAGATTTGAATGGGGAATGATAACCGATATTCAATCACCTAATCTTGAAACACGGGAAGCAATACTGAGGCACAATGCCGAAAGGGAGAACCTCAATATATCCGATGAAGCAATCAACTATATTGCCAGAAGAATAAAATCCACCATCAGGGCCCTGGAAGCGGCTATCAGCAGGCTCAAACTGGTTTCTTCACATTTTGAAGAACAGATCAATCCCAACCATGCCAAACTTCACCTGAAGGATCTCTTTGATGACAGTTCAAACAAAAAAGTCACCGTAACGGATATAATGATTAAAATTTCAGAGATTGACGGCATATCAGTCGAAGAGCTTAAATCCAAGAGCCGTCACAGCAGACTTATCCAGCCCCGGTTTAAAGCAATGTATCTTGTCAGAAAGCTCACGGACATGACCCAGTCAGATATCGGCAAGGAATTCGGAGACAGGGACCATTCAACGGTTGTCAATGCAATAAATAAGATTGAAGATGATATGAGGACAAGCTCTGAATTTAAGGAACACATTGAAGATCTCATCGTGGAATTGAGGAGTTAATTATCTGTTGATAAGTCATTTATTTGATGTTAATTATTCTCATATTTTATGAATAACTTTTTTATTTGACAATTAACTCAAATTAGGATTATGTCATATTTAATTTATAACAGATTATCCACTTCAATGTTATCCCGTAAATCCTGAACTGTTCAGCGTTTAGTGACTTTATTAACATATCAGGATAGACTACTACAATTACTATTAATTAATAATTAATTAATAATATTAATAGCAGGAAAGGCAATATGAGGATTATAACAGCAAAGGAAATACTTTTAAAAGCAATAAACATTGCAGAATCAATTATTTCATCCAAGAGTATTAATACTATACTTTCAAATTGCCTTTTGAATGTGAGAAAGGAATATACGGACGTTATTTCAACAGATAATGAAGTGGCAACCGTAAGCAGGATCAAAGCCTCTTCAGATTCGGAAGCATCCTTTACAGTGAACGGTAAAAAACTTTCTAATTTGTTAAAGGAACTTCCCGATGATGATGTTTTTATTGACGTTAATGAATCACTGGGCATTGATATAAAATCGGCTTCAAAGGATGTAAAAGGCCACTATACCCTTATCGGCGGTTCAGCAGAGGAGTATCCTGAAGTTAACCGGATAAATAAGGATGAGTCAATCGAGATAGAACAATCTGTTCTCAAAAGTATGATTAAAAAGGTATCATATGCAGCATCCAATGATACAATTAAACCTGTTTTTAACGGGATATACATGATATCGGAACCTGTGGGGTCCCTGACAGCTGTGGCTACTGATTCACGGCGTCTCTCACTTGTTACCCGGGAGATAGACAATGATATAGATATAAGTGAGGGGATCATTGTCCCTCTGAAAACAATTAACGAGGTCCAGAGGCTGCTTGAGTCTTCCGGCAGATGTCTCTTTTCATACAGCGATAAGAAGTGTTTCTTCAAAATAGGGGAAACAGAGGTTATCTCCCGAATCGTTGACGGTCAGTTTCCAAACTATAAACAGGTTATCCCCAAAGAACAGAGTATGCAGGCAGTTATAAATACCCGGAAACTGAGTGAATCGGTTAAAAGAGCAATGGTATTTACCCGGGAACCGGCAAATAAAATTATTCTCACTTTTGGAAAAAAGAAACTTCAGATAGACGCAAGTACACCTGAACTTGGAGAAGCAAACGAGGAGCTGCAGATTGAGTGTAATGTAAAAGAAGAGATGTCAATTGGTATTAATGCAATGTTTCTCCTTGATACCCTGAAGGAGATAGATGATGAATTTGTTGTCTGCGGAATAACAGGACAGATGAGCCCGGTAACAATTACCTCCGAAAAAGACAAAAATCATGTGTCCGTAATAATGCCCATACAGTTGAAATAATAGTTTTCTTGATAGGCCCTTCTTTTTATTACCGGTATATCCCTCTATGTATATCAAAAATTTAAGTGTTAAAAACTTCAGAAATTACAGGGAACTTGACCTGGAGTTTTCACCGGAAGTAAACTTTATTACCGGGGATAACGGAATCGGAAAAACAAATATCCTTGAAGCAATTACCATAACATCAAATATTAAATCGTTCAGAAATACACCTGACAGTGAGATTATTCTCTGGGGTGAAGAATCCTACTACTGTTCATCTGTCATTGAAAAGAACGATTACAGAAAATTTGAAGTTGGCTGTACCCACATCTCGGACAGGACCAAAAAGAAAATAAAAATTGAAAGCAGAGAAATAATGAGGGGAACGGATTATTTTGGAAAATGCCTCTCTGTTATTTTTACACCAATGGATATTAACCTGATCAACGGGTCTCCCGAGGTCAGGAGAAAGTTCTTCGATTCTGTTCTCTCCAAAATAGATAATGAATATATGGTTAACTTAAGCGAGATGAAAAAAATACTCCGTTCGAGGAACAGGATTCTCAAGATGATAAGAGAGAAAAGAACGAGCGGAACAGGACAGCTGGATGTCTGGGACAAAATGTTTTCTGAAAAGGTATCGTTCATTGTAAAGAAGAGAAGAGAATTTATCAAACAATTTGCCGGTCTTTTTTCCGATTCTTACAAAAGTATTGCAGGTGATGATCCCGGCACGGGTATTGAGTATATATCCTCTACAGCTTCAGATGAGAAAGGGGAAATAATGCAGGAGCTGGGAATAAACAGGAACAGGGATATTGCAATGGGAACAACCGGAACGGGGCCCCAGAGGGACGACTACATTCTGGTCAGGGACGGCAGGATCTTTACCCATTACGCGTCACAGGGACAGAGGAGAACAGCGGCAATATCCCTTAAGATGTCCGAGTGTGAGATCATCGAAGAAAAATCGGGAAAGAAATCGATTATCCTGGTAGATGATATTTTTTCAGAACTTGACGGCAGAAGACGGGAAAGAATGGTGGAAATACTCAACAGGGGAAACCAGGTTATCTTTACCATGGTCGATCCCGGTTCCATTCCGGAAAGAATATATAACGAGAGCATGAAGTACAGGGTGAAACCCGGGGGACGAGTGGAAAAATACTAGTGCTGAGCAGCAGTTAAAAGCAGTCGAAATACTGAAGTTTCACAACACGATTTTATATTTTTCAGATATACAATTTCTTGACTAAAAGAGGCTCAATATTATCATGGATATAAATTTCCGGTGATAAATTCAGCGAACTATGCTTTCCCTTTACCGGGTAAGGAGTAAAAATAATTTTTAATCGTAATAACCGGAAACGTTTTGATCCTGTAATTACCAGATAGTCTATTCATAAAATGAAATTCAGGTTTAGGAACTTCAGGTCAGGTAAAACAGTGGAATTCCATGAAGTCCTGCCTGATATTATTAAGGAGCTGGATGTTGATGATTCGTTTGTAATTATTCAGCTAAAGCAGAACTGGGAAAAAATAGCCGGTAATATTATATCTGCCCACAGCACTCCTGAGAAAATTTACGGAAAAAAACTCTTTGTATCAGTGGATCATCCGGTTTATGCCAATGAAATATCGCTGATGAAGAACAGCCTGTTGGACAAGATTAACAGGGTCCTCTCATCCGAGATGGTTAATGATATTAAAGCCGATGTAAAAAAATCCAGGTGGAGAAAGAAGGAACAGTAAACGGTGTATATACATCTCGGCGGAAAAAAGATAATATCTCACAGGGAGTCTATAGGCATCTTTAACGGGGAAACAATCAGGATGTCATCCCTTAATTCATGGATAAAGGATCGTATTGATGATAACGACAGGTCTATTGCCGTTACTGTTAACGGCGATATAACAGGGAGCGGTGTGAGTCCCTTTACTGTCATTAAAAGAATATCATATAAAAAGGATTTAATCTGGAGTAGAAATAAATGAGCAAAAGTTACGGTGCCGATAAAATTCAGGTTTTGGAAGGACTTGAAGCAGTCCGGAAAAGACCTGCCATGTATATTGGATCAACAGATTTCAATGGACTCCATCACCTTGTTTATGAAATTGTGGATAACTCCATTGATGAGGCCCTTGCCGGGCACTGTGATGTTATATCCATTACAATTCACAAAGACAACTCAATAGAGGTTATTGATAACGGGAGGGGGATACCGGTAGACCCTCATCCCACGTACAAGATGTCAGCACTTGAAGTTGTCATGACAAAGCTCCACGCAGGGGGGAAGTTCGATAACGACTCTTATAAAGTTTCCGGGGGACTTCATGGTGTGGGTGTGTCGGTGGTAAACGCTCTTTCAAAAAAACTCTCTGTTGAAGTATACAGAGAAGGAAAGATTTATACACAGAGTTATAAAAAGGGGATTCCCACCGGTAAGATAAAGAAGATTGGAGATACAAAGAAAAGGGGGACAAGGATAATCTTTCTTTCCGATGATTCAATATTTGAAACGAGCGATTATAACTTTGATGTGCTTTCAAAAAGATTGAGGGAGCTTGCATTTCTCAACGCGGGGGTCCGAATATCCCTGAGGGACATGAGGGGGAAGGGAAAGGAACATATCTTCCAGTTCAAAGGGGGGATTGTTTCCTTTGTCGATCACCTCAACGAGAACAAGAACCCGATTATCAAGCAGCCCATTTACTTTCACACGGTAAAGGACAATATAGACGTTGAAGTTGCCATTCAGTATATCGATTCATACAGTGAAACCTTTTTTACTTACGCGAACAATATTAACACCAAAGAGGGGGGAACACACCTTGCCGGGTTCAAGTCTGCTCTGACACGGGTTGTCAACGATTTCCTGAAAAAGGAAAAGATGGATAAAAAGATAAAACAGATATCGGGGGACGATACACGGGAAGGTCTTGTGGGAATTATCAGTATCAAGATACCCAATCCACAGTTCGAAGGTCAGACGAAGATGAAACTGGGTAACAGCGAGGTCAAGGGTATTGTAGAATCCGTCACCAACGAACACCTGGGCATGTACTTTGAAGACCATCCGCAGGATGTAAAAAAGATCATTGATAAGTGTATAAACACTGCAAGCGCGCGTATCGCAGCAAAAAAAGCCAGGGACCTTACCCGAAGAAAAAATGCACTGGAGGGCTCAAACCTCCCGGGAAAACTGGCAGATTGTTCCGAGAAGGACCCGTCACTCTGTGAGCTCTACCTTGTAGAGGGTGATTCTGCGGGAGGTTCCGCCAAACAGGGGAGGGACAGGAACTTTCAGGCCATTCTTTCACTCAAGGGAAAGATACTCAATGTTGAAAAGTCACGGCTTGACAAGATCCTTTCAAACGAGGAGATCAAGACAATCATTACGGCAATCGGGACAGGTATCGGGGCAGATGAATTTAACATAGACAAAACGCGTTACCACAAGATCATTATCATGACAGACGCCGATGTTGACGGTTCCCATATCCGCACACTTATCCTCACCTTTTTCTTCAGGTACATGAAGGAGCTGATCAGGGGCGGATATCTCTACATTGCGCAGCCCCCTCTCTACAACATCAGGATAAAGAGCAAGACATACTATGCGTTCAGTGACAGCGAGCGTGATAAGCTCATCAAACAGTACGGGGACGGTTCAAAGGCCGCAATACAGCGGTACAAGGGTCTCGGTGAGATGAACCCGGACCAGCTCTGGGAAACAACAATGAATCCCGAAACAAGAACAATACTCAAGGTAAGGATGGATGACGAAGTAGAGTGCGAGAAGGTGTTCTCAAATCTCATGGGTGACCTGGTGGAGCCCCGAAGAAAATTTATTGAAGAGAACGCAAAAAATGTCCAGAACCTTGATCTCTAGGGACTGGATTGAATTGTAAAATCAGAAAATACAAGAATAGAGAGCAGGAAGCAGGGATAGAAAGGTGCCAACGAAAAAGAATACATCAACGGATAAAATAGTCAATGTTGAAATTGAAGACCAGATGATGAACTCGTACCTCGATTACGCCATGAGTGTAATCGTGGGCCGGGCTCTTCCTGATGTCAGGGACGGGTTGAAGCCCGTTCATAGAAGGATTCTCCATGCCATGAACGAGAGGGCCTGGAGAAGCGACAGGGCTTATGTGAAGTCAGCAAAGATTGTGGGTGAAGTTATCGGTAACTATCATCCCCATGGCGATTCTGCTGTCTATGACACCATGGTGAGGATGGCCCAGGACTTTTCCCTGAGAAATCCCATCATTGACGGACAGGGCAACTTCGGTTCCGTGGACGGGGACCCCCCTGCTGCTTACAGGTATACTGAGGCCAGGCTGAACAAGCTGGCCGAGGAGATGCTCAGGGATATCGACAAGGAGACTGTTGATTTTAACCCGAACTTTGATGAAACACGACAGGAGCCCCGTGTACTTCCCGCGGCGTTTCCCAACCTTCTGGTTAACGGTTCCGAGGGAATTGCCGTGGGTATGGCCACAAAGATCCCTCCCCACAACCTGGTGGAGGTCATTGAAGGTACCATTGCGCTCATAGATAACCCTGCTCTTACCGTCAGGCAGTTAATGAAATATATCAAAGGACCTGATTTTCCCACTGCGGCGTCAATTGTCGGGTCGGAAGGGATCGTAAAGGCATATACAACCGGAAGGGGCAGCATCACCATCAGGGGCAAGTATGAAGTTGAGTCCGGCAAGAAGGGACGGGACAGCATCATCATAAGCGAGATCCCCTACCAGGTCAACAAGGCTTCGCTTATTGCGCGGATTGCCGACCTGGTGAACAACAAGACCATTGAGGGAGTCTCCGCCCTGAGAGATGAGTCGGACAGAAGAGGCATGCGGATTGTCATAGAACTCAAGAAGGATGCCAACACAAATGTCATTATAAACCAGATATTTAAACACACACAGTTCCAGAATTCTTTCGGTATTATCTTTCTCGCGCTTGTTGACAATGTGCCCAAGGTCCTGGACCTCAAGGGCCTTCTGAGCAACTACATCCAGCACAGGAAGATCGTCATAACCAGGCGTACCCGGTATGAGCTCCGGAAAGCCGAGGAGAGGGCCCACATTCTTGAAGGACTGAAGATAGCCCTTGATAATATCGACGAGGTTATCAGCATTATCCGCTCATCCAAGACCCCTGATGAAGCGGGAACCCGGCTTATAAAAAAATTCAGGCTTTCAGAAATCCAGGCAAAAGCCATCCTTGACATGAGGCTTCAGAGACTGACATCCCTTGAAGTGAAAAAAATCGAAGATGAACTGAAGGAACTCAAGAAACTTATTAAGGAGCTCAAGGAGATCCTCAAGAGCGAAACGAAGATCCTGAATATTGTAAAAAATGAACTCAACATCATTAAGGATAAATACGGAGACAAAAGGCGGACAGAGATTGTCATGGGTGAGGCCACTACCGATTTTAACGTGGAAGACCTCATCGCCGAAGAGGACATGGTCATATCCATCTCCAATGACGGCTTTATCAGGAGGATCCCCATCGATACCTTTAAGAAACAGAGACGGGGAGGTAAAGGCGTTATCGGCATGTCTTCCAAGCGTGAAGACTTTATTGCCATGATGACAATTGCCACCACGCATGATATTGTCATGTTTTTCTCGAACAAAGGGAAAATCTTTGCCATGAAGGCCTACGAGATCCCTCTTGCAGGAAAAAGCAGCAGGGGGAGAAATATCAAGGGGATACTCAACCTCTCATCCGGTGAAGGCATCACCGCTGTCTGTGCCGTGGGTGATTTTGAAGGGGATGACTATCTCTGTATGGTTACAAGGGAGGGTATCCTGAAAAAGTCCGATATCGGTAACTTCATAAATGCCAAAAAGGGAGGGATCATTGCCATCAACCTCAAAAAGAATGATGAACTGGTTGATGTAAAAGTCGTGGAGAAGGGAGATGATATCGTCATTGCCACAAAAAGCGGAAACCTTTTAAGAACAAACCTCCTGAAGATGAGGGCAATGGGAAGGACAGCGGCAGGAATTATCGGTATGAGGCTTACAAAAGACGATATGATCATAGGACTGGATGTTGTTAAACAGAACTCCTCTCTCTTTGTCATAAGCCAGAAGGGTTTTGGAAAAAGGATCAACTACCAGAACTTTACCGCAAAAGGGAGAGGCGGCAAGGGGATGACATATCTCAAGGTTTCTGATAAAAACGGTCCTTCCATCGGAATCAGGTCTGTTTATATGGAAGATGAAATTATTATTATCTCCAAGAATGGAATGACAATAAGACTGCAGGCAAAGGACGTGTCCACACAGGGAAGGGCAACGGTGGGAGTCAAGCTTCTTGATGTGGGAAACGATGATATGGTTTCAGATTTTGCCGTCATATCAGAAGAGAAATAGAGGAGAATGAAACATGGGGAGAGTTGTGATATTTATAAAACTTGCAGTCATTGTGACACTTCTGACTTTTTTTCTCAACCCGGTTGTTGAGAGAGTCCTGTTCATGATCGACAATATCTAAATATCCAGCCGAAGGAATTACATTTTCCAGTAGCTTATTCTGCGCACAATCATCCAGGAGTCCCTGGATGGCGGCCCTCCCCCCCATTTGGGATTACCCGTCCATGTATTAAGATGAATATTCCCTGTCCCGGATTTCACAGGTGATCCTTCACGTGAAGAGAACCCGGTTATGATTTTTCCGTCTATGGTAAAATCTATTCTCTTCTTTGTCCAGATGAACCCGTAGGTATGAAAATCATCTGCAGGGTTGAAGTTGAGCCGGGCAATTCTGTGGTATTTTGGCGGGAGAAGGTTGTTCCGTGGATGTACAACGAAGTGGACCTTGCCCCTGTGCCTGTTGAATTCATCAGTAAGAAATTCAATATCGATCTCCTCACCTTTCTTTTCCGGGTTCATGATAAAGAACGCATTAACAGCCCCCGGAGCAGATGATGGTTTCATCCTGATCTCATATATTCCGAAGTGAAAGTCTTTTTTTACCGAAACCAGTTCTCCTCCCTCATTTTTCCCGGCAGGAATACCCAGCCTGAGATATCCCCCGTCTTCACCGGAATGGAAAGGCACAGTGTCAACGTTTACCGGTTTCAGCGGACATCTTCCGGGACCTGACCTTTTCGACCTCTTCCATATCCCGTCACTGCTTCTGTTGCGTCTGAACCGGATACCCTTAAATTCGTAGTTAAAATCAGGCTGTCCCTCCCTCCCGTGGACTTTCCTGAGGGACTCTGACCCTGCATAAACGGTCATCTCTCTCATGAATGTTTTATCATATAAGGGGCCGGTATTTAATATTTGAAGAAAAAGGTTCTTTCCGCCTCCTGCCAGGGAATGGGACGTGAACAGGAATGGCAGCAGAAGTATTGGCAGAATGGTTTTTAATATTTTTTTCATAAAAAGTAACGGTTTCCTGTAATATACTCATTTACAGGTATTATTTCAACCAGGTTAGTACTCAGCCATCAATAAGAATAACAACTGGTATAGTTAAAATATTATCAAGAAAAACTTATTGAATTCTGCAGTATCCCTGATAATAATCCATTAAAAATCCCCGGGGTAAAGGCTATGAAAAAATTATCATTATTTCTCATTCTCACTTTTATACCGCAGGTTCTCTTACCAAACTGGCAGATCTCGGAATACCGCACAAAAACATATGAGAACTTCAGGTCCTATCACGGTTTCAACCGAGTCATTGATGAAAAAAACGTTGATTATCCCCTCCTGAACGCCGCGGTTTTCTATGTTACAAACGAGGTCCGGGTCAGGCAGGGGAGAAAACCTCTTGAATATGCACCGGAGCTTGAAAAATCCGCATGGCTCCATTCAAAGGAGATGGTGGAGAAGAACTTTTTCTCGCACAAAAACCCCTTTGTACCCCGAAAGAGAACCCCAGAGCAGAGAGGAGGTCTTGCAGGGATAAAAAATCCGAAGATTGCCGAGAACATTGCAACAGGCTTCGGCATCGTATACACTGCAGGAAGACCGGTTTATAACCGGGGAAGCGGCAGGTTCAGCTATACTCCCACCGGTAAAATACTTCCCAACCACACGTATCTTTCACTGGCAGAGGCCCTGGTGCGGCAGTGGATGAATTCCCCCGGTCACAGGAGGAACATCCTTTCGAAGAACGGGATCCAGCTTGGTTGCGGAGTCTACTTTTACAGGGACAGGAGATTTAATAATATGCTCAAATGTAAAGCCACCCAGAATTTTCAGTGGTTTATCAGGATCGAGAAATGACAGAAGAGAAGAGGAGTCACTATGTCTGGACAGGGGATGAAAGACCCCGGATGGGAAAAGGTGTCTTTATGGCAGAGACGGCAACAGTTACCGGCGATGTAAGACTGGGGGACCATTCAAGTGTCTTTTTTGGTTCGGTTCTCAGGGGTGATATAAACTTTATTTCAGTGGGAGAGAGGAGCAATATCCAGGACCTCTGTTGTCTTCATGTTGCAGATGAACATCCCTGTATTGTGGGAAATGATGTCGTGGTGGGTCACAATGTGGTTCTTCACGGGTGCACGGTTGAGGATGCGGTACTCGTAGGGATAGGCGCGATTTTGCTCAATGGAGTAAAGGTCGGATACGGAAGTATTATCGGTGCCGGAACTCTCCTTACCCCGGGTACTGAGATTCCCCCCTATTCTCTTGTCTTCGGTTCTCCCGGGAAAGTCGTTCGGTCCCTTACGGAAAATAATGTGAAGGAAACAATTTTCATGGCAGAAAAATATCTTCGGGTTAAGGATAACTATTTGAAAAAAAAATAAGGCGGGTAAATTATTTAATGATGACAATAAACAGGCTCGATATCTCTCACAGGGAACTGGTTAACGGTTACTTTAAAAGATATCCGCCGGAAATATCCGAACACACCTTTACAAATCTCTTTGTGTGGAGAAAGTTCCGCCCTGTCTATTTCATTGAAAAAGACGATTCACTCATTTTTTTTATTAAAAGAGAGAACCCCGGGGAACAGGAGATCATCCTCTTTGGTCCGCCGGCGGGAGAGATCTCAATTGATGATATTCTGGAGAATAAAGATTTCAGGATTACAGGTGCAACCCGTCTCACAGAAAGTACCATTGGGGCTTTCATGAAAAAGCGGATAAACCTGGAGGATGACAGAGACAACTCCGATTATCTCTACCGTGTCGATGACCTAGCCACTTTTTCGGGACGAAAGTTTTCAAGGAAACGAAACCACATTAAAAGATGCCTTGAGGCCCATGATTGCGTTTATGAAGAAATAAATGATGAGTCCATGGGAGAGGTCAGGGAGATGCATGAGCGGTGGTGCAGGTCAAGAGGCTGTTTTGATGATCCTGACCTGGTCAAGGAATATGAAGCGGTAAGGGAGGCCCTGGAACATTTTTCCCTGTTCAGGCTTACCGGAGGAATTATAAGGATCAACGGACAGGTTGAGGCATTTGCCGTGGGGGAGAAACTCAACCCGGAAACGGCTGTCTGGCATTTTGAAAAGGCAATGAGAGAGTTCCACGGGCTTAACCAGCTGATTACACACTGGTTTGCAAAATACAGTCTGGGTGATTTTCAATATGTAAACAGGGAGCAGGACCTGGGAATTCCCGGACTGAGAAAGGCGAAGCAGAGCTACTTTCCCCATTCACTTTTGAAAAAGTATAATGCGGTTTTTACGGGCTGTAAGCCCATACCCAGGTGCATGGTTCACTTTTGTGAGGATTGATTTATTGACATATCTAAAAACCGGTAGTATTATTTCAGGGTTTGAAAAAATTCCCTGAAATCCGGAGGAAATGGAGTTCTCAGGAGCATATCCTGTCCCTTGCCCGGATGAAAAAAACGAATGCTGTATGAGTGGAGTGCGGATCGGTGAAAACCGGTTTTTTCAATGAGTTCCTCACTGTTCCCCTTCTCAATAAACTCAAGGTAATGTTTTTCATCAAGGCCGTAGAGCTTATCACCCAGGATAGGGAAACCCGAATGTTCGCAGTGAACACGGATCTGGTGTGTCCGTCCGGTGACGGGGACCGCCTTGAGAAGAGAGAAACTTCCCCTGGAGTAGAGCAGAGAAAAAACTGTTTCCGCATGTTCATCTGCTCCCTCATAGGCCTTTCTCTTTTTTCTCACTTCTGAAACGGGATTATTTCCAATGGGGGTCTTATCGGTAAATCTCCTCTCTGCCGGAATACCCTGAACGATTGCAAGGTATGACTTTTTTACCCTGTGAAAATTTCCCTGAAGGGCGGAAGCGGTATCCCGGTCCTTCGCAAAGAGTATGATCCCCGATGTCTCCCTGTCGAGCCTGTGTACCGGGTAGAGTGCCGTTTTGTAATCATCTTCAAGAATTGTCAGCAGTGTGTTTTTGAGGAAAACTCCCGATGGATGGACTGGGAGGTTCCCTGGTTTGTCCACTGCGAGGATCTGACTGTCCCGGTAAACCTCTCTGTAGTTACGGAGGACTTCCGGTTCAGGTTCATCCCTGCCACTGTATGACAGGATATCACCGGTCCTGACCCGCTTGTGGTGGTTGCCGAGTTTTTTCCCGTTGAGAAGAAGCCTTCCTTCTGATATCTCGTTTTGCCACCGGGACCTGCTGAAGTAGGTGAATCTCTCAGCAAGGTACCTGTCCACACGGCAGTTGCTGAATTTTTCCGGTACCTGTGAACTGTTTATGATCATCTGAAAATCCCCCGCCCTTCGGGCACCCCCTTTAATAAAGGGGGTTAAGATTGTAAGGAAAGTTCTTCATACAGGCTCTACTTTATTAAAGGTCGGCTTTCTCACGCCTTCCTGTCGCTATGCCGACAGGGTTACTTCCTGTAACCTCGGGAACTGCCGGAGGTTGAGGAGATTTTAAAATAATATTTTCTATAGACTCAATTTCATTGCATACTTCATCAAAATTATTAAAAATTTGATAATTAGTAAAACGTATTACTTTTAGTCCATAGCCTTCAAGTATTTGAGTTCTGTATTTATCATATTCAATTTCTTCTTTAGTGGAATGTGTGTCTCCATCAATTTCAATTACCAGTTTTAAACCGGTGCAATAAAAATCAACAATATAGTTATCTATCGGTTTTTGCCTTAAAAACCTGTGCTTAAAACCTCTCAAAAAAGCATACCATATCTTTTTCTCCGCCTCTGTCATATTTTTTCGCAGTTCACGTGCTCTGTTTTTCAATTTCGGGTTATAGGGAATGTGAAATCCGGTTGTTATTGTGTTTCTTTCCCTGTTAATTTTCTTCATAGCAAGTTTCTATTTTCTTCTCATTCAATGAGATTATAGCTTTTTATGAGCACATATTTATTGTATCGGGAAGTTTTTGTAAAGAAGATAAATCCCCCGCCCTTTGGGCACCCCCTTTAAAGGGGGTGAAGATTGTATAAGGAAAGTTTTTCTTACTGGCTCCCCTTTAATAAAGGGGAGCTGCCGGAGGCTGAGGGGATTTTCCCAATTTCCTTGACAGGGCGGGAAGTCATATAATAATCTGACCTCCTGTCCATGACATTCCGGCTGGATAACAATTCATTTATAAAAAGGAACTATCATGAAATTAATAATAAAGCAGATCATTCTGATAATAATTATGTCTCTTATAATGAGCAACCCGGTTTCTGCTGATATGGATAAAGACAAACTGGACTATAAAGTATCCGAGAATACCTTTGTCAATCCCGGGATAAAGAACATGAACATCAACACCTATCTTGTCTTTCCCGCCATAATTCATGCTGCATGGTTAAATAAAAAAAATGAAGAAGTAACGAGGAAAAGTTTTGAACAGAGAAATGCCGATAAGCTCGAACTGATGCTGCTCAGACTGGGATATAACTGTGTTGACAGGTCGAAACTGGAGAAAATCCTTACGGAACAGAAGCTTTCACTTTCAGGAGTAACAGTGGAAAACGCAAAAAATATAGGAAAGCTTCTGGCTGCCGACGCGGTGGTCATTGTGACAATACCGGACACAGGATGGTTCAGCGAACAAAACATGTCGTTTACGAATATCAGTGTCAAGGCCGTATCGGTCAGAACGGGAAGTATTGTCTGGAAGTCCATACTGAAAGGGACTGTGGCCCATGACTACAAAAAAATCCATGACAGGATTGTGGTGGATCATATTGAGTCGAAGCTTTACAGGCTGCTGGAAGAGAAATTGAGGAAGCACCTGGAGTAAGAAAAGAGATTTTTTTCGGGAGGAGTTATGAAATATCTGGTTGTTGGATCGGGGGGAAGAGAACATGCCCTTGCCTGGAGGCTCATGTCTGATGGCAGCGCCAGCGAGGTTTATGTGGCGCCGGGTAACGGGGGTATTGAAGACAGCTACAGGGCGGATATCAGCGGAGATGACTTTGACGGTATTCTTAGGCTTGCCCGGGACAAAAAGATCGACCTGGTGGTTGTGGGTCCCGAAGCTCCCCTGGCCGCAGGGCTTGTTGACTACCTTGAAGAGAACGGGATCAGGACTTTCGGTCCATCAAAAAAGGCCGCACAGCTTGAAGGGAGCAAGCTCTTCGCGAAGTATATCATGGAAAAGTACAATGTTCCCACCTGCAGGCACTGGGACTTTACCGGTAAAAAGGAACTGATTGAACATATAAACGGGGTTACCGATTTTCCCCTTGTCATCAAGCTTGACGGCCTTGCGGCGGGAAAGGGTGTGGGGATCCCTGAAAACCGTGACGAGGCAATGGATTTTATCAACAGGATGGTTGAGGATGACTCAAAATCATTTGTGGAGGAGTATCTTTCCGGTGAAGAAGCATCCATACTGGGGATATCGGACGGTGAAACCATAAAGTCCATGGTGTCGGCCCAGGACCACAAAAGGATATATGACGGTGACAGGGGCCCGAATACCGGTGGAATGGGCGCCTATGCTCCCGCGCCGGTCATGACGCCGGAGAGACTGAAGAAGGTCCATGAAACAATATTGCGTCCCACAATTGAGGGAATGAAAAAGGAGGGCATCCCCTTCAAAGGGGTTCTCTACGCGGGGCTCATGATCTCGGGGAACGATATCAATGTGCTTGAGTTCAATGTACGTTTCGGCGATCCGGAGATACAGGCGGTGCTTCCTCTCCTGAACGGAAGGCTCGGGGACGTCCTGATAGCGGCAGTGGAAGGGAACCTCCACAACGTGGACCTCAGCTTCAGGGAAAAACACGCGATAACCGTGGTGATCTCGTCCGGAGGATATCCCCTTGATTATGAAAAAGGAATGGAGATAAGGGGACTGGATACGGTAAGTAAAGACCTCATTGTCTTTCACGCGGGGACAAAAAGGGAAAACGGGAAGATCTATACCAATGGCGGCAGGGTACTCAATGTAACCGGTACAGGAGAAAGTATTAGTGCCGCCAGGGATTTCGTCTATGGAGAGATCGATAAAATCAGCTTTGACGGGGCCTTTTACCGGAAGGATATTGCTTACAGGGCACTTACATAAAGAGATAAGAGAGTTTAAACACGTATGAAATATTTAAACAGGATAAATTTTTTTCTGGCAGTTCTTATTTTCATCACCGCGGCCGGTACTCTCCATGGATACGAACTTGATTTTTCATTTATCGGTGCGGAACTTGTTAAAAAGGAAGCGGCACGTGAAGTTTATCGAAAAAAAAGCGGTTCCCTGATCTACAAATATAAAGACAGGGAGGAGGCGCATCTCAGTGACGGTACGCGGATAATCAGGTTCGGCAACGGGAAGAGGGAGGTCTATCCCCCCGATGGAGTGAAGATCTATATCAATTATGACGGGTCGGTAAAGTACGTCTATCCTGACGGAAAAGAGAAATTAATATCCATGGATGGAGTCACACCCTTTGGCGTAAAGATCATGCGTGAAAACAGGACCATCCGCAGGAATAAAATACAGGTCCATATTATATACTCCGCAGAGATGTCCGATGACATTATGAGCAAGTATGTGAAGAATTTCTATGACGAACTGGCCAAACATGCCCATCTCATTGTCTACAAGAAAAAGGTCAGGGGCAGGGAGATTAAAATTGTTCTCTCAAACTGCAGGTTTGGAAGAACGGGTTACTGCCGGAGAAACAACAGGAAGGGGCTGGATATTATCGGGTACCGGGACGGGAAGAAAGAGAAGGTTATTTCCGTTAAGGAGAGTGATATCTATGATAAGAAAAAATATCAGAAAGCAGCAAGGAGCATTGTTGAGACGATGCTTTTGAAGTAGAGTTCGATTTCATCCCCTGACTCACATTTCCCTGCCAACCTGAGTTCTTCCCCCATTTAGCACTTAATGGTGCGTTCGGAGTCTTTCCTCAATTCTTTTTTCTATTTTAAGAATAAAGACGAAAAACAGGGATTTGTGAAAGGGCCAGATATCTCTGTTGAATCTGAATTATTAGCAAGCACAACGCCTTCATATGGCGCAGCGAGGCCAATAAAGACTTGAAAGAGTAAAGCTTTTTAAGAAATTGGTAACAGAACGAAAAAGTTTAAACCAAAACACTATATTGCTATTGATAAAAAGAGGACATATGGATCATTTTAACGGAACCGTCGATTACGTCATCTCCCCCCAGCTCAGGGACAGTGTTAATGTCTCAATTTCCCTGGGAAGACCTCTCCTGGTAAAGGGAGAGCCGGGTACCGGGAAGACACTTCTGGCCCATTCAATCGCCAGGGGCCTGGGTAAAAAACTCTATATATGGAATGTTAAATCCACAACCAAGGCAAAGGAAGGTCTCTACGTATACGATACTGTGCAGAGGCTCAATGACGCCCGTTTCGGTGACGGGGATATATCGGATATCAGGAACTATATCAAGCTGGGAAAGCTGGGGGAGGCCTTTCATTCCGAAGAGCAGGTGGTCCTTCTCATAGACGAGATCGACAAGGCCGAGCTTGAATTTCCCAACGACCTGCTCAACGAGATCGATGAAATGAGCTTCTCTGTCCATGAAACCGGCGATGAGATCCGGGCAAAGCAGAGACCCATCGTCATCATAACCTCCAACAGTGAAAAAGAGCTTCCGGACCCTTTTCTGAGAAGGTGCATCTTTCACTATATCGACTTTCCCGGGGAAGCGCTCATGGAGGAGATCGTCCGTGTCCACTATCCGGATATAGAAAAAAAGATCCTCACGGAAGCCCTTAAGAAGTTTTACATGATAAGGGAGTATGATATGTTGAGAAAAAAGCCCTCCACAAGTGAGCTCATCGACTGGGTCCAGGCGCTCATTGCCGGCGGGATTTCCCCAAAAAAAATAAAGGACGATATGCCGTTTCTGGGAACACTTCTGAAAAAGCAGGAAGATTTTGCTGTCATAGAGAACTCCGGTTCTCATCACTCTTACAAGACAAGCGGCAGGTCCCGCAGTGTTTATTGATTTCTTTTTTAACCTGAAGGCCGGGGGAGTTCCGGTCTCCCTCCATGAATGGCTCACTCTGCACCACGCCCTCTCCCTGAATCTCAACAGGTGCAGCCTCACACACTTCTACTATATTGCCCGGTCGGTCCTTGTGAAAAACGAGGTCTACTACGACAGGTTTGACATTGCTTTTCTTGATACATTTAAAGAGATAGAAACAACGGATGAGGTCCTGGAAAAGATACTCGAGGGGTTAAAGAAGGTCAAAGAACTGAAACTCTCCGAGGAAGAGAAGAAGGAGATGGAAGCCCTTGATTTTGATGAGATCCTCAAAAAGTTCGAGGAGCAGCTGGAAGGGGGCCATTATAAAAGTCATGTGGGCGGCAACAAGCGTATCGGAACAGGGGGCAGGTCAACACAGGGCGCATGGGGATATAATCCCGCGGGAATAAGGATAGGACAGGGTGAGTCAAGGCACCGGAGGGCGGTTCAGGTTGCAGAGAAGAGGTCGTTCAGGAATTATTCAAGTTCCAGGACCCTGGATGTGAGACAGATGAGAGTGGCCCTTTCACACCTCAGGTCAATGCTTCCCGTAGGGGAAGGTGAGAACCTTGACCTTGATGAAACAATTGATGCCACATGTAAAAACGCCGGTGAGATTGAACTCAGGTGGGAAAAGTATGAAAAAAAAACATCAAAGGTCATACTCCTGATGGATACGGGGGGCTCCATGACGCCCTATGCAGAGCTTGTGGAAAGGCTCTTTTCAGCCGCTTCGTCCCAGATCTACAGGTTCAAGCACTTCTACTTTCACAACTGTCCTTACCAGCTCCTCTGGAAGGACATGGAGAGAAATGAATCTGTTTCCACTGCGGACTTTATCAGAAATGAAGATGCTGACTATAAACTTATTCTTGTGGGTGACGCGTCTATGTCTCCTTTTGAACTTACCTGGACAAACGGTGCGGTGGAGTACTGGTATAATAACGATATTCCCGGTGAGGTCTGGCTCCGGAAGATCAGGGAGCGGTTTCCCGATTCAATCTGGTTAAACCCCATCCCGGGAAGGGCCTGGAGCTATAACCAAACGATCAGGATGATCGGAGACATCTTTCCCATGTTTGAGTTGACCCTTGACGGGATTGACGAGGGAGTAAAACAGTTACTTTCCGGAAAGGGGAGGCTGAAGCATGCATTATAGTTCTTCCTCCCTGGTCTGTTCCTCATGTTTTTGCTGTACTATTTCATGAAGACGAGTAAACTTTTCAAAATCAGTAATACTGTATCTCTGAAGAACATCCTCTTCAATATATTCAAATGAGTACTTTTTGTTCTCGATTCCGCAGAGCTGGTTCGCAAGATAAACAATATAGATTATGTCAGTATATTCTCCTCCTTCAGCATTAAGGGGGGCGTGGTGGTATTTAATGGAATCCACAATATAATTCGGGAGGTTCCACTTGCCCGCGATCATCTCACCGATTGTTGAGTGACTGATACCGATTGAAACCTCTTCAATGACAGTCGATGTCCTGAGCTCCCTTGATTTGGTAACTTCCGATATCCATTCGGAAAGACTGGAGTTTGTGGAGAGAAGAACGATCTTTCCCAGGTCGTGAAGAAGACCGGCCAGAAATACATTATCAATGATTTTTCCCTGTTTAAAAATGACAGCCAGTATTCTTGAGTATGAAGCGGTCCGTGTGCAGTGGTTCCATATCTGTTTAAAACTTGCATACCTTTCCTCCATTATTTTTCTGGCACTTGACGCGATAAGGAGAGAATTGAGGTGCTTCATACCGATAATCTTGATGGCATCATCAAGTTTTTCTGTCCTGTTCCGGTGAATGAACCCTGCCGAGTTAGCAAGCCTGAGTACCGATGCGGAAAGAGAGGGGTCCGCCTGTATCCTTACGGCAATCTTTTTTATGGTTATCTCCGGATCCCGGCACATCTTCTGAAGTTTTTCGATATTTTCGGGAAAAGTTGGCAGCTCTTCAACTTCATCCATTATCTGTTTCTGGATTTTTGTTGTTATTTCACCGGGATGAAGTTCAAAAGGGACTTTCAGGGCGGAGATGGTACGGGTCTTGTCTGAATTATATGTTAGAGAATTCTCCCCGATACCGGAGTTTCTCAGAAAAAGGATTGTGAGAAGGATTCCAAGGCCCTCTCCTTCTGAATCATCAACAACCTCACCATAGACCTCCGAGAAATCATTATACTGTTTCGCTTTATTGATCCTTTCTCTGATCTTTTCAAGCTCATCAGGATGCATGGGTACGTTGTTTGATACGAATATATTTAAACCGTTTTTTTCATGCTTTATTTCAAGTGTAACCTTGTAACTGCTCTTTTTCAGGTCCTCTTCACACTGTCTCTGGTTCTTAGTGATGTATTCTTTAAAATTTATCATCCCTTGTGAATAGTCAATTTCATTGTTAATATCGAGGCTTTTGCTCATAAAATAGGTCCTCTTTGAATTGGCCTTCACGGCATTGACAATAAGTTCTCTGAGTACGGTGATGATTGTACTCTGGAGAAATACGATGTTGTTCCGGGAGAGGATCTTGGTAAAGAGTGAACTGATAAAGTGAATAATATCCTTGTTGTAGTAGTGAAAAGAAAGCCTGATGTTTTTTCCCTCATTCAATCTTGAAGACAACTGGGATGTTTGGGATGCTATTTTCTCAAATTTATTCATCGGGCTATGAAACAGGCAGTTCCTTTTTCAGTTTAAAATCGCAGTAAGAATCAATATAAAATCATATGAAAATAAAAGTTAAAAAAACTCAATTATACTTCATAATGAAAAATAATTCTATCACGATGTTTTCGGCGGCGAAAACAAATCAGTTCATTATGTGAATTTTATCATTTATCTGTGATTTTGTCAATAGAATGTGTAATGAGTGTTTCATAAATGATATTTATTATTATTGACAATTAACTCAATGAAAACTATTCATTATAAATATTTTTATCAATTACTCAGCTATTTGGTTAAATATAAATATTCAATAAAATATCAATAATATCCCTTCCGGCGAAGACGGCGGGGATATACAAAAATCCAAAGTTGCAATAAAATGCCAGGAATAGTAACCCACAATCATATATTCAAACATTCAGTGAAACTTCTGAGCAGCAGAAAAAAGAGGTCATATATACTTAATTCCCTCAGAGCACTTTTCAAAACAAGTGAGTTTTACAATGCAGCTCTCTTTGGTTCCCTGGGACCAAATATTTTTGATTATATTCCAAAAAGGAATGAAAAAAGTTATTTTGGTCACAATGCATCATTCTTTCTTCATGACGGCGGATTATACAGGTTTCTGCTTGATATGGTAAACAGGATATACCTGTATAAGGACAAAAACAATGAATGGGCGGCAATGCAGAGGGCGTATCTCTATGGACTGATATCTCATACAATAGCAGATACTCTCTATCACCCTTTTATGTTTTACTGGTCCGGTTTTCCCGATTCATATAACAGGAAGGAGATTAATTATTTCAGGGAGCAGAATCTTCTTTTTACCTACAACCTGGACAATTATTACAGTACATGTGATGACAGGGTTGAGTTTAAACTTGAAGAGATGCTTCCTGTAAAGATGTTCGGTAAAAAAATGAGACTCAAAGAGCCGTTAAAACAGTTGATTCTTGAAACTCTCAGCGATGTCTATCCGGAGATATTTAAAGACCTGATACTGAAAAGGCAGCCCGGAATAAAGAAGGAGAGTACTGATTTGATAACAATTAGGTGTTACCTGGATTATCTTCCCTTTCTGATCAAGAAAACATATTGGTTAAAGCATACGGAGAACAAGAAGGTTATCTCAATACTGAAAATGGCAAAAAAAAGAGACTTCTTTAATATCGATTTTACAACCAGGTATCCTCAGAAAAGGTATATCAATAACCATATTCTGAATTTACACAGGGAAGCATGGAAGTATCCATCGGGAAAACCGGGCAACCATTATGAGTCTGTAGACCACCTGATGAAGACTTCATGTGAACAAACAGTGGAGATATGGGAAAGGATCGAGGAGAGTCTCTGGGGAAATAATGATACCGGGGTTTTGGAAAAATTTAAAGCTAATATGTATACGGGTGAAGAGGGTATCAGTTATTATGATATGAAAGAGAAGAATCCGGTGAAGCTGGTATTAAGGTTTTAGGAAAGAGTCCCTCATTATTTCAGGTTGTGAAGTATTTTAAAAAAATGTTTTTTTGATACCTTCTTTAACCAATCTTCATTCAAGTATTTGATTTTTCCCGGATTATCAACGATATCCGCATTGCCGGAACTCTCAGAAATATATTTCACAAAATTCATGGCGGCAATTCTGTGTGGATTTATTGAATTGTAATTCAGGTAGCTGTACATTACGGAAATGCCAAGATAGGGATTTGAAAAGATTGTACTTGCCAGGGAGAGCTCTTCCCCTTTTACCTGGTCATAGTAGTTATACCTGTTGTTCAGGTACTTATGGGTCAGTTCATGGACAACAAACATCTCCCATATCTTCTGCTTTATTGTTGATTTGTTCCTGAATGCCTTTGAGAGACAGTATTTAATGTCATCGGTGATCCGTGATCCTACAAAGAACAGAGAGTTTACATCGGCGTTTTCCAGGATCTTTTTTGCAATAAGATAATCATTGAGGACCTCTTCAGAGTTGATGTATATCATGTCAAAGTAAAAAGTTGAATTGCTTGTTGAAAATTCGTCATAGTATATATAGGGCTGGATGTTGTAGATCTTACCTTTAACCTTCAGGAGCGGATGCTTGATCTTGATGAGGTATTTTTTCCCATATATGCAGTAGTCAAGAACGACCCTCCTGTTACCCTGGTTCTTATCCCGGGAAAACTTCAGGATAATATTTCTGTTTAACAGTGATCTTTCAAGGGATGTAAGTTTATCATCATTATAACTTCCCGGTTCAAGATATACTTTGAGCAGGATCTCTGCAAGGGTTTTCAGGTTTTTTTTCCTGATTGTTTTCATGTAGTTCTTATATTCCTTAATATTGAAACCCTCATTACCAATGATCTTCATGGGAATGCTGTCTTTCTGTATCAGGTTAACAAAATGAGGGTTTTCGTTAAAGAGGAGAACCACATAGGCATAGAACATACCATTGGTGTTCTTAATACTCAGTTTTTCATAGGGGATTACATCGGGAATATTACTATGAGGAAGGGAGGCATATAATCCCGAAACGTCCGCAACGAATGAAAGCATCAGAGCTGTTATGAAAGATTTTAAAAGATATTTTTTCATGATTAAAATTATCAGGATATAATATACACACTGAGCGAAAGAAATCTATAAAACTTTTATTTTTTTTGAAAAAAGTAGAAAAGATATCCTGCTCGTACTTCAACTGCGTTATTTTTAACTAATCACGATTGGTTAACTGCTGGAATCTCTAACATTTAAGAGAATCTTATTGATGCAAAATCACGCGGTCTCAGCACGAGTATAGAGTGTAAACTATTTATTTTAGCAGGGATTTATCTGCGAGGTTTTGATGACAGGGGGATATCATTACCTTCTATAACCTTTTAACGCGTAGAGCTGTCTGAATGCCGGCTTTCCTTCGCTGTCAAAGACCAGGACAGCCACCTCATTAAAAAAGAAGTAGTTATTCCTGTAACGGCTCAGGTGAGTTGAACGTATTATCATGTTATCTTTAAGGTGATAAGGTTTCCCTGTTTCAGGATTTGTTCCCGCTTTGGGGTTTTTGGGAAACTTGACAAGTTTTACCACGTCTCTGCCTTTTTTGTCTTTTTTGATATTGCCTTTTCGGTCAAAATCCGGGTATTCGAAGTTCTTTAAATCAAAGGGATAAGGAACAAAGGACCTGACCCTCTCCTTTTTGGGAATCGGTGTCTGAAAGCTTGTTCTTCCTCTCCATTTAACTTCATAAGTGGCTATGATAAAGATATAGAGATCCTGCGGTTCATCGACCAGGTTGTTAATCATGAATTCCACTTCAAGAACATCTCCCTTTCCCCCCCAGTCAATCCTCTTATTAAAGTAAACATTTTTAATTTTGAAGTTGTTACTGTATTGTGACTGAACGGGAATGGCAGACTTGATAAACCCTGCATCCGACTTCTTTTCCTTTTTTGGCTGAGAATAGATTACAAGGGGTGTTGCTGTAATGATAATTAATAATAGCTTTCTGACCATATCTCTTCCCCGGGTTTATAATACTATATTTATCATCGGAAACACTATTCATTACCTGAATAATAAATTTACCCCGGACCTCATCAGGAGAATCCCTGATATTTTAAAATAATTTTATTCCTGAAAAACGGAATAAGAAATAAGAAACTATTCTTTCACATGGCAGGAGAGGACTTCACCTATGTACATCCTGTGATAATCATTGTTTGGGTAGTTTTTATCAATATCCGGATCAAGGAAAAGCTCCGGTTTAATGTCCTGGGCATAGATCTTTCTGCACTCGACTATCAGCCGGGCCTCTTTAAAGGAGACCGAACCGGCAGAAGATTCAACAGGAGAGAGTCCTGCTTCGGAGACCTTGTCGGTGTCCCTTCCCGACCGGGAGCCGCATATTTTCAGGATGTTCCTTTGAGTTTCGGGAAAAAATGAGAGTGTGAAGAGACCGGTCTTTTCAATAAATTCATAGGTATAGCGTGTGGGCCTGATGTATATCGTGCAGACATTCTTGTGCCAGAGAACGCCGACTCCACCCCATGATGCTGTCATGGTGTTGAAAGAATTCATTTTTCCTGCTGTTATGAGCATCCAGTCTTTTCCGATAAGCCTGAATGGATTTTCGTTAAGGTCCTCAGGTTTTATCTCAGTATAACCTGTCATTTTTCCTCCTTTTTATCCCTGCTTTTCAAGGATCTCCTTTGTGAGGTTCATGTAATCGGTTGCCCCGTTGCTGTCAGGTTTATACTCAAATATGGTTTTACCCCAGCTCGGCGCCTCCTGGAGGGCCACATTGTCACGAATGAGAGTTTTAAAGAGTTTTCCCGGAAGCCTTTTCTTTGTTTCATCGATGACTTCCTGGTTGATGGTTTTCTTAGCGTTGTACATTGTTCCGATGATTCCTGAGATTTCAATATGCTTATTCAGCCGTTTCTTTACCATCTGTACGCCCTCAAAGAGGTTGTACATCCCGTGAAAGGGAAGAAACTGTACCTGCAGGGGAACAAAAATCTCATTGGAAAAGGTCAGCGCATTGAGTGTCAGCACGCCAAGAGAGGGAGGACAATCAACCAGAACATAGTCGAAGCTGTTCATTTTCTCCAGGGCGTCTTTCAGAAGAAACTCCTTTGCCGGAATGGGAAGAAACTCAAGTCCCTTGAGATCGGAGTTTGCGGGAATAATTGATATACCGTTCCTGTTTATCAGGGCATCTTCATAGTGGACATCACCTTTAAGGACATCAAACACCGATTTCTTTATTTTGTTGGGGTTGTAGCCGAAGTGATAGGTTGACTGGGCCTGGTGGTCCATATCTACAACCAGGACCTTTTTCTCCATAAGGTGGAGCCCTGCCGCAAGATTTACCGTGGTGGTTGTTTTCCCAACACCACCTTTGTTGTTAGAAATTGCAATTTTTCTCATAGAAGATATCCAGAATGGCTTATATTGAAATCACTGCTCTTTTATGTCAACGAGAAAAGCAGGAGCGGTTTTATCAATGTTTTTACTTACCTATGCAGAACCTGCTGAAAATGGAGTTGAGAACATCATCCGGTGTAATCTCACCTGTAATCTCTGACATCGTGTCCAGGAGGGCCTGAAGTTCAAATGCCACAATCTCTATAGTCTCGTTTTTCTCAATAAGATCTACTACCCTGTACGCATCCTCAATCCCCTTTTCGATGAGATCAATGACCCGTAAATCTGCTACAAATGAGTTTTCAATATCAACATACTCCCTGTTGAGCATGCCGAAAAGTTCCTCTTCAAGTTGTTTCAACCCGGAACCGGTTTTGGCGGAAAACCTCACCGTTACTCCTTCCAGAGATCCTTCAATACGGCAGACGGCATTTTCTTCGGCAATATCTGTCTTGTTTATCAGGTAGATAACTTTCTTGTTTTTCAGTTTTTCGAAGATATTTCTGTCGGTTTTATCGATACCCGTGACCGCGTCAATGACCATGAGGACAATGGCAGCGGTTTTAATTTTTTCCTTGCTCAGCTCTATTCCGATCTTCTCTATCCTGTCACGGGACTTATCAATACCTGCCGTATCGATCAGGTTTATCTGTATCCCTTTAATATGGATT
This sequence comes from Spirochaetota bacterium, assembly GCA_050298055.1. Taxonomy (GTDB): domain Bacteria; phylum Spirochaetota; class UBA4802; order UBA4802; family UBA5550; genus JBNKTL01. The sequence continues at coordinate 135,387 of JBNKTL010000001.1, forward strand.
GCTTCCCGTATCATGTCACGTGTGGTTCCGGGGACTTCCGACACAATTGCTCTTTCCTGGTTGAGAAGGAGGTTCAGGATGCTCGATTTCCCGACGTTTGGCTTCCCGGTAATGGTGACATCGATACCATGGGTGATCTTCTCCCCTATCCGGCACCTGAGGTGAAGGTCCTTCAGCTGTTCAAGAAGGTCTTCCGCCCGCTTTCGGGCATCAGTATAAGAGATTATTTCAATCTCCTGGTCGATAAAATCGATACCTGCTTCAACATCTCCTTTGAGCACAATAATAGCCTCCCGTATTTTCACGATGACTTCCCTGAGAGAACCGTGCATCTGTTTAAGGGCGGTATCAACCTCCCATTCACTCCTGGCTCTTATTACATGGTTGATGGCTTCTGCTTCCGTAAGGTCTATTTTTCCGTTGAGAAACGCCCTCTTGCTGAACTCGCCCGGTTCAGCCATCCTGATGCCCTCTGATTTGAGGAGCCTTAAAATACGGTGTACAATGATCTGGTTACCATGGCAGATTATCTCAACCATATCCTCACCGGAAAAACTTCCCGGTGATCTGTAGGGAACAAGAATCACATCGTCTACGCGGTGTTCTCCGTTATAGATAGAACCGTATACAGCATTTCGGTGTTCGATTTTTTCAGGTTTGTTGAAGATGCGGGACGCGGCCCTGAATGAGTCAGGACCGCTTATTCTGATTACTGCAAGAGTAGAATTAACCGGCGGTGTTGCCGGCGCACAGATTGTGTCATCATCAATCATCGTGACTTATTTATCTGCAGGCATTATCTTGATCTTCCTGTAGATCCCCTGTCCTTCACTTTTTGTGGTTACCCGGTCATCATTTTGTAAAGTAAGGTGGATCAACCTTCTTTCAAAGGGATTCATGGGTTCCAGGGTCCAGGGTTTTCCCGATTTATTGACCTTAAAGGCAATGTCTTTGGACATCTTTCTCAGGGCCTTTTCTCTCTTTTCCCGGTAGAGTTCAATATCAAGTATCACTTTTTTGTCACTCCCGGTCCGGTTGTTCACCATGAGATTGACCATAAATTGAAGTGCCTCAAGTGTCTTACCCTTTCTTCCGATTAAAAGCCCGGAATTAGTGGCGCTTTCGAGCTCAACATAGACCTTGGTCTCACTCTCCTTAATGTCCTTAATACTACCGTCGATACCCATGAGGCCTATTATTTTTTTTATTATCTCTTCAGTCTCTTTCCTGATCTCAACGGTATTTTCATTGTAGTAGAGACGTACCTTTGCAGGCCGGGAAATTCCCAGCCCGAATATCCCGCTCTTTCCCTTGTCTGTTACTTCTATATTTACTCTGGATGCATCCTTAATTCCCAGTTCGGCAAGAGCCTTCTTTGTTGCTTCATCAACGGTCCTTCCTTCTACCTCTATAACCTTCATGTCACATCTCCTGATTTATAATTTATGCGGCAGCCGCTTCTTTCTTCTTATTCACATAAAGCTGGTGAAGCACCTGAAACAGGTTCTGCAGTGTCCAGTAGAGAACGAGCCCGGAAGGCATTGACCAGAAGATGAAAATAAATATTATCGGCATCATCATCATCATCATTTTCTGCTGCTGACCAGTATCAACAGTTGTCAGTCTCTGCTGGAGAAAAGTCGACACTGTCATCAGTATGGGCAGGATATTCAGGTTGTATCCGGAAATAACGGCAACAGTATCCGGCATGGAGAGGTCCTTAATCCAGAAGATAAAAGGAGCATTCCAGAGGTCAATTGATCCTATAAGCGCGCTGTAGAGACCAAAGAAGAAAGGCATCTGCAGAAGCATGGGAAAACATCCTCCCAGGGGATTAACCTTGTGTTCCTTATAAAGGGCCAGCGTCTCCTGCTGGATCATTTCAGGCTTGTCCTTGTACTTTGCTTTGATCTCATTGATCTTGGGTGATAGTGCCTGCATCTTTTTCATAGACTCGGTGGACTTAAGTGTCAGCGGCATAAAGACAATCTTGGTCATCAGTGAAAAAAGGACAAGCGCCCATCCAAGGTTGCCGAAGATACCGTAGAGTCCCATAAGGCTCCAGTTTACAAAGTACCTGATCGGTTCAATCCATTTACTCACATCGGCAGCTTCAACAATGGATTTACTGACCATCCCGAGCTTGTCCTTGTTCTTCTCACCCAGGTAGATCTTAAACGGTTTAATAACCTCAGACCGGGCATTGACTTTTTTCAGGGAAACAGAGATCCCGGTTCTGAAGCCGCTACCTTTCCGTCCGTCGGTGATCATCTCGTTTCCGCTGAATTCTTCCGGGATCATGATGATAACCATATACCTGCTCATAATCCCTATCCAGTTGATGGTCCCTGTTTTTTTGTTTACAATACCGCCCTTGGAGAAAAAGCCTCCGCTCTTTCCCGCCTTTTCAAATTCACCATCCATTGAATAAATGCCGGAGAGCATGTTATATGTATTACTGTAGTTAAGCTTCGGACCGATCAAATCCGATGGTGAGACAATAAATCTTTTTTCCGAGAATGAAATATCCTTATCGGTCCTGTTGATAAACCTGTATTCCAATTTGAAGTTATAGCTTTTACTGTCAAAACTATAAACTTTCTGAATCAGGAGGGGGATGTTGTCGATGCTTACCTCGGTCTGGTAAATAAGAGTGTTTCCTTCGGAACCGGCAACCGACCAGTTTATCTCATCTATATCGCTTCCGTTGAGAAACTCGTCTTCATCAAAGTGAACTGAAAAATCAAAAAGACCCTTTGACTTATAGGGATTTTCCGGAACCGTTAATTCAAGAAAATTCCCGTCTTTATCTTTTCTCTCTTTAAACTTAACGCTTTTAACAGAAGCTCCCCTGTTGGTGAGGGTAACAATGAACTTATCGGATTCAATGACACGGGTTACTTCCTTCGGTTCACCTGTGCTTTTCTTCCTGAACCGTACGGTTTTTTCCGGGGTTTTTTTTCTGCTGAGTTCTTCAGGTGAAGCTGCTTTCTTCTTACCGGTTGCAACTTCTTCAGTTACTGTGGTTTCTTTCTTTGGCAGTTCTTTTTTTGGCGGATTAATCCTGAACCAGATTATCCATACCAACACTATTAAACCGAGAGCTAATAATGTCTTTCTATCCATAATATAATCCCTTTAATTGTTTTTTCTTCTTCATTAACAGCTAAGAGGGACATATTCTTTGTATCAGGGAGAATTCATTTAATTAAAGAAAAGCGTTCAGGGACAGGGTCATGTCCTCCTCTGTGAATAGGGTTGCAGGAAACAATCCTTTTTGCAGAAAGGATTCCACCCTTTATGAAGCCATGTTTTTTGAATGCTTCCATAGAGTAAGTTGAACATGTGGGATAAAATCTGCAGGATGGCCTGAGCATCGGAGATATTAATACCTTGTATATTTTTACAAGCAAAATGGCGCTGTAAGTCAATACCATGCTTAATATATCTATTATCCTGTTAATTATTGTCATTATCAATTACTCCACTTTCTTTGAGTAAATATCGGATATTTTCTTTCAGTTCCAGGTAGGTGTAATCCAGTGCTTCAATTCCCGGTCTGATTACAATCCAGTTCTCTTTTTTTAATTCATCGAGAAATTCGTTTAAGATTGATTTGATTTTCCTCTTTAATGAGTTTCTTGTAACCGCATTGCCGACTTTCCTGTCTATGGTAATTCCTATCCTGATTTCTCTTCCACTTTCGATGCCGTTCAAATCACTGTACAGAGTAACCTTTTTTTGATTGTTTATGACAAATATCCGTAAACCCTTTATCCTGAATTTTTTTCCTTTTCTGTAAATTTCCTTAAATGACTTTCTTCCTTTTAAAGAATATAGCCTCTTCACTTTACATTAATATTACTTGGGTAATCTCTTTTCATCAGAGACCGTCAGTTTGTGTCTCCCTTTCAGTCTTCTTCTCTGAAGCACTTTTCTTCCACCGGCTGAACTCATTCTTGACAAAAATCCATGTTTTCTGTTTCTTTTAATCCTGCTTGGTTGAAATGTTCTCTTCATTTAAGTTACCTCTTATATATATTAATAAAATTTCAGATTGCCCATTTATAATTCATGCACTTGAAAAGATAAATTACAAAAATATTTTGATGCCCTTTATTTGTCAATAAAAACTTGGATTAAATCGTATCAGCAATGCCCCGCCGCCGAAGGCGGCGGGGCATATAAATTATGCTTTTAATGAATATCGTTATTATTTATACTCACAGCTGATTAGTAATTAATATTTTAATAATATCACCGATTAATGGCCAATTATACCTCTATTGAAGAATCAATAATCCCTCCTCCGAGAACAATCTCCCCGTCATAGAGGACAACGGTCTGTCCCGGTGTAACAGAGAGTTGCGGTTCATCAAAGATAATACTCATATCGTCACTTTCTTCGGTCCTGATAACTGCATCCGCTTCCCTGTGGGCCTGCCTTATCTTGGCCTTCACCTTCTGCAGATCATAAAGCCTGTGAACAGAGATCAGGTTGAAATCTCTTGCCCGGAGCCCCTTTGAAAAAAGGTGTTCCTTCTCACCGGCCACAATCTTTCGGCCCGGAGCATCTATTTTAAGGACATAGAGGGGTTTTGCCGCACTTATTCCAAGTCCTCTCCTCTGCCCTATAGTATAGTTTATGATTCCTTTGTGTTTTCCGATAATATTTCCTTCTCTATCGACAATATCACCCGGTTTGAAGTCCTCTTCATGAAAGAGAGGGCTGTAATCTCCTCCTGAGATAAAATCCTGGCTGTCCCTTCTTTCCGCGGAGAGAAGGTTATACTTTCGCGCAAGCTCTCTTACTTCACTTTTCATCATATTTCCCAGGGGAAAAAAGACTGAGGAAAGCTGATCTCTTTTAAGACCGGAAAGAAAGTAGGACTGGTCACGGGACGGGTCCGATCCCTTTTTTAATACCAGGCGGTCCGGGCCCTCCTTCTCGATCCGTGCATAGTGGCCGGTGGCATAGTAATCGAAATCAATACCCATTTTCCTTGCCTTTTCCAGCATAAATCCAAATTTCATGGACCTGTTACATCTCACACAGGGATTGGGGGTCCTGCCGCTTATATATTCTTTTTTAAAGTACTCAAGGACGTTTAGCCGGTATTCCTCCCTCAGGTCAATAATGTGATGGCTGATCCCGAGAGAACGGCAAATTTCCGCTGCAGCTTCAAGGTCTGCTTCTTCATTGGGACCAAAACATGCGTCTTTTGCGTTCTCATCAATCTCAAAGGACCCGTCCCAGATGGCCATGGTGAAACCAATGACATGATAATCCTTTTCCTTCATTAGAGCGGCGACAACCGATGAGTCCACACCGCCGCTTATTCCAACTGCAACAACAGGCTTTTTCATTAAGTACTTTTCCTTAGACCTGAGTCTAATGCCTCCAGGATGTCATCAATGTGCTCAATTCCAACTGAGAGCCTTATAAGATCCGGGGCCAGTCCGCTGGCTGACTGTTCCTCTTCACTGAGCTGAGCATGGGAAGTGCTTGAGGGGTGCAGGATAAGGCTCTTTGAATCACCCACATTGGCAAGGTGTGAAAAGAGACCGATATTATTAATCAGTTTTACTGCGGCATCATAGCCCCCGTCAATACCAAAAACAACCATTCCGCCGTAACCGTTTTTAAAATACCGTGAAGCGACCTCATGGGATGGATCATCTTCCAGACCCGGATATCTCACCCACTTTACCTTTGAGTGTTTAACAAGGAACCTGGCAACAGCATCAGCATTTTCACAGTGCCTCTCCATCCTGAGGTTTAGGGTTTCTATCCCCTGAAGAAAGATCCACGCGTTATCCGGCGAAATGCATGCGCCGAGGTTCCTCAGGGGTACCAGTCTCATTCTGAGAATAAAGGCAAGGTGTGACAGATCCCCGAGATCATGCGCGAACCTGAGGCCCCCGTAACTCTCATCGGGCTCATTGTAAAGTGAGAATTTGCCGTGCCCCCAGTTGAACTTTCCGGAATCAATGACGATTCCCCCGATACCCGCCCCATGACCGCCCAGCCATTTTGTCAGTGAGTGCACAACAATATCCGCCCCATGTTCCAGGGGTTTCAGGAGTGCCGGTGTAGCAAAGGTAGCATCCACAAGAAAAGGGAGGCCGTGCTTTTTAGCAATGGCAGATATCTTTTCAAAGTCGGGCACTCCCAGTAAAGGGTTGCCAATAGATTCTGCAAAAACAGCACGTGTCTTTTCGTTAATGGCATTTTCCAGTTCTTCGGGCCTGTCATGGTTTACAAACCGGACCTTTATATTAAACTGGGGGAGTATGTTGTTGAACATGGTGTATGTTCCCCCGTAGAGGTTGTTCATTGATACCACCTCATCTCCGGAACTGCAGATGTTTATAATGGAGTAAAAGATAGCAGATGTCCCGGAAGAGAGGGCCAGGGCGCCCGCTCCTCCCTCAAGGAGGGCCATCCTCTTTTCGAGAATGTCCTGGGTGGGATTCATGATCCGTGTATAGATATTACCCGGTTCCTTTAAAGAGAAGAGGTTAGCCGCATGTTCCGTATTTTCAAATACATATGAACTGGTTCTGTACACGGGAACTGCCCGTGACCTGGTTACAGGGTCCGGTTCTGTCCCCCCATGAAGCAGAAGTGTTTCCTGCCTGTATCTGTTTGTATCACTCATAATATGCTCCTTTGAATCATTTTTTCTCTGTTATTTCAGTTAAAAAGGTCAGTAGAAAGATATCTCTCTCCTGTATCCGGGAGAAGCACAACTATCAGATTATTACGGTGCTCCTTCCTCTTTCCCACCTCAATAGCAGCGTAAAGAGCAGCCCCCGAGGATATCCCGCAGAAGATACCCTCTTCCCTGGCAAGTTTACGTGAGGTATCGGCAGCAGATTCGTTGCTCACTTTCACAATTTCATCAATTATGTCCCGGTTCAGGACATCAGGTATGAAACCCGCACCTATCCCCTGGATCTTATGCGGTCCCGCCTTGCCCCCTGACAGTACCGGGGAATCAGCAGGTTCAACTGCAATAACTTTAATCCCCTTATTCTTCTTTTTCAGGGCTTCACCGGTCCCGGTTATGGTTCCGCCTGTCCCAACACCGGCTATAAAAATATCAACCTTTCCGTCAGTATCGTCCCAGATCTCTTCAGCAGTAGTATTTCTGTGTATTTCAGGATTTGCGGGATTTTGAAACTGCTGGAGCATAATATGGTTTTCATTGTTTTTAACAAGCTCCTTTGCCTTTTTTATGGCTCCCGGCATACCCTCCTTTCCCGGGGTAAGGATAAGTTCCGCACCCAGTGCTGTCAGAAGTTTTCTTCTTTCAATACTCATGGTATCGGGCATTGTCAGAATGAGTTTGTATCCCTTTGAAGCGGAGATGAAAGCAAGGGCTATCCCAGTATTCCCGCTTGTGGGTTCAACAAGGACCGTATTCTCCTTAATCTCACCCTTCTCCTCGGCGCTTTTTATCATAGCATAGCCAATCCTGTCTTTCACACTGGACATTGGATTAAACGACTCCAGCTTGACAACAATATCTGCTCCGCTATCCCTTGTTATCCTCTTGAGCCTTACCAGGGGTGTTCCCCCGATAGTATCACCTATTGTCTCGAATATTCCGGACATGAGTCCCTCCTGATTTTTTACTAGATATAGTACATCCCGTCTGAACTTTTTGTATTCTTTTTCTTCATCTCATCTTCGGCCAGCTTCTTAAGTGTAACTCCCAGAAGAAAATTCTGTACAGCCGATTCGTAATCCATCCAGAAGTCCTTTGCCGCGCACAGGTTTATGCGATCACATATATCGGAATCATCAAAGCACTCCAGATCCACGATCTTTGAATCAAAAGCCAGGAAAATATCGTTAACTGTTATCCTGTGAGCATCACGGGTTAGTTTATACCCGCTCTTTTTCCCCTTTACATTTTTTATCAGCCCTGAGACTTTGAGTGCTGAAATAATATGGTCCAGATATTTGTCTGAAATACACTGGTTCCTGGCGATCTCTTTCTGGAGCATCCCCTTATCCGGATCGGCAAGTGCAAGCTCAATCATTGCTCTCAATCCATACCTTAACTTTGTATTAATCTTCATTATTATTTCCTATATCCTACAAGATATATAGGATAAGTATATTCGACATCAAATTTGTCAAATAAATTTTAAAAAATAATTACCTATAAATCCTATCATATTAGTTGACTTAATTTAAATATTTTGTATATTATTAATTGTTTAAAAAGCACTAAAGGATCATTAAATAAATCAATGAAAATCAAGGCAATCTTCCTGATATGTATTTCATCATATGTTCTTTTTCTCCTCCCTATTACCTCAGGTAAGATAATAGATGTATGCACATGTGCCGGCCATAAAAAATTTCACCAACAATATGCCGTAAATATAAGATCCATGTCTGTTTTATCATCTGATAAAATATGCTGCTGCAATAACGACAAAAGGAAATGCGCCATCAATCATGAGAGAAGGAATATCCAATTTTTTGCCATACTTCTTAAAACCGAAAGGTCACAGATATTTAAAACAGGGAAAACTTCTTTACCGGTAGTTCTGCTCTACAGGGCAAGGGCTCCTGATAAACGGATTTTTTACTCACTAAAACTTTTAAAAATACAATTAAGACCATTATATCTTCATAATTCCTCATTCCTTTGCTGATACAGTATTCTCTTGTCATTCAAAACGGTTAATTAATCTGCTTAACGATAATAAATGATTCAGATTCTAATAAATGAGAGAATCATATTACTAATATAATTTTATAAAAATGTAAGAACAGGAGATAACAATGTCTAAAAAAAAGAAGAAAAATCCTTCTCGCAATAAAAATAATGACGTAATAGAAGGAACCGATATAAAGAAAGAAGTTGTTCTCGGAGAAGAGAACAAATCAAACAGGGTTTATATTATTGCAGTTACATTAATTGCAATTGCCAGCGGTGTAATCTACTTTCTCAATAAAGGAAGAGACAGCAGAAAAACATTTCAGACCAGGATAAATCAACCGGTAAATTTGCAAAAGCAATCCTCTTTCTCTACCGAAAGGAACAGCATTACCAAAAAAATTCTATCCTATGATATATCAATCTTCAGTGACGGGAAAGCAAAATATTTTCAGTACAGGTACGGGAATCTGAACATCAGGTATTTTATACTCAAGAGTTCAGATGGTGTTATCAGGGCCGCATTTGATGCATGTGATGTTTGCTGGCCTGCTGGGAAGGGATATTATCAGAAAGATGACAAAATGATCTGCAGGAACTGCGGAAAAAGATTTGCTTCCAGGCTTGTGAATGAAATCCGAGGTGGATGTAATCCGGCACCTATTAACAGAAAAATTGTAGATGGCCGGGTTGTAATCAATGTTACTGATATCATCCGCGGCGCCGGCTATTTCAATTTTACAGGGAGGAGTTGATAGATGAATGTAGGTGATATATCAATAAAAAACCTGTTGAGGCGCAAGGGGAGAGCGGCATTTCTCCTGGGAGGACTGGTTATAGGTATTTCTACTGTTGTTGCCATAACCAGTTTTGCCGGCTCTCTTACCAGGGATATCAATGAAAAAATCGAAAAGTTTGGCGCGAATATATTGATTGTCCCAAAAACAGAGAACCTCTCCCTGACATACGGGGATTTCTCCATGGGAGGGGTTTCCTTCGAAATGAAAGAGATTAAAGAGTCCAACATTGAGAAGATTTACACCATTAAAAATGCAGGGAATATTGCAGCAACAGGTCCAATGGTGCTGGGAACTGTTAAACTTAAAAACACCAAGGTCCTCATGGCAGGAGTCAACTTCAGTGTAAGCAAAATACTCAAACCATGGTGGAAGGTAAGTGGAAAACTGCCGGAAAAGACAGAACTCCTTCTCGGTTCAAAAGTTTCAAAAGTCTTAAATCTCAAGCAGGGAGACAGAGTCAGAATCAAGAAAACGGAACTTACGGTTTCCGGGATTCTGAATCCAACAGGTTCACAGGATGATCAGCTTCTTTTTGTAAATCTTAAAACCGCTCAGAGGACTCTGAATAAAGAAGGAAGAATTTCCATGGTAGAGGTGGCCGCACTCTGCAATGCCTGCCCCATAGAAGACATGGTAAAGCAGATATCCGAGGTTATACCAAACCAGAAGGTGATGGCCATACAGCAGGTTGTCAGGGGAAGAATGGAAACCCTTGTGCAATTCAAAAAGTTTTCCTATGGAATTTCAGGTGTGATACTTTTCATTGGAAGCCTGATTGTTCTGGTCAGCATGATGGGAAGTATTCGTGAAAGAAAATACGAGATAGGCATATTCAGGGCGGTAGGGTTCCGCAGAAGAGATGTTATGAGCCTGGTTATGATTGAGGCAGGCGTTCTCTCCGCAATAGCCGGGATAACAGGATACGGAATCGGTCTTTTAGCAGCAAAAATTGCCCTGAACCTCTTTACCGGAAATAGAATCCCTGTCCCCTTCCAGCCTGAACTTGCCGTAAGTGCTTTTATACTTGCAATGGCAGTTGGTCTTCTGGGAAGTATTTATCCCGCTCTTCTGGCAGCAAGGATGGATCCCAATGAAGCATTAAGGGCACTCTAGGAGAACGATGATGATCAAAAAAACACAAAACAGTTTTGTTATAGCAAAAAATCTGATAAAGAACTACGGTACGGGCAATATAATTGTCAATGCACTGGCCAATGTAAGTTTCAGAATTGAGGCAGGAGACTTTATAAGCATCATGGGCGAATCAGGTTCTGGAAAATCAACCCTCCTTTCGATTCTGGGAGCAATGAACAGTCCCACTGCGGGCGAACTCTCTGTGGATGATATCAACATCTACAACCTTACCGGAGACAGGCGATCCGATTTCAGGAGAGAATACCTGGGTTTTGTTTTCCAGAACTTTCATCTTCTTCCTTACTTATCTGTAATTGAGAATGTCATGCTTCCTCTTGCTACAATCGAAAAAAGGAGAAACGAGAAGAAGGAGATGGCAGAGGAGACGCTGGTAAAAGTCGGCCTCAAGGAGGAGAGAAACAGGCTCCCCGGTGAAATTTCCGGCGGACAGAAAGAAAGAGTAGCAATAGCACGGGCTATAGTCAATAACCCTCCGCTTTTGCTGGCAGATGAGCCTACAGGAAATCTTGATACGAATACAACTAACGAGATCATGAACCTTTTACAGAAGCTTAATAGTGAAGGGACAACAATTGTAATGGTTTCTCATAGCCATAATGCTGCATCCTTCGGGCGCAGGTTACTCGTTATGAACGATGGCAGAATTACCGAACAGAGTAACAGGTTTATCAGAAACGGATAAAATTATCTCACATTCCTGCAGCAACAGCATAAACCTGTTGCTGCAGGAAAAAAACAAATATTCTTTATTTGAAGATATTTATATATGACAATAATTTTCTTTTGGGAAAATTAAATAAATATTATTGTCACAGAATAAATTTGATGAAATAAAACTATACATAATCAATAAAAAACGCATTTTCTAATGAGACATAAAAATTTATATTGACAAAATATCCATAATGATGTGAACTAGATATTTTAGTAGAATATGTATATATTAATAAGATTTCAATTCTTGAGTTACTCACCTCCGGTCATATAACGCTTTCGTTAGGTTCTGCAGAGGACTGCCGGAAAAAGCCCGGGGAATAAGGAGACATAACATGGTTCTAAATATTATTACATTTACCAGCTGTGTACTGATGCTGATCCTGTTCAGGAAACTGGATAAATCAAACATGAAGATGAGTAAACTGCGTAAGTACTCATCGAAAATGTTTGATGAATACAAGAAGCTCGCCGAAAGTGAAAGAACCAAATTTAATGATGCAACCATCGAGATGGATATTCTTATTAAAAAAGCAGGGTCACTTACGGAAAACCTGGGCAAATCCCTTATTGAAATTGAGAAAAGACTTTCCGGTCTTAATGTTGAGAAGTCCAACCTGATGAAGGTTGAAGACGATCTGAAAGTGATCTCACATGCCGCAAAGGATGTTAACATGCAGATTGAGTTTATCGCAACGGCAAAGAAGGATTTTTCAGATATGTCAAAAAAGATATCTCTCCTCAACAATGACCTGTCAAAGGTAAAATCTGAAACAACAAACATCCTTCACACTTTCAATAACAGGATGAAAGAGAGGAGCGAAGAAATCTCCGGAGAGTTCAAGAACCTTTTTAACAAGATGATGGAATCCTTTACAGAAACAGAAGATAAACTCTTAGAGGACTCTGAGATCAAGATGATCAACCTTGCAAATAACTATACCCAGTCGGTCACCGATCTGGAAAAGGACCTTACGGAAACAGGAGACTCTATTCTGAGCAGGTTCAGGGACGATGCCGAAAAAATATCAAACACAATAGGAGCGGCATCAGATCTTGACAGGCAGATCAATGACCTGAGAGATACCCTGAACGACCTTGAAAGCAACATCTTTTCAGAAATATCAAAAAAAACAGAGGAACTCAATTCAAACATCGAACAATCAGGTGAAGAGATCGCTTCCCGGAGTTCACAGCTCATGGATGAAGTAAAAGCTGAGATTAACCTGGTCATAAAAGACCTGGATGAAAAATCCGGTGAACTGAGAGAGGAGATCAGGGACTCCATAAAAGAGTTTAACAATAACAAGGCAGACCTGGTCCACAATATGGACTTAGAGATAAACAAAATATACAACAAGCTCAATACAGTAGAATCAAATGTCAATGAATCAAAACAGAAGCTCATAAAGACATTTGAACATGAAGTTGAAAAGGTGCGAACTGAGCTTGACAACCTCAGTATCCACGCAATTTCAAAAAAGGATGAGATTGTCCAGGCAACAAGAAGGGAAGCAAGCGAGATAATGGGTAAGATCGAGAACTTTGAAGAAAGGTTCATTGACCTTGAATCAAAGCTCATTGATACTGCTGAAGAGAAGATGGACAACCTGGACTCGGAATATCAATCTATAGAACTGCGATTCAAAAACCTGTCAGAGAAACTCAGCACCAGGGAGAATGATTTTAATAACAACCTGGACAGCCAGAACGAAAAGCTTGGAAGGGAATTTCTTATTCTTGAACAGCGCCTGGAGTCAATTAAAAATGAAATTGTCAGCTACGAGGAAAACAACAGGATCTTCAGCAGATCGGATACAATGATACAGAAAGTTGAAACCTCAATGAAAGAATTCGACAGGATCCTTCAGGAGTCGAAGGAGAAGTCCCGGGAACTGGAAAAATTTATTGCAGACAGCGACCATATTAAGGACCTCAAAAAGTCCATTGGGAGAGAGATAAAATCTTACCAGGCAAAAAGGGAGAAACTCGAGGATTCAGAGAGAAGAATCAGGGGGCTTATGGAAGTAAGTGACGAGGTGCTCAACAGAACGGAAGCCCTGGATGAAAAGATTTCCCGGATAGATGCCGTTGCTGACAGAATTGACCTGCTTTCGGAGAGATACGCGGACCTGGAAGCAAGGATCGAAGAGCTCAGTGAATATGAAGATGTTATCAGCAAAAACCTTGAGTCGGTTAACAAGTCCGACCTGATCATACAGACCCTTGACAGCAAGATCAGATCTTTTCAGAAAACCGTTGAAAACTCAAACAAGAAAGCGGATAAAATTTCAAACAGTCTCAAAGAGATCGAAGAAAACACCCTTATACTCCAGTCAAGGGAGAGGGAGATCCAGGAAGTTAAGGACAAATTCAATGATATCGAGGGAGTTTCTGAGCTTATTGAAAGCAGGGTAAACCAGATAAATGCAATGTTCAATAAGGTAGAGACACTGAGACAGGAGATGGATGAGACCGACGAAAGGCTCCAGCTCATGTTTCATGATACCGACAAAAAGATGAAGGAGTTCGCAGATTTTATAAAATCAGTAGACAAGATCAGCACTATCAGCAGGGAAGTGAAGAGCGCAAGCCTTCCCACGGACCTTAACGAAAGCACAATCAGAACGATCAGGAACCTTTCGGAAAAGGGATGGAACCCCGGTGATATTTCAAAGAAATTGATGATGGACGAGAATACAGTCCGATTGATTATCAATACTGCATCACTCTAGGACTCGTCCCTCATCTTCTGCTGGACCTCTTTGAGAATATCCTCATCTGAAATGGTTTTTCTCAATATCACCCTGTACCTCACGTCAAGTTTTGTGGGATGTACAACTGTCTTTGGAAATTTGAAATTCCACCTCTGGATATCTTCAGTAAGAAGCCTGTCGACCTCTACAATATAAGTGGGTCTCTGAGGCCTGACTTTCATGATATTTCCCGAATCAGGGTAAAGCCAGATGGTTATCAGGCCCTCTCTTACTTCATCGATCTTGTTCATCTTCTTTATCTCATCACTTATATAGCTGTCACCGCCGGGATCTTTCACTCTCTCAATAGTTGATCCGTATTTCAACTGTGAAACAATATAGTGTTTGGAGGTAAGCAGAACACGGAAAGTTTCCTGTGTCTTTTTGTCATATTCAAGAAAATCCCTGTTTTCAATAACGATTTTATCACCTGCTTTCTCCAGTTTTGAAAGTAATTCACTGTCAACCTTTTCACCCGTTCCGCCATCTGTTCCTTTTTGAACCGATGTACATCCGGCGATAAATACAAAAAGGAGAAGGGTTATTAAGGCTTTTGTCTGCATTCTGTCCATCATAAGTTACTCCACGAATATTTATTCAGGCTGTTCCGGGGCCCTGTCTTTTTCTCTGTCGGCAAGATAGTTACCCAGGGCATCGATGCCCTCTTTCAGATCCTGGAACTTAGATATATCAAGAGAAATTCCTTTCTGTGTGGGTTTATAGATATAATCTCCCGTTTCCTGATCTATCTGTTTTGATCTGTACCATATCCTGATATTGATGAGCTCTCGCCCCTCAAACTCCGATATTTCGATCTTAATTATTTCACTATTGTTTTTCTTTAACTCTCTGATTAAAACACCCATTGAAAACTCCGTTTTTAAATATTCTTTTGCTGATATACCTAGCTGATGTGGCTGATGATATCCTCAATTCCGGCAAAATACTCATTCAGGCCATAGAGAAAAATATTGTTGTGATTTGCTTTTTTTATTTCTATGAACCTCTTATAGTGTGCATTGCTTCTCTGGTAAAGCGCCTCTCCGTCAGTAAAAGGAATAATATGATCCTTCTCCGCATGGATAACAAGGGTGGGTTTTGTCACCCTGGAGATTTTTTCAATATTCCTGAAACCCGCCTCCTCCCTGAGACCAATTGCTTCGGTATCCACTCCGAGAAAACTCATCAGGGGTACAGAATAGGCAAAACCGCTCTCAATAATAAGAGCATCAATTTCATCATTATAGGTTGAGGCAAGCTCCAGGGCGGAAGCGCTGCCCAGGGACCTTCCCATAATGATAAACTTACCGGTAAAACCGTTGTTGTCCAACAGGCTTCTGGCAAAGCTGTAAACAAGATGGGAATCACTCATCATGTTAGAAACCGATGGTTCACCTGTAGATTTACCATATCCCCTGTAATCTATGGGAAAGAAGTTAATACCCTTATTCATGAGTATTTTACCAAGGTCATCATAATCCGATATTATCTCACCGTTCCCATGGAAGTAGAGCATGGTGGGAACAGCTCTGTCCGATTCAAAGATGCTTCCGGATATTAAAATCCCGTCCTCAGTTTCTATAGAAACATCTGTCTTCCCGGGAATTTCCGCATTTACGGTCTCTTCCTTCCTGGGGTGAAAGAGAAACTCTGTTACCATTGGGTTGTCATATTCTGAATATGATTCCATAACTCTTTTATCAATCAAATATATACCTGAAGTACTAATATACAAAAGACAAAAGACTTTTTAAAGGAAAAAATTACAATTAAAATATAAAAGAACAGATTCATCTATGTATAAAAATAGATATGTTAATGAACAAAAGATAACCATTATGTTCCCGCCGCCTTCGGCGGCGGGACATATTATTGGCATTTTATTAATTATGTTAATTTTCAGCCATAAACTGAATAGTTACATGAGATTTTTTATTGGAAGAAAAGGGGAAAAATTAATTCTTTACACTGAGGGGAAAAACTGATTAACTTTCATTTTTGAATAAAATGAGAGAGTAAACAGTCTTTCTCAGGGAAAAGAAACACAGAAATATGAGAGATTGATTTTAAGGAAAATATGAAAAGAAATATTGCAAAATACGATATTTATAAGCTGGATAACTATCTCATAAGGTTCGGATATATCCTGTTGCCAATATCAATCATTTCCCTGATTGCCTCTCATCCTGTTAAGCTGATTAAACAGGGAGAATCATATTTTCATTTATCCATACCGGGGTTCCTCTTGCTGGGCAGCATTTTCATGCTTTATAACGGTTACCTTATCAGGAGGAAGGAGAACAGAATTAACTCCATTCTCAGGAACTTTGAAATTGCCCGGGAGATATCCGTTCCGGAACTGATACAAAATACAGAGTATACGAAGGAACATCTTCAGGAAGCCATACAGGTCATCAATACCAGAGGTCTTGGCTATTATGTGTGGAACAGGGAGACAAATACCATTGCTGATGGAAGGCTCATGAGGCGGATGGTATTTGTTGATAACTGTACATCCTGCGGCAGGAAAATCGGAAAAAAATTCTCCCTGGTCATGGACCATCTGCCTGAATGTCCCTCCTGCGGATCTCCTCTTGATATCGACCAGTGGAATAATCTTAAGATCAGGGAACTGGACAAGATAGACAGTGAAACAGTACAGGCGCACGCCCATTTGAAAAAAAAGCCCATAAACATAGTGCTATTGATATTCCTGGTAATCTTCTTCTGGCCGGCAGCTATTATCTATGCTTACAAGTGGTACAGGGATATGAAAAAAATTTAGCTTTCAACGATTTCTTTTGAAAATGACAAAGCATTATATTATTTATGAATGTATATTGATAAAAAAATTTTTAAACATTTGAAGAAGTTTAAAGAGGGAGGATTCGTTAAAGAGATCTGAATATTTGCCTGATATTGGAAAAACTGTCTGAATTGTAGACCAGGGCAAAATCGGTGAGCTCATACCTGTTCTCAATAATATTTTTGATATCCAGTTCCTCTCCGTTTAGATACTTAATGTTTCCACCGGCCTTTTTAATAACCGGTATTGCTCCTGCCCAGTCCCAGAGATATGATTTTCCCATAAAGGCCAACACCCTGTTTCTTCTGTTATCCACGGTCAAACAGGCGTGGAGGGCTGTTGATCCGATATTTCGGACCTTTCCGATAAAATCCACATAAAACTTTCCATAGATCTCCGTGGAGGAGAAGATATTTGTTTCACTGTCTATGACCATGTCCTTGTTGACTTTGACAATTTTCCCGTTGAGATATGAATTTTCATCATCATTGTGGAAAAGCATGGATGAACCGGGGGAATAGACAAATCCGTATACCGGTCTGTAACCCTGCATGATACCCACCGATACACACCAGAGGGGAAGATGCATGCTGAACATGGCTGTACCGTCGATTGGATCAATAATGCAGTTGATCCCCTCTTCATTAATGTGATTCGTCCTTCTATCGAAGTTTTCTTCATGGATAAATTGTATGTTCTCTATTCTGCTTCCAATCTTCTCAATGAGATAGTCCTGCACCATGTGGTCGGCTTCAGTTACTATGGAGCTGTCTTCCTTACGGTGAACTTTCAGTTTCCCCTTCTGTATCCTGCCGGCAGAAACCCCTGCCTCGATAACGGCATTTTTTATAAAGTTTATATCATCAATAGATAAGATATGACCCATAATTTCTCCCGGTTCGGTAAACTTTTGAAAGAGTAACGACTCAGTTAAGTATAAATATCATTATATTTATTGAAAACAAAACTGATATGTACCCGCCGCCCAGGGCGGCGGGTACATATTGTTGATATTTAAATAATTATTTAATTTCAAACATAGAGTTGAATCGTTCATGAAATATTATTGACTTAAGAGATATTAAATATTCGTTGGAATAGATTTTAATTCAACCAGAATTTTACAATCAGGTAATAATAATGAGAAAGTATTTATCTTCAATAATAATTTTCACAGCCACCCTTGTGCTGGATATAATCAGCAAGTACCTGGTGGTTGTTTATATCGGCGATCATGGACGGCACGACTTCCTGGGAGGGTTCCTGAGGATATCACTGGTCTATAACAAGGGCGGCGTTTTCGGTATCCTTCAGGGATACAAGAACGTGTTCCTGGTGGTCTCAATTATTGTCCTGGCCATAATGGTGGCCTACTTTTTTCTTGAAAAAAACAGGACAGAGCTTTTCAGCATTTCCATGTCGCTGATAATCAGCGGTGCCGTGGGAAATATTATCGACAGGCTCATAGCGGACAGGCCCGGTGTGGTGGACTTTATTTCACTTGGTGTGGACGGGATTTACAGGTGGCCTTCTTTCAATGTAGCCGATGCGGTAATAATAGTCGGGGCATTTCTCCTGGTACTGGTTTTTTACAGGGAGGAGAAAAAGAGAAAAGCTGTTGAAAAAAGTCATGCCGAAGAGAGCAATAATAATCAGTAATCGACGATCTCAATATCCCCGTCAGCAAAGACATCTTTCCCTTTAGATCCCCTGACCCTGTAGTGCCCCTCCCTGTAAAAGGAGAGGTTTGTCACGGCCCTTGATTCTTCCGGTTTTACATTCAGAGTAAGTTTGTCAACCGAAACCTCCCGGGGAGTTCCCGGCTTGCCAAAATTCTCAAGTTCAGAGACCGAGACAGTGATCTTTTCGGTTTCAAAGGGAGTCTTGCTTTTTATCACCGCAGTAAGGTCTCCTGTTTCGAACTTTGTCCCGCAGTTTATCTCCCTGCCATCTTTATCAACTCCTTCACAGAAGAGCAGATTTTTACTCTCTTTACACCCGGTGTGCAGTATGATGAAAAGAACAAGTATTTTAACCAGACGTTTTCGTATCATTTTCCCATTCATGACTTCTATCCCTTTATCACAGCAAGAGGTGAAAGTTCAATCATAATATCTACAAGATCCGCCTGGTTTTTCATCACAACACCGATGTCCTTGTACGCGCCTGTTGCTTCATCCAGGTCTCTTACTCCTCTTAGGGAATGGAGTATCCCCATTTTGTCAAGCTTCTTCTTTTCCTGTTCAAGGTCAAGTCTTCTCATAGCTTCTTTTCTTCCCATTTTCCTCCCCGCTCCATGGGAACATGACATGAAACTCTCCCTGTTGCCCTTTCCCCTCACAATATAACTCCGGCTTCCCTGTGAACCGGGTATAATTCCCGTCTGGTTAAGAAATGCCCGGGTGGCCCCCTTCCTGTGGACCACAACCTTTTCGGAATAGTGTTCTTCAATATCAGCATAGTTGTGGGCAATATTGATAATGTCCCCGTATTTCACCGAACCGTTGGAAATATCACTCACGATCTCCTGTATGGTTTTCATCATTTCAAGCCTGTTGGCCAGGGCAAATTCTCTGCAATAATTCATCTCTCGTGTGTAGAGTATTCCCTCGGGGGAATTAATATCCAGGAAGGAAAGCTGCCATTCACGGGGAACCCCCTTTCCCTGCCTGCTGTTCAGGTCTGCCGCAAGCCTGTTGTAATGATCAGCCACCTTCTTCCCGATATTTCTGCTCCCCGAATGTATCATAATCCATATGAACCCGTCGGAACCCTTCTGGATCTCCATGAAGTGGTTTCCCCCGCCCAGGGTCCCGAGCTGGTGCAGGGCGCTTCTATATTCACAACCGGCCACAGGTATCTCACCCTCTGCTTCGGGCATGAGGGAACTGTCCCGGGGGGTTGTATGATGTTTGAAGCCCACGGGAACTGCCCTGCGGATGGTGCCGGCAATGGTTTTGAGTCTCTCAGTATCAAGAGACTCAAGGTCTGTTCTCACTGCGCACATTCCGCAGCCGATGTCCACACCCACGGCATTGGGTATGATAACATTCCGCGTTGCAAGGACACCGCCGATAGGCATCCCGTATCCCTGGTGCGCATCGGGCATGAGAGCAATGTGCTTAAAGGCAAAGGGGAAGTTCGCCAGGTTCCTGGCCTGTCTCAGGGCCCCTTCCTCTATGTCATCAAGCCACATCTTGATGGGGATCTTTTCATCATTAATGATTTTCATTGTAAATATTTTATTACGGCTTCTATAAAAGTGATCCCTGGAGGTCATCATCCTCAACTTCGCCGGTTTCCGGGTCAAACCTGACCTCTTTCTTCTTTACCTCTCCGTTTCTGCTCTTCTGCAGAATGCTGATCTTCTTCTCAGCCTCTTCAAGCCTGTCGTGGCAGAATTTCGCATACCTGATACCCTTCTCAAACTCGGCAATTGAATCTTCGAGACCCAGTTCACCGCTTTCAAGTTTCTCGGCTATCTTTTCAAGTTCCCCCAGGGAGCTTTCAAAATCCTGTTTCTTTTTCACTGTTTTTTTCTTTTCCAATTATTTCTCCTTCCTCCTTTGAATGAACCGTACAGTTGAGGGAGCCTCTGTAGAGCTGAAGAATGAGTTCCTCTCCTGTTTCAATATCATCTATACTCTTAATTAACTTCATTTTCCTGTCCCGGGCAACTGAATATCCCCTTTTCATGATATTGAGGGGAGAGAGTTTATCCAGGAGTTTCAGTATCCCGGAATACTCGTTCCTCTTCCGGGAGAGAAGATTACTCATCATTCTCCCCAGATGCGGAACTTCCATAAGATCCCTTCTTTTATCGGAGATGATCTCCTTCAACCGCGAAACCATTCTGTTCTCAAAATCAGTAAGAAGCATTTCACTGTTTCGGAGTAGCTCAAAGGGATCTCTCATTATTCTCTTTTCCGTTACGTTCCCCAGCCGCTGTTTCAGGGAGCTCAGGGTCCACTGAAGCCTGTTGTTTATCCTGATAATGAGATAATCCAGTTCATCCAGGAGTTCTTTTTTTTCGGGAATAACGAGTTCAGCTGCCGCTGAGGGTGTGGGCGCCGCGGCATCTGCCGCATCATCAGAGAGGGGGTGGTCGATCTGGTGGCCCACTGCGGAGACAATGGGAACAGCCGACCGGGAAAATGCCCTTACAACTGCCTCCTCGCTGAAGGGAAGCAGGTCTTCAAAGGACCCTCCGCCCCTTCCTGCGATAATCACATCTATGCCGTATTCCGGCCTGTTGAGTTCCTCTATTCCCCGGGCTATTGTATCAGACGCGTCATCACCCTGGACCTTCGCAGGAGCAAGAACAATCTCCATATGGGGATATCTCCTCATGGCAACTTTTACGATGTCCCTGAATGCCGCACCGGTAGGAGAGGTGACAACCCCGATCCTCCCGGGAAGAAAAGGGAGCGGCTTTTTCCGGGACGGATCAAATACCCCTTCTTTATGGAGATTTGCCTTTAATTGTTCTATCCTTTTCTGAAGCTCGCCAATTCCCTCAAGCTTCACCTGCAGAACATTAACCTGGTAGCTTCCCCTCTTCTCAAAAAGGGTGATGTTCCCGAACACAAAGACACTCATTCCGGCCTCGAGCCTGAACTTCAGCTTACTTGCCGCATAGCGGAAAAAAACAGCGGAAATAAGCGCTTTATCATCCTTCAAGGAGAAGTAGACATGGCCTGAGGAGTGGTAGGTCAGGTTATAGATCTCCCCCTTTATCCAGATATTGTTAAGGGCTGGGTTGGATTCAAGGATCTCTTTGATCCTGCCTGTTATCTCAGATACGGTGAATATCCTGCTTTCAATGGGGTCATTATTCATTCCGGTTGTTCTTTCCTGATATTTTTTGCAGATTTCCCGTTTTATTGCTGGCGGAGCAGCGGTCCTCTTCCGGCCGAAAACCATGGGGGTGGCCGGCTTATAAAAATTGTTCAGTTTCCCGAATAATTAGCATAACACATGTTATACTAATTATTTTCTTCAAGCAGGTAGACCCAGCTTTTTACTGCTGCGGCTTCAACGATTTCCAGCCCCGTGGTGGTGAGGCTGATACTTTCAACTGAGATCTTTTCGCCCCTCTCCAGGCCGGCCATCCACTTCTTCAGGGAGATTTTCCTGTTCACCTTCAGTTCCTTTGCGGTGAGAATCCTCACTGCTCCCGGATAGTTCATGAGGGTGAACTCGAATTCCTTTATCCTTACTTTAGCGCCCGGCTCAAGGTAGATCCCTGTAAATCCCTTTCCTTCTTGATCACTTACTGTAACTGACCTGTAAAGAGACCCATTTGCAGTGAAACTGAACCTCACAGGCCCGTCTCCTCTGTGAAGAAGCTTCCCCTTCTTCATCATGTCTGCGGGACTGACGAATATTATCCAGATCCCGAAGCTGTTCTCATTCCTGAAGTCCGCATCTATGAGACATTTTCTGTAAGGGCCCGGACCTTCCGCTATTCCGGAACTGTGAATTAATACCGGTGCATACGACCTGACGCTGATCCGTTTTTTCGAAAAGACTTCCGACGGAACGGAAAGCATCAGTACCAGTAGAAGTGTTGTTTTAACGGAAGGCTTTATCATTAAAATGCCTCCAGCATCTCCTCTATGCGGATGTCTTTGGCTGCCCACAGGTTGTTAAGCCAGTTTTGAAATAACGCTTTGAAGTTTTCATCATCGATGTAATCTCCTTTCAGAGAACCGGTAAGAGGAATAAGATCCACATTAACCCTTATCTCCTTTACCCTGTTGCACATGAAATCCCAGATCCCAAACCTGTCCGGATAAACAATGGTAACATCGAGAATATTCTGTATGAGTTCTCCCATTGAGCTGATGACAAAACCTATCCCCCCTGCACGGGGCTTGAGCAGGTTATTATAGGGGGAATCCTGTTTCGTATGCTTTTCCTTTTTAAAGCGTGTTCCTTCTACATAGTTGACGATGGATATGGGGCTTTTCCTGAACTTCTCACAGGCTTTTCGTGTAGCTTCAATATCTTTCCCCTTCATGTGCGGATTTTTTTTCAGGTATTCACGGGAGAACCTTTTCATAAAGGGAAAGTCAAGGGCCCACCAGGCCAGGCCGAAGAAGGGGGCCCAGATCAGTTCTTTTTTCAAAAAAAACTTGAGAAAAGGTATCTTACCATTGAAGATTTTCTGAAGCACCAGTATATCGAGATTTGATCGGTGATTTGATATAACCATATACCAGTTTTTCCGCTTCAGGTTTTCTGTCCCTTTGACCTTCCACTCTGTTTTTGTTGTAACACGCATGATCATGTTGTTCATGAAGACCCAGGTATCCGCGATTTTTTCCAGGAAC
Source organism: Spirochaetota bacterium (assembly GCA_050298055.1). GTDB lineage: Bacteria > Spirochaetota > UBA4802 > UBA4802 > UBA5550 > JBNKTL01. The sequence goes on from JBNKTL010000001.1 coordinate 158,634, forward strand.
CTGCTAATGATCTCTTTTATCCCGGATAAGAAAGAAAAGAGTTTGATAACGGCAAAACCGTATATCAGGACAACGGCAACAAGGGTGTTCACGGTTACAAGGATAGTTGTTATAATTCCGAGCAGAGTGCCCGGGAGAAATGTCAGCATACTGCCTCCAGTTTTTTTATTTGAGTAACAAGTAAAATGAGAAATATATTATGCATGGATATTTTTCAATAAAATAATTTATTACTTTCCGCTTTCTTTGGAAATCCCCCCGCTTTGCGCGCTCAGTCGAGCGCTTTTTCGGCCTCCTGCCTGCGCTCGACACTATGACATCCTGTCAGGAGCCTTTAACAAAGGGGTCTCAGTATTATGATAAGATCATCTTTAGTAATGAGTGTTCTTCTTACAAGCTCCCCTTTACCAAGGTAGGCTTTTTTGCGTCTTCCTGACGCTGTACCGACAGGATAGCTTCCTATAACCTCGGGAGCTCCCGGAGGCAGAGGGGATTAAAAATCCAACCTAATTATCAATTAATACCTTGAATAAATTCGTAACTTTTAGAGATTATCAATTATTAATAGTTGTAACCATTCAGCTCTATGGCTAATATAGATATTTACGAAAATAACAACATTATGTCCCACACCGCTGAAGAAGGAGGGGACATAATAATTTTTTTAATGAATATGATCATTATAACAGAGTTGAATGATAAATAAGAATTAAAGATTGGGTATCTATTGATATGGCTGAGAAATATGACATAATAGTGGTCGGAGGAGGGCATGCCGGTGTTGAAGCTTCTCTTGCATCTGCACGGATGGGGTTTCAGACACTCATGGTAACGGGCAACATCGACACCATAGCCCAGATGAGCTGTAATCCTGCCATCGGCGGACTGGCAAAAGGACATCTTGTCCGGGAGATCGATGCTCTTGGGGGTGAGATGGCAAAAGCCATAGATGAGACAGGGATCCACTTTAAGATGCTTAACAGAAGCAACGGTCCGGCGGTCTGGTCACCACGGGCTCAGGCGGACAAAAAGAAGTACCAGCTCAGGATGAAACATGCGGTTGAGAAGGAGAAAAACCTGAGTTGTGTCCAGGATATTGCCCGGGATATCATTATTGAGGAGAAACAGGTTAGGGGGATAATAAGTATAAGGGGCCAGGAATTTCATTCCCGGGCGGTGATTCTCTGTACGGGGACCTTTCTGAAAGGACTGATCCATATAGGGGACTACCAGGAAAAGTGCGGCAGGCTTGGGGATTTTACTTCGGAACACCTCTCCGATTCCCTGAGAAAAGCAGGATTCCCGGTCCTGAGACTGAAAACCGGGACACCGCAGAGAATCAATGGCAGTACCATTAACTTTAAAAGGTGTACAATTCAGCACCCCGACGAAGTCCCCACTCCTTTCTCTTTCTTTACGAATAGGATCGAACTGACCCAGGTACCCTGCTGGATTACCTATACAACAGACGAGACACACGGGATCATTCGGTCTAATCTCCACAGATCCCCTCTTTATGGGGGCACAATAAAGGGTGTGGGTGCCCGATACTGCCCGTCAATTGAAGACAAGGTAGTTCGGTTTGCCGATAAATTGAGGCACCAGCTCTTCCTCGAGCCGGAGGGCCTTGACACCGAAGAATATTATATCAACGGTTTCTCAAGCTCACTTCCCGAGGATGTGCAGCACGCTATGATTAAAACAGTCCCCGGTCTGGAGGAAGCGAAGATCATGAGGCCCGCGTATGCCGTAGAGTATGATTTTGTACCTCCTACGGAACTTCTTCCCACGCTGGAAACCAGAAGGATTGCAGGCCTTTACCATGCGGGGCAGATAAACGGTACTTCAGGATACGAGGAGGCCGCGTGCCAGGGCCTTATTGCAGCAATAAATGCCGCACGGAAGATAAAGGGAGAAGAGCCCCTTATCCTGAAGAGGTCCGAGGCGTATACAGGTGTCCTCATCGATGACCTTGTAACCAAGGGAACAAATGAACCGTACCGGATGTTCACTTCCCGGGCGGAACACCGGCTTGTTCTTCGACAGGACAACGCTGACAGGAGGGTCATGGAGTACGGAAAAGAATCGGGCCTCGTGCGCAGTGAGCAGTATGACGAAATGATTGAGAAATACAGGAAGATAGATGAATATATTGCCGGCTTCAGGAAAAGAACAGTATCGGTTGATGAAAAAACTGCCGCGATACTTGCCGGGCAGGGAAAAGAACTCAGCATCAGGGGAAAGATCAAACTGGAGAAGCTCCTCAGGAGACCGGAAATCAAACTCAAAGACCTTCTTGGGGTTATGAACGAGGAGATAAGTGATGAAATTGCCGCCGCAGTGGAGATGGAGATCAAGTACGAAGGCTATATTAAAAGGGACAGAGAACGGATAAAGAAGATGGAAGGCATGGAAGAACGCCAAATCCCCGATGACATAGACTATTCCATAATCCAGGGACTCAGGAACGAAGCACGACAGAAGCTTGTTAATATTAGACCCCGGACTATCGGCCAGGCCATGAGGATATCCGGGGTGGACCCGTCAACCATCTCTATCCTGATCATTCACCTCGAGGCGCTGAGCCGCAAAAAAGGGAGTGTTCCACGTGGAACATGATTCGGTAAATAAAATTCTCAATGAAATCCTGCCGGGAATTGATCAGCAACGCGCAGAGCTCCTGGCTGAATACGTCCGGCTTGTCAGGAGGGGAAACAGCAGGTTTAACCTCACGGGATTTAAAACAGCTGAGGAGATTGCAGAAAATCTTGTGGCAGGGAGTATAAAACCGCTGATGGGGTCCGGTGTTCCACGTGGAACATTCGCAGACATCGGGACCGGGGCCGGAACCCCCGGAATCCCGGTCGCAATTTTCTTTCCCGAACTCAGGGGGACCCTTGTGGACTCCAACACAAAAAAGATCCGGTTTATAAACGATGTTATTCAAAGGCTGAATCTTCATTCCGTGAAAGCGGTCAGCACGCGTCTTGAGACAGCAGGAAGGGAGACTCTTGAAAGGGAGAAGTACGACCTGGTCCTCTCCCGGGCCCTCGGGAATCTCCCCATCGTTGCGGAACTGGGATCTCCTTTCCTCAAAGAGGATGGGCTGCTCTATATCTATTCGGGGAGGAGCACGGAAGATTTAAGCCGGGATGTCATTGATCTCTGCCACAGGCTCTCTCTTGAACCGGTTGATAATAAAAAACTCGGGACCGGTTCCGGGATTATCTTCCGAAAGACAGGGAAACTCCATGAAAAATATCCGAGGAAATACCCTGTGATCAGCAGGGAGGCATCACAAATCTCTGAGTTCAGGCTATGACATATTCAGGAAAAATACTGTTCTCTCTCCTTGCCGCTTTAATGGTTTTTCGGGTTGTTTCTCCGGCAGAAACAGGGAAGGACAACTTTGAAAGCCTGGTGCGGACTGACAGATCGCTTGTGGTCCCGGGAAAAGGCGGGGAGGGAGTACTTCTCGGAGAAGAGTTTGCCGCCGCAGCAGGAAGGCTTTCCGGGAACACCTTTGCGGTTTCCCGTTTCAGGAATGATCTTGAGCTCTACCGCGACGTACTGAAAGTCAACTCACCCCACAGAATACTTTTTGACCGGATCATATACTTTCCCGGCCGTGAAACAGTGCTTCTTTCGTTCCGGGGCCGTGTGAGCTCAATTATCGGACTGAGCAGCCGCAGGATAACATCCGATTCAATTAACCTGGAAAAAGGGCTTGAATATATTCTGTTCAGTTATGGAAACGAACACCTTGTTTCTTTAAAAAATAAAAACGGAGCAATCTATATCTATCTCGATAACGGCATAGCTTTTGTTGACGATAACTCCGACAACAGCCTTGACATGTATATTCTGTTTAAGACAGGACGGGATAAATAGCATAACAGGTGTTAGCAATAAAAAACTGCTGTACAGGGGAAGCCGTCTGATAATATTTTGTTTTAAAGAATAACGTGAACAGGTTTTGAATGGTCAGAAAAATAAAAAAAAGAATCAAAAAGATACTCATTTTTATACTCTTCGCGCTGGCAGCCGCCTCATATGCAATCAATGCATATATGACAGCAAGTGTAAAAAAACATCTCTACAACGATATTTCATCCCTTCCCTATAACAGGACAGGGATCGTTCTCGGCACCAGCAAGTACAGGAGGGGGGGCGACCTCAACCCCTATTACAGCTACAGGATTGAAGCGGCGGCAAAACTCTACAGGGCGGGAAAGATCAGTTTCATTCTGGCAAGCGGAGACAATATGAGCAGGTTCTACAATGAGCCAAAACAGATGAGACAGGACCTGGTAAACCGGGGGATCCCCAAAAATATCATATACCTGGACTATGCGGGTTTCAGGACCCTGGATTCTGTGGTGAGGTCCCACAGGATCTTCAACCAGTCATCAATAACCATCATTTCACAGAAATTCCATAACCAGAGGGCCGTTTTTATTGCAAGGCACTTCGGGATCAATGCGGTCGGGTTCAATGCGGACGATATTACAGACTCATCAGGCTTAAAAACCAGGTTCAGGGAGTTTTTTGCCAAAGTAAAAGCGGCAATAGATCTCTACATTACAGGGGAAAAACCGAAATACCTTGGAGATAAAATCGATATTAAATAGCCATGAATAAATCAACACCCTCTTCCTCAAACCTTGACAGCGAACTCTATTCATCGGCATTTACTCTGTCCGATATGGAGATATTTATCTTTCCCGAACTTCTCTACTCACTGGTACTGGCAAATATTATGTCTCCCCGTATCTGGAAATGGAGAGACGATCCCTGGTTCCAGGACATCAGCAGACTGAACTTTAACAAAAAGATAAACAGGCTCAAGCAGTATATCATGGACAACTATCACTTTAATCTCGACCTGGAGACATGGGGCCTCACCACCCGGGAAAGGGAACTCCGGAGATTCACCGGCATTATTGATCCCGAACTTATCAGCGAATCTAACGCCCTCTTCGGATATGAAGGGGACAAATACTATTTCACTATTGACATAAGAAAACACTTCGGGCTGGACAGGTATACGAGCAACATTATACCTTATTGGAAAACCGAAACCATTGAGGCAATGGACGCATTCAGGCACAAAGAGAATTTTACCACGGGAGCGGGGGAGTGCGTTTCCCTCTCATCCCTTTATGCGGCCGCTCTCTTTATTGTTCTGGGAATACCCCTGAAAGATATATTCCTCATCGCCACACCGCTCCACTCCCAGAACTTTGTGATAAAAGGGAACGGGGTCATCACAAACAACAGGAGGATACTCACCAATAGAATGTGGTATAACGGGACAATTCTGTCAGGCAAAGCAAGGAGGGCCCTTGAGAATGAACATATCACATACATAAGCCACATTACAGGTACTATCCATAAGATCTATAAAGAAGCAACTATTGACAGCGGTGAGTACGGGAGGTTTACATCCGGTCTGCAAAAATTCCTGAAAACCAGGGTCACCGGCAGAGTCTTTATCAACTTTCTGAGGGTCCGCAACCGGTACAGGAAATACTTTCAGTTCTCCTTTAATCAGGATGGCAAAGACTTATATATCACTTCTGAAAAACTCTATGAATATGAACATTCAAGCCGCTACCGGATAGATGACAATACCCGGAAAAAGCTCTTCCTGGACATCCATACTGATGACTTCGACCTCTCCCCTCATGAGGGGAGATATATTCTCAACATACTTGAAGAGGAGATGGATAGGAAGCCTTTTTATTGTATGAATGAATCATCCCTTGCCACATGGAGGGAGAAGCTTAAAAATATCCCTGAGCGGGATGAGCTTTTAAAGGACCTTGCGTCTTTTTCAAATACAATACCCAGGCTTCCTGATAGTGAAGAGAAGCTCTTCAGTCACCGGGACAGTGCAGAGCTCTCAATTGAAACAGGTATGGGGAGAGAAGAGATTATTGATTACCTGAGATCCATGAGGGAGAGTTCCTCTGTGGCAGACCTTTCATTCTTTGCCGGAAGGTACTGCTTAAGCAGGGAGTGGCCCTATTTTCTGAAGGCTGCCATGGAGAGAAATCCCGTTACTCTTGAGTTCTTCAAAAAGAAAAGCCTGGAAGAATCTTACCTGCTCCTTAAAGATTTCACTAACCGGTCCATCTACTACCGGGGACAGTATGCCCAGCCCGATGAAGTTGTTAACTATAAAAGGGGAAGTTCCCTTGAGAAGGCGATAACGCTTACTTCCCTGATCCTTAACAGGGAAGGGGGTTCCCATATCCGGATTCTTTCAATAAATGAAAAAACCGAGGTTTTTTACGGAAATAATTCATTTGTTTTCACCGGGCAGATGGGATTTTCCGGAGAGTTTCGGATTTCCAAAAATGACTATGAATATAAAGACATTTAATCCCCCGGCCTTCGGCCACCCCTTTAATAAAGGGGCTCATTATTTCAGAACATTATGTTTAGTAAAGAGAGTTAGTCTAACGGGCTCCCCTTTGCGAAAGGTCGGCTTTTTCGCGCCTTCCTTGCGCTGTGCCGACAGGTTACTTCCTGTAATCTCGGGAGCTGCCGGAGGCTGAGGGGATTAAAACGACCCTGTTTTTTTAAGAATGTATATTTCCAAAAAAAATATTGTAATTTTTCACTATATGGTTTACTGATAAATTAACCATTCAATCCAGCGGGGTATGACATGAACAGGACAAAAATCCTCATTCCGGTATTCATCCTTCTCCTCTTTTCTCTTTTTTCCGGCGGCACTTATTCCCAGAGCCAATATGTGATTGCCGTTATAGACTTCAAAAATTCCACGGGAGAGAGCAAAAACGATTACCTGAAGGAAGCCGTTCCCGAAATCCTTGCAACAAACCTGGCCCGGTCAGACAGGATCACCGTTCTTGAAAGAGACAGGGTGAGAAAGATCCTTAAGGAGAGCGGTCTGATAATGTCCGGCGTTACCGAAGGGGACCTGTCAAAGATAGGCAAGCTCCTTTCGGCAAAACAGCTTGTATCCGGCTCCATTATCAGGACCGGCGCGAATTTCAGAATAGATGTGAGGATAACAGATACCGGCAGCGGGAAGATCCTTGCCGCAGAGAAAAAGAGGTGCGGAACTGTAGATGAGATTATCGATGCAGTGGATATCCTCTCCGTGAGGCTTGTAAAGGCAATAACCGGAACATCCCTTACACTGGTTGAACCGGAACCGGGAAACGAAAGCGATATTATTAAGGGAAACTATATCGACCTGGAGGTAATGCAGCAGAACAGGTACTACAGTTCCGGGGAGAAGTCCTTCTACATCAGGGCGGGTTTTCTGGCACGGGAGGTTAAAAGAAAAAAGAAAAGAGTCCCACTCAATATCGCTGTTGTGCTGGACAGAAGCGGTTCAATGGCACAGGAGGACAAGCTCGCCAATGCCAAGAAAGCAATTAAATTCATCATTAAAAACCTGGGGAAGAAGGACATCATATCCATTGTAACATATGACGACAGGGTAAAGGTCCCCGTGCTCCCCGTTAAAGGAAGTGAAAAAAACAGGCTGATCAAACTGGTGGATGAGATCTCAACCGGCGGAAGCACTAACCTGAGCGGAGGCCTTATGGAGGGGTACAACCAGGTAAAAGTGAATTACAGCAGTGGCCGCATCAACAGGGTCCTCCTGATATCCGACGGCCTGGCCAATGTGGGGATCAGGGATCCCCGGATGATAGAAAAGATCGTCCAGACAAAATCCCGGGACAGTATAACTGTTTCATCCTTTGGTGTGGGAAAATACTTCAATGAAAAACTGCTTACCGGTATTGCCGAATATGGCAATGCCAACTACTATTATATTGATGAATCGGATAAGATCCCTGAAATATTCTCAAGGGAGCTTGCAGGGCTTCTGGCAGTGGCAGCACAGAATGCACGCATTGAAATAAAGGGGCTTAACGGGGCAACGGTAAAGAGAGTTTTCGGATATAAATACAAAACAGTAGATAATAACACTGAAGTCAGGATGGGGGACATTGTTTCCGAGGAGAAAAAGATAGCACTGGCTGAGATCGTCCTCCCCGAAACCCAAAAATCCAATCTGAAAATTGCAGAGTTGGTATTCTCCTATGACGATTCAATCTCCGATTTCAGAAGGGTCGTAAAGAGATCAAACATTGTGATTTCCCATACTGCCGATTCAAAACTCATAGCCGCCAGTCGCAATCCTTCGGTTGTCAGGGACATTGAAATGTTCCGTTCGTCGGAACTCATGGAAAAGACCATGGATATGGTTGACAGGGGAGATGTTGAGGGTGCGCGAAAGATGATAGATAAAAACCTCAGCAGGGTCAGGTCTGTGATAAACAGGTACCAGTCCAGGGAAATGAAAAAACAGGCCCTCAATATCATTGAGTACAGGACAAAGCTTGACAGGTACAGGTTGTCCCCTTCGGAGGCAGCGGGAAGTTCGGATTCGTTCTATAAAATGCAGAAATCCAGCAGGAGCAAACAGTACATGCTGAGAAAGAAGAAATGAATTTTGCTAATTAAAACGCTATGCTCAGGAACGCGATATCATCATTTCTCTCATCAATATTTGTAAATTGACTCACTTCACTGAGAATCGCGTTACAGAAATCATCTCCGTGAATTCCGGAATTTTTTATTATGGATTTTGCCAGCCGGTTCTCTCCATACTCTTCATCTTCGCTGTTCTTGATTTCTGTAATCCCGTCAGTATAAAGAAAAAGCCTGTCTCCCTCTTCCACTGAAAGTGATTTTGCTTCATAGCTGTTCTGGTCTGATATCCCGAGAAAAAATCCTTTTGAATCGAGACCCAGCATCCTGTTTTTGGATGCCCGGTAATAGAGGACCTTGGTATGCCCTGCATTGGTAAAGTGAATTTTTTTATTTTTGTTATCATAAATGATGTAAAAGGATGTTACATACTGGTTATCCAGAATAAGTCCCCGTATGCTCCTGTTTACCACATCCATCATTTTATCAGGAGCATCATAATCGGCAGAGTAGACATCAAAAATCATCTTTGACATGGTCATGATCAATGCAGCCGGGATCCCGTGACCAACAACATCTGCAATGAGAAAACCGTACTTATCGTCAGGCAGCTGGTAGCAGTCAAAAAAATCTCCCCCGATATCCTCTATGGGGAGATACCTGCCGCTGACAACCGGATATTCTATATGCGAAAAGTCTTTTGGTATGATATATTGCTGGACCCTCTTTGCAAGCTCCATCTCCTTCTTGATCTGCATGTTTTTACGGTACAACTCATCATGGGTCCATTTGAGCCTGAGGAGGGAGAGGACCCTGGCCACAAGTTCCTTTTCATTGAGGGGTTTCAGCAGAAAATCATCTGCCCCGATCCTGAGGCCTTTTATCTTCGAGTTGAGGTCATCGGTACCGGTCATGAGGATGACAGGTATAAAATTCTCCCCGGTATGTTCTTTGACCCGGGAGAGAAATCCAAAACCGTCAAGGTTCGGCATGATTATATCAACAAGAACAAGATCATAATTCTCCTTTTTCATCGCCTCAAGGCCTTCCTGCCCGTCTGTTGCTTCATCAACAATAAAATTGAGCTGTGAGAGGGCGTTTTTGATTACTGCCCTGCTTAACCTGCTGTCATCGATTGCAAGGATCTTCCAGACCCTGTTGAGATAATCCATCTGCATATATTAATACCTGTATTCGTGTATCTTGATAGATATTCAGTAACTCCCATCAGAAAATATAAACATTAAATATTTTTCAAGCAATAATAATTAATTTGAATTAGCCATATGGCTATAATTAATCTTGATTACTAAAATATCAACAAGATGTCCCCGCCTCCGAAGGCGGCGGGGACATCTCAGTTATTTTTAATGAATATAATTATTCATATACTAAGTTTGGGAAGCTACTATTTTAATTGCTCTGTATTTATTGACCCAGAAGTGCAGTATTAGCCCCTGTAATGACTTTTTACTCTTTACAAAAAAGTCGTGTTTGTCACTATATGATGATGTCATCAAAAAAGAAAATTCTTCTCATAGCCAACCCCTATTCTGCGGGGAAAAAAGGAAAAAGGACCATTCCCCTTGTGGAAAAAAGACTCAGGGAGTCGGGTATCAGCTACTACCTCAGGATAACTGAGTATCCCGGCCATGCATATGAGATTGTTAAGAAAAGTGAAATCCGGGAATACAATGCTATTGTATCCCTGGGTGGTGACGGAACAAATTATGAAGTCCTTAACGGTCTTATTAAAAACCACAATATTAAGGATATCCCCCCGCTTGGAATAATACCCGTAGGAAGGGGGAATTCATTCGCGCGTGACCTGGATATCTTTACAACCGAAGATGGGATCTCATCTCTTATAAAGAAAAGGACGCGAGATGTTGATGTCTGCAGATACACACAGGAGGGAGAGGACTATTATTTTGTCAATCTCATGGGATTCGGATTTGTCACAGATGCTGCAAAAACAGCCGCTTCCTTCAAATGGCTTGGAGACCTGAGCTATGTTCTGGGGGTGCTTCACAGGACTCTCGGTCTCAGGTTTCACCGGCTGGAGATGGAGATAGACGGGAAAAAATATACCGGGAAAAACTGCTTCGTAGAGATCTGCAATTCCCGGTATACCGGAGGTACAATGCTCATGTCTCCCGGATCGGAGATTGATGACGGCTATATGGACCTTGTTGTTCTCTCAGAACTGTCCAGATGGAGCCTGATCAAGACCTTCCCGAAGATCTTCAAAGGAACACACCTTTCTCATCCTGCCATAGAATATATCCGATGCAAAAAAGTAAAGGTCAGGACGACCCCTTCAAAACAACTTCTCCCCGATGGTGAATTGAGCGGCACAACCCCCACAGAGGTGGACATTCTTCCGAAACATGTGAGGTATCTCTGTTGAAGATAATAAAATCGATACTTCTCTGGACTGCGGGGACACTCTACTTCCTCCTGATTTTTCCGGTATTATCATTCCTGATCATTACGGGAGATCCTGACCGGGTATACCAGATAGTCAGGAAGTTCTTTAAGGTCATGCTTTTTCTTGTAAGATTAAAGCTTCTTGTCTCCGGGTATGAAAATTTTGACAGGGAGAAGAACTACCTCATAATGGGAAACCATGAGAGCCTCTTTGATGTCTTTGCCGTCCCCATTGCAATTCCTATGAGAATTATTGCCGTTGAAGCTGCCGGCCACTTCAAGATCCCCCTGTGGGGTTATATCACAAAAAAATGGGGGAATATTCCCATAATGCGAAAAAACCTCAAGGAAGCAATAAAGAGTCTTGAGAAAGCCCGAAATATCATCAAAAAAAACGTATCTCTGGTGGTTCTTCCGGAGGGGGGGAGGACCATAACCGGTGATATAAAGGAGTTCAAGAAGGGCCCGTTCTACCTTGCACTGGAAGCCAGAACCGATATTCTCCCCTTTGCCATGAGCGGACTCTATGAATTCAAAAGCAAAAACAGCTGGCTTATTAACCCGGGAGAAGCCCGTATCATCTTTGGCGAGCCGATCCCTTACCAAAGCTTCAAAAACCTCTCTGTGGAAGAGCTCAGGGAACTCGTCCGGGAAAGGATCGTTGAATTGAAAAATACAATAAAAGAGAAGAAGCCCCTAACCTGAGATATATCCCTCAATTTCATCGTTTAACCAGGCTATGGCCTTCACGGCCGCCTCTTTGTAGCAGGTCCCGGGGAACCGTTTATACGCATAGTTAATGCCGCTGGAAGAATTTATTCTGTGGATCCTGATATCGCCGGAACTTTTCAGTATTTCAATGACAGATTTGAGGTCCCCCCCCTGGGACCCGATACCGGGAATGAGAAGAGGGACCTCATTCCCCGAATTGCTGAATTTGTCCCACAGCTCCTTCAGCTGTTCCGGGTAGGTGGCCCCGATAACGGAACCCACACCGGGTTTATACCACTTCAGGACCATATCCGCCACATGCATATAGAGGGGTGCTTCCCTGTACTCAATATCCTGGAGGTCCCCCGATGAATTGTTTGATGTCTTTGTAAGGATATAGCAGCCTTTTTCAGGATATGAGTCGGTAAACGGGCTGATAGAATCTCGGCCCATATAGGGAGAGAGCGTAACGGCATCGGTCATGAAGAAATCGAATGCCTCCGAGGCGTAAGCCCGTGCGGTTTTTCCGATATCTCCCCTCTTCACATCAAGAATGACCGGTATCCCCTCATTCCTGTAGAGATCAATGAGCCTCTTGAGGGTCTCGATACCTTCAAGGCCATACTGGGCATAAAATGCGTAGTTCGGTTTTACCGAAGCGGGAAATGTCTTCTTTTTGATGATTTCGTTGAGAATATTTTCATAAAAGCGGAATATCCTCTCCCCGGTGTCTCCCTCTAAGGGGATTTCGTCAAGAACAGGGTCCATTCCCATGCAAACGATACTTTTGTATTTATCAGATGTGATCTTCAGTTGGTCCAGATAGTTCATTATATCAGTCCTTTTATGGATTTTCTTTTCCTTTTATCCCCCTAACCCCCAAAGGGGGCACAAGAAAGTTCAGGCATGAAATCTTACGCCCCCTCAGGGGGATGGGGGGCTCTCTTACTTCTTAATACTCTTAATATATTCAGTATAGATTTTATAACTCCCGCTGTCAAAGAGAACAAAGTAAACATCAAGGGGATAGTTATTGTTCTCCATGAACTCAAGTACCGTCTCAACGGCAACACTGCAAGCCTCTTCCCGGGGATAGTTATAAACCCCCGTTGATATTGCCGGGAAAGAAATTGATTTGAGCCCTTTCTCCATTGCAAGGCACAGGGAGTTTCGGTATGAGTTTGTGAGGATTTCCTTCTCACCACTCTGACCGTCACGGTAGATTGGCCCCGGTGTATGAATAACATATTTTGCACTGAGCTTATGTCCGCCTGTTATCCTTGCTTCTCCGAAATTGCATCCTCCCAGCGGTCTGCATTCTTCAAGAAGTCCGGGGCCTGCCGCCCTGTGAATTGCACCATCCACACCCCCGCCTCCCAGAAGGGAAGGGTTTGCCGCGTTTACAATGACATCGGTAGACTCCTTTGTAATATCTCCCTGTTTAACATGGATCCTGTCAATGAGTTCACTTTTGCTGCTCATACAATCCCCCGGTTTTAAAATAAGTAAAGTCCTTATAGTCATTTTACCAATTTTTATCAATAGAAATTTGTAATGAGTCATACCAATGGTTAAAAATAATTTTAAGATTTCTGTCATAGCGAGCGAAGCGTGGCTCATCTCGATACGATCCTGCTAATAGTTTACCGTAAACGGGGATCTCAATATGCAGGATCACTCGATGAGCACCTGTACTTCGACTGCATGATTTGCTACAAAATCATGCGGGCTCAACACTAGTTGTGTTCCCCGAGTAATTTGCCGCTTTATTAATACAGTGCTTTATGCTCTTTATAAAGAGCGGCAAATTGTATCGAGGGGAACAGGTAATTTATAATTATGGATATCTACTGTTTAAATAAATGTATGAAATTACCGGTTTACTCAGCTGAATAGTATATTAATTTCAATAGTAAGTGTTTTCTCCTTTAATTATTTATTGCTTTTTTCTATATTGAAACGGTATAATTATTACACTAAATATACCGGCACCGGATTTATTAATGAGACAGCTTATAACACTATTCATACTTTTTTCATTACTTCTGTCCTTCCAGCCGATCCTGGGAAGGCTCCACGGGGCAACGGCTGATTCTATTAACAGACATGGCATCCTCCTGGGAAAGAAGAAAATGTACAAAGAAGCCCTCAAGGAGTTTGACAGGGCTATTGAAAAGTACGACAAGTCCTCCGCGGAAGCGTATCACAACAGGGCGTGGACCCAGGAACTTATGGGTGAAAAGAAAAAAGCCATGAAAAATTACGAAGAAGCCCTCAGGCGATACCCGAAGCTCATTCTCAGCGGTGAGAAGCTGGGTTATCTCTACTACAAATCGAAAGACTATATCAACGCGGTAAGAGTGGGTGAGCAGGTACTGAAATTTGACCCGGAAAACAAGAGCGTTAAAGAGTGGCTTCCCGATGCATATATTAAAAGGCTTAAACAGCAGCAGGATAAGCTCGCCGCTGAAAAGAAACGCGCTCTGGAGGATAAGAAGAAGAAAGAAGAGGAACTGAGAAAAGAACAGGAGAAGATGATCAAAGAGAAACAGATTTTCTATGCAAGTTATGATATTATGATAAGGAACGGCTGGTATTTCAGGGGGGATAAGGGCTATAACTACGAATCGGATAAAGGTTTTCTCATAAATCTTCCTAACAGGTTCTTTGTTCGGTTCACTCCCCTGCCCATATGGGAATTTGGTCTTATAGTGGAAAATCCCTATCTCGGTGCAGTATCTCCCAATGTTACAACATCTTCCGAGAGAATTGAGGTCCTCTACCTGCTTGGAGGCTTTAAGCTTGGAGTAGGTTTTATGTTTAACCACTACAAGGGCGATTTTGCATACCAGACCCAGGGTTTAGGGGAGAAGGTTATGTGGGACTATAAGACCGGTATCCTCTTTGGCTACAAGAAGAAGAAGGCCGAAATGAAGTTCTCCCTCTATCCGAGGCTTCTCCCCTATGACGGATCATCTCAATCAAAAGTCACTTTTGATACTGCCTATTACCGGATGGATTATATCTACAATGTGAGCTCGGATTTGCGGTATTACTCCCTGATATCCGCAAGGGATTACTACTTTTTCTATCACACTCAGGAGGTTTCTGATTACTGGGGCGTCTATGAGATAGGCCTCGGGGTCTCGCTGGGAAAGATGACAAGTGACCCGAGAAAGGTCAACATAGCGTTTTCTCTTGAATTGAAACAGGTCATATATCTTCTTGATCTTAATAATGACAATCCATATACCCGGAAGCCAAACGGCCAGAGTTATTTCGGCTTCAACAGCAAAAAATGGCTCAAGGGTGATCCCATGTCCGGATACTATGCCTCAAGCCAGCAGTTTACATTGAGGGTTGATGAGAGAATACATAAAAATGTCTTCCTTTACCAGAAACTTCTCATCGAAATGGCAGATCCCGATACCGACCACCACGAGTTCAACCTGATCATCGGCGGAGGAGTTGTCTTTTAATCAATGCATGATACAATTGCCAGTTTCTCAAGTGAGATTGCATATGAAGCGGGAAAGATCCTTCTCGGTGGTTTTCGTTCCCGGAACACTGAAGTTTCATACAAGAGCAGAACAGACCTGGTCACCAACATAGACAGGGAATCTGAAGAGTTCCTCTATAACAGTATAAGAAAGAAATTCCCCGATCACACAGTCATTGCCGAAGAGGGGAGCAGGCACGATTCGGGAAAAGACTATACCTGGTATGTTGATCCCCTGGATGCAACAAATAACTTTGCCCACGGCATCCCCTACTTCTGCATCTCAATCGGGGTTTTCTCCATAGATCTGGGGAGGGTCATCGCGGGTGTTGTCTATGACCCCTTTCACAATGAGCTTTTCAGGGCCGCATACGGGTCGGGATCAACACTCAACGGGGAAAAAATCTCCGTATCCGGGACAGGCGAACTGGGGATCTCAATTGTGGCCACCGGTTTTCCCTACGACAGGGAGACCAGCGCAAAGAACAACCTTCAACAGTTCAACAGGATTATGCCGGTTGTTCAGGGGATCAGGCGACTGGGTTCTGCCGCCCTTGACCTCTGCTATGTCTCATGCGGAAGGTTTGACGGATACTGGGAGCCTCTGCTTCGCCCCTGGGATATGGCGGCCGGGAGTCTCCTGGTGGAAGAAGCAGGGGGCAGGGTAAGCAGATACAATGGAGAGAGTTTTGACCCTGAATTTCCCGAGATCGCAGCTTCAAACGGGAAGATCCACAACGAACTCACCGGCCTTCTTTAAGCACAGATTTATATGAAGCAAAAAAAGATAAAATTGAATCGCGAATGCACCATTTCCACGAAGACCTCCTAACCCCCTGAGGGGGCATAAGAAGTTATTGTCAAGATCTTACGTCCTCTCAGGGGGATGGGGGGAATTATTAAGGGAAATGATTAAAATATACAAATTTTCCTTGATTACCGATAATATAATGAAGGATAATGCCGTAAGAAACGATTCCTTTGACAGGGAGCAATAGTGACGTTATGAAATTAATCTTATCCGCTGCTTTTTCTTTTCTCATTACTGTTTCTGCATACGGGGAGCCGTATCTATCCATAAAGAATATCGATCCCGTTTCACTCTTTCCAATGATTCAGCTGGAAGTCTCAATCTCTGACAAAAAAGGTGAAAGCCCCGCGGAGATAAACGAAGAGAATATTCTGCTTTACGAAGATGGATTCAGGATTGTCAACCAGTTGAAGGTAGAGAGGATTAAGAACAGCGATGATATCCTCTACCTGGTTTTTTCAATAGATTCAAGCAGGAGTATAAGCAGGAACTTTCTCGCCAGGATAAAAACAGATGCCTTGAAAATCGTCAACAGTACCGGGTCCGGGGACAGGCTTGCTGTCTACCGGTTCAATGACGAAGTAAAACTCATCAGCAGCTTTACCACGGATAAAAATAAGGTCATTGAAAGGATAAAGGGAATCACGAGACACGGAACCAGGACCCTTCTCTACAATTCAATTTTTGATTCTCTGGAG
This sequence comes from Spirochaetota bacterium, assembly GCA_050298055.1. Taxonomy (GTDB): domain Bacteria; phylum Spirochaetota; class UBA4802; order UBA4802; family UBA5550; genus JBNKTL01. Next base: position 175,264 of record JBNKTL010000001.1, read on the forward strand.
GTTCTGGAAAGTATAAAGGGGAAAAGGAAGGCTGTTATTGTTTTTACTGACGGAAAAGATGAAGGAAGCAGTGTCACGGAAGACGATATCATAAAGATGGCAAAAAGTTCGGGGCTTCCCGTATATTTCATATGCCTTAAGACATCAAGGAATACCAGGAAACTTGCAAGAATATCAAAACTCACGGGAGGGCGGCTTGTTTATAGCAGCGATAGTGACAAAATCGCCGGAATCTATAAAACCGTTCTCTCATTTATAAAAAAAAGATATATTATTAAATACATATCTTCACTTCAAAAGGACGGGAAGGACCATTCCGTTGAGGTTAAACTGAAATATGGCAGGTTAAGGGACAGCCATAAAGCGGAATTCAAGATGGAAAAATCATTCCTGGAAATATCAGCAGGCAGACCGGTACTCATTCTCCTCTCGGTCATAATTTTTCTGATAGTTCTTATCATCGTCATTCTTGTCTATTTCTTCAAAAAGGGAAAAAGCAGTCTGAATGAACTCTCCAGGAACGATACCCGGATGCCGAAAATAAAACCTCTTACCGGGAAACTGCAAGATGAAGAAAGTCCTGATGAGCCGGGGGGCGTTCTTCTTTCGGATAACCCGGAGTTCCACTATACCGATGCGTGGCTTGTTGAGAAAATCGGTCCGGAAACCGGAAGCAGGATGCCCATCTATTTCAACGAAGTAATTCTGGGAAGAAGTGAAGAGGCAAGTATTGTAATCAATGATGATGCTGTTTCATTGAAACACGCAAAAATAAAGGCAACAAATGAAAATTTTTATCTTTACGACCTGGTATCTGAAAACGGGACATTTCTCAACGGGAACAAACTTCTCAGGCCAAAGCCTCTCTATGATTGGGATATTATAAAAATAGGGCGAACAGAGCTCATCTTCAGGGGATCAAAAACAGATTAATTTTTTTTTGGCATAGGGCTGAGTCATTACCAGGATTTTTCATTGGAGCAGGGTTTTTCACGAAAAAAAATAATCTCTTGACTCTTTTTTTGAATAAAATAATAGAATATTATGAATATTTTTTATACATTATTCATAATACACTATGGGTACTATAAATAGTGTAATGTTTTTTCTTATTGAGTACCCGGAAAGGAACATTATAAAAACTCATTTATTGAAGTTCCCATATAGTAAAACATGTATTGTATATAGAGAACTTAGATTTCTTCATCTAAAAAAAATTCAGTCCTTGGATAAAATCAATCTTGAATAAAAATTCAATGTTAGAACTTGACGTAAAAACTGAAAATGTCATTCCTCCCCGGCTTCTCATAGTTGATGATGAGGAACCTATCAGAAAGCTGTTAAAGAAATTTCTGGATAAGAAAAACTATATCATTGATACGGCCAATGACGGTCAGAGCGCTCTGGACCTTCTCAGCAGCAACGACTACAACCTTGTGCTCACGGACCTCAGAATGCCTAAAATGGGAGGGAGAGAGCTCCTGAAGATGATGTCGGAGCAGTATCCGGATATTCCAAAAATTGTCCTGACCGGATACGGGACCAATGACGATATCATTGTGGCGTTGAAAACAGGCGCCTATGACTTCCTGACCAAGCCCATTACCGATTTTACAATACTGGAACACTCAATAGACAGGGCGCTGGAAAAAAAGAGGATCAGTGATGAAAGGGACAGGTATGTTGAACAGCTCAAACAGATCAATGAAATTATATCAATGCTCAACAGGGGTAAAAACACAGAAGATATATTCCACACTTTAAATATTATTCTGAGAAGGGTCATTCCCTTTAACAGGCTGACTCTGACAACGTTGAACAGTGATATCAATCTCGTCTCCGTTAAGCTTGTTGCTTCAGACAGGGGTGTTCTTCTCCGGGAGGGTGATTCATTTAATATGAACGATTCTCCCCTCAGGAACTCCGCAGAGGGGAGGGATGTTCTGAAAATTAACAATATGAATGAATATCTTGTCAAACACCCCAAATCAAATTGTACCGAACTTCTCGTGGAAGAGGGAATGAATTCATCCCTTGTCCTTCCCCTGATCGTCAATAACCAGACCCGGGGATTCCTGATATTTTCCTCGGAGCATATCGATGCTTTCCAGGAAAGCCACATTACGTTTCTCAAATCTATTGTGGGGCAGATATCTCTGAGCATCCAGAGGGGAGAACTCCTTTACGAAATCGAACAGCATTCAAAAAATCTTGAGGACCTTGTTGAATTGAGATCACGGCAGGTCATCAAAACACAGAAAACCACGATTTTTGCCCTGAGCAGACTGGCAGAGACCAGGGACCCGGAGACAGGAAACCACCTTGACCGGATGAGAAGCTACTCTGTTCTCCTGGCACAGATGCTGAAATATATCGGGAACCATTCGGAGATCACAAACCAGTACCTGAGAGACCTCTACGATTCATCAATCCTTCATGACATTGGAAAAGTGGGTATTCCGGATGTTATTCTCCTGAAAGACGGGTTTCTCTCCGACCACGAATTCCAGATCATGAAAAAACATACCACAATCGGATATGAATCGTTGAAGATGGCATCCAAAGACCTGGGAGAAGACTCCTTCCTGAATATGGCCCTGGAGATTACGCTTTATCACCATGAGAGATGGGACGGGAAAGGCTACCCCACCGGCCTCGCCGGGACAGAGATCCCGCTCTCTGCCCGCATTGTGGCAATCGCGGATATCTATGACGCACTCACATCAAAACGGCCGTACAAGGAGGCTTATTCTCCAGAAAAGTCTTTCGCTATCATGAAAAAGGAAGATTACAGGTTTGATCCGGAGATATTTGAGATCTTCTGCGATAACTACGATGAATTTAATAAAATACGAACCCAATTATCCGATGACAATAACAGGAACTGAAGAATGTACGGACAGAATGTAAACATAAGAATTGGCGGCCCCCTGACGCCGGGCGTAAAAAAACTGATGATCATCAACGGGGCAATATTCCTTTTTCAGCAGATTGCGGGAGTAATTTCACCCGGTACTCTTGAAGAGGTGTTCGGCCTGAGCCACATCGGGTTCTTTGACCAGTTCAAGATATGGCAGGTCTTTACCTATATGTTCCTCCATGGGGGCTGGATGCACATTCTCTTTAACCTCCTGGGACTCTGGATGTTCGCGGGGGAGCTTGAACAGCACTGGGGGACCCGCTCATTTATTAAGTACTATCTCTATTGCGGTACAGGCGCCGGTTTTTTTATCATGTTAATGAACTTTTTTGTGTTCTCAAAATACAATGTAAGTCCTGTGACACTGGGTGCATCGGGAGCCATCTATGCTGTTCTTTTTGCTTACGGGATAACATGGCCCAACAGGGAAGTGCTTCTCTACTTTATTATTCCCATAAAAATAAAATATCTTGTTTTGGGGTTTGGTCTTATTGAGTTTTTCGGAACACTCTCCAGCGCCACGGGGACCGGGAGCAATATCAGCCACATAGGCCACCTGGGCGGGATTATCTCGGGTCTGATCTATATTTTTTATACAAGGAAATCAGCGGGTTCCGTAAAGAAGGGCGGTTTTATGGGACAGGCGCTGAAATCTGCCCGGCTTAAGAAGAAAAAACAGGAGATTGAAACACGGATAAAGGCCAAAAAGATCATAGACGAACTTCTTGCCAAGATCGCCAAAAACGGGATGAGTTCCCTGAGTGACGAAGAGAAGAAAAAACTTGAATGGGCGAGGAAAAACTATTTTCCCGAAGGCAAGGAAACCCTTCACTGATCCATGAATCCAGGCTGATGATAATGACCCCGGTAGCCCTCCTGAAATGTCACACATATAATCCGGAAGTAATAGAGGAGACCCTGAAAGAAGGGCTTTTGTTAGCAGGTATCGATCTCCGGGTTTTAAGAAATAAACATGTGGGGCTGAAGCCGAACCTCCTCACCTCAGCCCACCCCGATAAGTGCATTGTGACCCACCCTGAAGTCTTCAGGGCGGTTGTCCGGATCGTAAAGGAGAACGGCGGTAAACCTCTCCTCATAGAAAACCCGGCCTTTATCCCCCTGGAAAAGGTCATTGCCGGAACAGGGTACAGTGAGGTCATTGAAAGTGAGAAAGTCCCGGTTGCCGACGTCAGGGAAACAACTATTCTGAAAAGTGATGCGGGGAACGAATACAAATCCTTCCACGTTTCCCGGGCCCTTCTTGATATTGACCTTCTGATAAACATCCCGAAACTGAAGACACACTCTCTTGTTTCCTATACAGGGGCGGTCAAAAATCTGTTCGGGACCATCCCGGGCCTGAAAAAAGCCGAATGGCATCTCAAGGCAAGCAGCAGGGAAACATTTTCCGGTATGCTCGTTGACCTCTACGCGGTTCTGAAAAACGGACTGAAGAGGCTTGAAGGGATAATCCATATCATGGACGCCATAGAGGGGATGGAGGGAGAAGGTCCCGGATCGGGAGGGGACCCGAAACATATCGGCGCGCTGATAATCTCCGGTGATCCTGTTGCCCTTGACTTTGTGGCGGCGGATATTGTTAAACTTGACCGGGAAAATATTTTCACCACAAAAATAGGGAGTGAACGGGGGATCGGGACATCAGGCTATGAGAACATTGACCTGAGAGGAGAAGGGATTGAGAGTTTCGGCGAGATCAAGTTTAACCCCGGCTCGGCGAGTTCCCAATCCAACATGCTGTCACTATCCGTCTCACCCTCTTTTATCCGCAATCTTACCACCAATAAACCGGTCCCCGGTGAAAAAAGGTGCACCCTCTGTTACCAGTGCAAAAAAATATGCCCTGCGGAAGCAATATCCCCCTTCAGCGGGAAAGGGAAAAGGGTCCCCCGCTTCGATTACGATAAATGCATCAGGTGTTACTGCTGCATGGAGATCTGTCCCGAAGCCGCAATAGACCTCAGGAAGGGTATCCTCAACTGGCTTGTGAGAATACGATGAGATTTAATGAAAAGAGATTTGCCGGGGAATATGACAAACGTCTCATTGATGAAGGCTATCCGGGTAATCTACTTACAGCGGTGCTCGGGAAACTTGAAGGAGCCGGGAGCGTTATTGATATAGGTTCCGGTTCGGGATTTTTCGCGATTCCCCTGGCGGAGCGGGGTTACCGGGTCCACGCGGTTGAACCCTCCGCAGAGATGTCAGGCCTGATGAAAAAGAAGACAGGGGACCCTGTTGCGGGAAAAATAAAAATATACAACACCTGCTGGGAAGACTGGTCCGGGGAGCCTCAGGACGCATCCATATGCATTCATGCACTCTATCCCATGAAGGACCCTGTAAAGGGCCTGGAAAATATGATCACTTTCTCCGAAAGAAGGGTCCTTGCGGTAAAAAAACCGGGTACGCAAACACTTACGGGGAAAATAAAGAGTACATTTAAAAAAGGTGCGATCACAACCGATTATATTAAACTGGTCGAAGATTTTTTTCAATCGAGAGATATCGATTTTGCGAAAGAGGATGTTTACCAGGAGAGGATAACACGCTTTGCCAGCCTGGATGAGGGAGCATCCTATTACCGGTACTTTCTGAAGCTGGAAAAGGTCCCGGCGGAGATGCTGGTTGAGAGACTGGAGGAACTGACCGAAGAGAGAGACGGTTTTCACATATTTGAATCAAAATACCACGACATCCTTTATACTTTCTAAGACGAAAAACTGTTTGACTTTATTTGTATCCGGTTTTATTTTCTGTAAAAGTTATTGATCCCATTACAAGCCGGAGGAACAGATGAATATTGATGATTTCATCAACAGGAAAGACCTGTCTGAGCGCCTGGATGGAGATATTGAACTCTTCAAAGAACTGGCTGAACTCTTTATGGAAGATTCTGTTTCCCTGATGCAGAAAATTCAGAACTCCATAGAGTCATCAGACTCTAACCAGTTGAGAAAATCCGCGCATACAATAAAGGGATCTGTTTCGAATTTCTCCGCGCAGAAGGCCTATGATGCCGCTTTTGACCTCGAAAAAATCGGCAAAAATGATGAACTTGAGAAGGCAGGTGCAGCCTTTGAAGTACTCAGGAATGAGATAGATAACCTGAGAGGTGCCATGAAACTTCTCATGAATGAGAATTCTCTTTAAGCTTCCTGTTAAAGAATCTCCACGGGTACCGGGATAAAAGTAAGAATAAAGATCGCCATACAGAACCAGCCGATCCCTTTTTCAAAGAGAGAAAGCTCCCTTCCCCGGGCAACGGTTGGATGGGCGACCATGAGGAAGAACAGAATAATAAAGATCCAGAGAATCCATCCATACCAGAAAAACGAAAGTACGACAAGGCCCGCAAGCACACCCCACCCGAAGATCTTCTGCTTTTCCCCGATAAGCGCGTAGAGAATATGACTGCCGTCAAGCTGGCCCACGGGCATGAGGTTAATGCTTGTGACAAGGAAGCCTATCCAGCCGGCCCAGGCATAGGGAGAGAGAAAAATATCCTTTCCTTCAGGTATTGGTCCATGGATGATCTTTACGATCAATGCAAAAAGGATTGAGTCTCCGAATATGGGGATGGGGACATTTCCTCCCCCCGGGGGAAGGGCACTAACCTTGGAAAGAGAGATCCCGACGATAACGGAAATGAGGCTCACGATAAATCCTGCCAGCGGCCCCATGGCACCGATATAAAAGAGGGCCCGCTTGTCCGGGATGGGTGACTTTACTTTGATAACAGCACCCATGGTCCCGATCATGGATGGGAAGGGGATGAAATAAGGAAGGGTCGCTCTCACCCCGAAATACCTGGCCGCAAAATAGTGTCCGAATTCATGGGTGAGAAGTATTGTAATAATTGTCAGGGAATAGGGGAGCCCGCTTATAATATACTCGGGGATTGTATTTCCCGAACTGGCGCCGGCAAGAGAGGTGGTGATGAATGTAATAAGGAAAAGAACAATATTTATAATAACCGGTTTGTCTTTTTGTACCTGAATTTCTTCGTATTCTCTCGCCGGTACATACTTAACCCTCATGCCGGTATTCAGCCTGTTGATATAGTCCCTGAAAAAATTTTTCATTTAATTCGTCTATTTAAAACATCCCAGCTGGCATCCCTTGATCTTAATTTTTAACCTGTTTATCTCCTTTCCCACCATACCGGGGCTGACACCCTCCTCGTCGGCAATTTTAAACGCACTGCTGCACTTGATTTTCCCATCATCATCGAGATTCTCTTTTATTTTTTCTGATAGATCTGGCATGTTGTCCTCCAAATATAATTATAATGACCGGTCCCCCTTTTCAAATTATTAATGTTTAATATGAGGGGAAAGGAAGGTGTTTTGTTACTTTTTCTTTTTCGTATAACCTTATAGAGTATATCTCGATCCTGATACTCCAAATTATGAATGGAGTTTAAAAAGGTGAAAGATTTAATGCAAGAAGTATTTTAAAAAGGGTATTAATCGGCACCTCATTTTTAAAAAAAATTATTCTTGTAACTGTCCCCGTTAAAATTATTCTTACTCACACAGGAAAATACCATGACAGTAAAACATCCGAAAACACAGGAATGGGACGACCGGCTTTTTAATGTCTTTGAGAAGGTTGACGCTTATCTTGAAGATAATTACGGGGACCGGTTTAAACGTCATCCCAACCGGCCGGCAAGGGGCAAAGCAGCCTATGGGGCCCTGGACGGACTTTTCAATATCGGAGCGTCATTCAGTCCCGGTTACGGATCGGAATTAGGCCGCGGCTATGTAATAGAAGTTGTTATCTCCACACTGGAAAAAGTCCCCCCCGAAGAACGGAAAGAGATTGTCTCTGACGCAATAAAGAAGACCCGTGAAGAACTTCTAAAGGCCTTTCCTCACCGGGACCTCAAGGTGAGCCGTGACGGGGATGTTTTCAAGATACATGGTGATACCAGACTGGGTGATATCTGAGGGAAGATCTACTCCAGGTAATTCCCTGAAACAGCTGTTGCGAGCCTCTCATATTCCCGGTTTTTCTGCACCTCGGACTGATTTCTTATCTCCGATTCCTCCCTGTCCTTGAGAAATTTCAGGGCCACTGCAGGGAAAAGGTCGAGGAGCATCTGGTCCTTGATATCTTTCACGTGTCCTTCGGGAGCCTCAGTATGCTGCCAGGTGGATGTATCAAATCTTTTCTCTTCGCTGGATCCGGTTATTTTTTCCCTGAATTGCGGGTCAATAGGCGCAGGGGTTTGCCCGTATTCGCCCCTTACCAGTTTTATATACTGGTCGGTGCAGCTTGAATACTCCTCTTCTTCCTGGTTCTTCAAGAGAACATTCTTGACTGCCTGTACACCCACTATCTGGCTTGTGGGGGTAACCAGGGGGACCGTTCCCGCATTAATCCTGACCCGGGGAACTTCTTTAAGGACATCTTCAAAAAGGTGCGAGATATTCAGCTCCTTGAGCTGTGTGACCATATTGGAGTACATTCCTCCCGGTATCTGTGCAAGCCTTACCGGCTCATTGGGCGCGGGAAGGCTGAGGGATGCTTCCAGTTTGTGAACGGTCCTGGTGGCGCTTTCAAAATCTTCCGCCCTTATCTGTTTGATTGCTTCCTCCATGAGCTCATGCTGGTGGTCGTTGAATTCTCCGTTAAATTCAAACCTGATATCTTTATAGTTATCGAATGGCGCAAGTTCAATCCTTATTTTTTCAAGTTTTTTCCTTATTTCGGGGAAGACCTCCCTGTTTACCCCTGTATCAATTCCCATCTTCTCGGCGATTTCACAGACGATCTCAACTGCCGGGTGCGATGGCCCCCCGGAAAAAGGGTATGAGACCACGTCGAGAATATCAACCCCGGCAGCCATTGCCGCGATATGACAGGTAAGCGCGTAACCGGGTGTACAGTGTGAATGGAGGTTAACCGGGACCTTGACTTTCTGTTTAACTTTTTTTATAAAATGATAAGCCATCTTCGGATCAATGAGGCCGGCCATATCCTTGATTGTAATAATATCAGCCCCCATCTCTTCTATACTGACAGCCTTCTCCACAAAGTAATCAACATTGTAGATCTCCTTTGGGAAGCTCCCCTTTTTCAGGAGGTGTCTGAATTTTTCTCCGGTGGTGAAAACGGGATTGGTAGTATAGCACATTGCGCAATCTGCCATTCCTCCCGACTCTTTCACGGCTTTAATTGTCACTTTGAGATTGTTGAGGTCATTAAGAGCGTCAAAAATACGCATTATTGTAATCCCCGATTCAACTGCCAGCTTGTTGAACTGGTAAACAACTTCATCGGGATAGGGATTGTAACCGAAAAGGTTAATACCCCGGGCAAGGGCTGTCAGGTGTGTTCGCTTCTCTGTAATTTCTGTGATTCGTTCCAGTCTTTTCCAGGGGTCGGTGTTGAGAAATCTCATGCATGAATCAAGTGTTGCTCCTCCCCAGACTTCAAGTCCAAAGTAGTTGGCGTCAAGATGAAGGGGAAGCACCTCTTCTATCTGTTCATTTCTCATCCTTGTAGCAAAATATGACTGGTGACCGTCTCTCAGGTCGAGGTTTCTCAGTTTTATCTTTTGTTTTTCCAGAGTCTTTCTCCTTTAATTGAACTATCAGTTAATTAATTTAATAAATTGTTTGGCAGTAAGTAAAAAAAACAGCATATCTGTTTATTTTTTATCAATTCAAGCAATGCCTGATATTGTCAATATTAATTTGTTCTTTTTCATATTTTGACCGAAAGTGAGGTTTTTGGTTTTTAACTGCTCAGATATGTGAGTTGTTGCTTTATTTTTTCAAAATAATTGACAGCAGAATAATTCTGGTATAGTAGTGTGTCTTGTACGGGTAATTTTATAAAAGGAGTAGCAGATATGAGACAGCTCTATGGTTTTATTCTTAAATCATTTTTTTCTTTTCTCTTTCTTATTCTGATCTCACTCAGTTTAAGCGGTGCAGATGGTCCTTATATGAAAGACGTTGATCATGACGGTTTTCCCGATGATCTTGAAAAAAATACCGGCTATAATCCCCGGGTCAATGAAGCCCTTGTGAAGAGTTCAAAAGGGGGAAAATGTGGAGTAATCAAAACAGATCTTGTAAAAATCGGAAGACCCGATAATGTTCTAATTATACTTGATACATCGGGCAGTATGAAATCACGGATGGCCGGTGATTCGAGGATGAATGTTGCAAAGAAAATACTTAAAAAGTATATCAGCGTACTTCCCGGGTCTATGCGTGTGGGTCTTGTTATTTATGGAAAATCAGGATGTGATGACAGGAGTGTTGAACTGATCGCGCCCATAGGAAAGATGAGCCGGGAGAAGATACTTGAAAAGATTGAAGCTCTTCGTCCCCGGGGGCTGACGCCTATTGCCATGACACTGAAAAAATCGGTGGAGTATTTCCGGGGATTTGAGAAGGACAACAACAGCCTCATACTTATCAGTGACGGGATGGAGAGTTGCAGGGGAAATCCTGTTCAGGAGATTATTGACCTGAAAGAGACCAAGGCTGATCCTGAGGTAACGGTTATTGGGCTTGGTGTTGACAGCAGGACACGGAGGCAGCTGGCGGCAATTGCGTCCTCCTCAGGGGGAAAATACTCCGATGTAAAGAGTGAAGGTGACTTTGTTAAGGCATTTTCCGCGTTTTTCGGGAGGCTGAATAAATTTTATAAGGATATTGTCTGCATTGTGAGACAGTATAATTCATATCTTACTTATGAAACCCAGCAGTATAATAAAAGCAAGGCCTTTCTTCTCAGGGAAAAAATGAAGGCTACCGGTGATCTCAGGACACGACTTGATGAAGTTGAAGGGGAGATCGACCGGAACCACAGGGAGAGAGACGCGGCGAGGAACATGATCATCCAGATGGTAAAAAACAAGGTGAAAGATATTGAAGTCGCAACCAAAACCTTCGCAGATATAAAGAGGTAGTCTTTAGACGCATGATAAATATCCGCCTGGACTTTGGCAACTTTACCTGTTATGCAGAGCTTTTTGATAATGAAATCGGAAGAAAGTTTGCCGATCATCTTCCCTATTACATAGATCTTTCCAGCTGGGGCGATGAACTCTACGGCCCCATAGGATTTGATTTCGGGGAAGATGATCCGGTAGACAAAATTCCCGAAGGGGGCCTTGCCTATACAAGGACCGGGAACCTCTTCTGTATCTTTTTCGGACAGAAACCGGCATGGAAGGTCGAATATATTGGAAGAATTCTGGATGATGGATGGAGGCGTTTAAAGAGCAGTCTTGACTACGATACCCTTGTGGTCAGGCTGCGCGAAGAAAACCTTCATCTCCACTGAAAGACTTCGAAAATATCCTCTAACAGAAAATATACGCTTTTTTTCTCTTGAAATAAATTATTATTGATTTGTTATTTTTTTTTGTTTATATTGCAAATGAAGATATTGCTTATGTATAAATAATAATAAGGGTAACTACTCAGCAAAGTGTATCAATAGTGATATTTATAAAACATAACGGGTATATCCCCTGCAGAGTTAGGCGGGAATATATTACTGAGTAGTGAGAAACAGGGTGATAACTATGGAACCAAAAAAAGTATCATTTAAAACACTGGAAAAAGTTATGGACCATCTAAAGGTTGGTTCAGATGAAGCCATCGGCAACTTTCTGTTTAAAGGTTACAGGATACAGGTGAGCAGGTACAAATCCTCCGGTACTGAAAGGTATATGAGACTTTACAGGAGGAGAAAGGAGAACGGTGAATGTGTTCGCTGCGGGAAAAAAGTCACAAAGAAGAATCCGCACACAGGGAAGCTTTACAGGCTCTGCGAATATCACAGAGAGATCACAGACAGGAAGAGATAAATCCAGAGGGGAAAAAATCTGTGATGAAAGTTCAATTTTTCGTCTATTGGTCCTGTTCCGGTCTCATGGTTGGGAAAAGGAGTATGTCCCTTATTGAAATTTCTCCGGTGAGAAGCATCACAAGCCTGTCGATCCCTATACCAAGACCCCCTGTTGGAGGCATCCCGGTTTCTATGGCCTGAACAAAATTTTCATCCATGGGAGGGGCTTCCTCATCCACATCCCTTCTTAGTGACTGTTCGTAGAGGGTCGTTCTCTGAAATACCGGATCGTTGGATTCAGAGTAGCCGTTTGCATATTCGGTCCCATTGATAAAAAGTTCAAACCTCTGAAGATATCTCTCGTCATCGTAATCAGGTTTACAGAGAGGCGTGGTTTCCACGGGATGGTGCGTAATAAAAGTCGGCTGTACGATCTTGTCTTCAACAAGGAGCTCAAAGAGCTTGTCAATGGCAAGACCCCTGACATACTCGCCCTTTAGTTCGCCGCCATGCTTTTTCAGGAGTGCTTCAATTTCGCTGTCACCGAGGCTTTCAACATCCACATTTCCATATTCCTTAATGGCATCAACCATTTTGATTTTCTTCCACGGTGTTTTCAGGTCTATCTCTTTTCCGTCAAAGTCAACCTTTGTTGATCCGTTGACTTTCAGGGCGGTCTTTTCAAAAATATCAGCGGTAATATCCATCATGTCCGAATAGTCCGCATATGCCTGGTAGAGCTCTATCATGGTAAACTCCGGATTGTGTGTCCTGTCGATACCTTCATTCCTGAAGCACTTTCCGATCTCGTAGACCCTCTCCATTCCCCCGACGATGAGTCTCTTTAGATAGGGTTCCAGTGAGATCCTCATGTAGAGTTTTATGTCCAGTGCGTTATGATGCGTGGTAAAGGGAGATGCAGCGGCGCCGCCGTAGACAGGCTGCAGGATAGGAGTTTCAACTTCGAGAAATCCTCTCTTATCGAGGATATCCTTAACGCTTTTTATGATTTCTACCCTTTTTATAAATGTCTCTTTCACTCCGGGTGTAACGATAAGGTCAACATGCCTGTTCCTGTACCTCAGTTCCTTGTCCGCGAAAAGATCGAATGTCTTTCCGTCCTTTTCTTTTACAACGGGAAGCGGCCTGATTGTCTTTGTGAGGAGCGTAAGCTCATCTATAAAAACGGTAATTTCACCAACCTTGGTCTTCCTGACTTTTCCCTTTACACCGATGATATCGCCGATATCTAGCTTTTTAAAAAGCGCATACTGTTCATCACCGATGTTTTTTGAGCCCACATAGAGCTGGATCTTTCCCCTGTTGTCAACAATGGTGCAGAAACTGGCCTTGCCCATCTCCCTCACAGCCATTATTCTCCCTGCAAGGGAGAGTTTTTTCTCAGATTTAAAATAGTCCTCAAAATTTTCAATGATTTCATCACTGAAGTGTGTCACAGGGTAGTTGTAGGGATAGGGATTGATCTTGAGATCGTTTCTGATCTCCCGGATCTTGTTTATCCTGATTTTTATGAGATCTCCAAATTCTTCCATCTGTTTTCTCTGCCGTTAAAATTTTGAAACATTGTTTGCCAGGCAGTGGGGGTGTCAAATTAATTTTCTTTTAATTCCTGTGATTGGAACCTGTTTACTAAAACAACAATAAAATGTCCCCGCCGCCGAAGGCGGCAGGGACCTATCAGTTATGTTTTTTGTCGAATAGGATTAATTATAAACAGAGCTGAGTAGTTACAAAAATATTTATTTAGGCTTTCCTTTGTTGACGAATTATGTAACAATTATATTGATAGCATAAGAATTATTAATTAATAAAAAAAGAACTATAGTGAAAAAGCCGGTTATAACAATACTTATTCTCATCTCAGGAATCACTTCCGCGTCCACTGCTCTCAGGTGGCCCCTGGACAGGCCCAGGAGGGTAACAGGGACTTTTGGTGAATACAGGGGATTGATGTACCATCATGGAGTGGATGTCAGCACTGCAGGGAAAAAAGGTTTCAGGGTCTTTGCCGCTGATAACGGCTATGTGAGTTCGGTGATGTATCAGAAGTGGGGGATTGGTTATGCCATTTTCATGAAACATGAGAGCGGTCTCATGACTTTTTACGGGCATCTTGACCGGTTTGCTTCGGTAATACTGCGAAATAAAAGGATAAAAGGGGTCAGGGAGAAGATACGAAACAGGGAGGATTTCAGGATCGATTTTCAGAAGCCGGAAATAAAGGTAAGGAGGGGAGGAGTAATCGGTTATACGGGAGACACGGGGAGAGGCCCCGCGCACTTCCACTTTGAGACACGGAACAGCAGCAACATTCCCGTGAATCCCCTGAAGAATGGGATCTGGGTCCCTGACAGAACGGCACCGGTGATAACTGAAGTTTACCTGGTTCCCCTTGATGCACACTCCCATGTGGATAACTCTCCCAACGAGTATGTGATCAGTGCAAAGCCGGTAAAGAGGAGTAAAAGGCTCTATGTTCTTAATACGGGGAGTATTCCGGAGATCGGGGGGAATATTGGAATAAAAATAAAGGCCTATGACAGGGCAGGATACAGGAACAGGGTAAGTCTCTACGGAATTAAAGCGAAAATAAACGGTAAAGAGGCTTACAGTATCAGGCTGGATAGTGTTAAAAGAGAGGAGAGCCACAGGATGGGGCTTGTCTTTGATTATGATAATTCAAGTTACCGTGAATTTACCTATTTTCTCTATTCCCGGAAAAACCACAAAGGGGCCGTACACTCAGGTGATAAAAATGGTCTCATCAGTATCAGTATAACATGCTCTGATGCAAATAATAACAGGTCGGAAATCAACTTTAAACTAAAGTCCAATGGAATGCTGAAAAAACCCGCCTACAAATATGTCCAAAACCTGAAAATCGGGAGGGAACTCAAACTTAGGAAGAAAGACTTTACAATAAAATTTGATGAAAAAGCAGCACTCTATGATGAAAGGGTGGTCCTTGAGAGTGGCGGTTATGACAACTTTTTCCCTCTTTTAACGGTAAAGAGCAGTGCTTACTCGGTTTCGCCCACAAATCTCTGCCTTGACAGACCGGCCGAGATTGTCCTGAAATACAGTGGTAAGGATTATAAAAAGATAGGGATATATAAAAAGTCCGGGAGGTTTTTTTATTTCATCGGTAATACCTATGACAGTAAAAACAGGTCATTTAAAGTTCATATTAATAAGATGGGAACATTTTTTCTTATAAAGGATGAGTCTCCCCCTGTGATCAGGTTTCGGGACAGGCTGAAGAGGAAAAGAAACAGAAGTATTGTTATCAGGATAAGGGATATCGGCTCAGGGGTCGATCTGAAAAAGGTCTCCCTGAAGGTTGACGGTAAAGATGTGATCTGGGACTATGAAATCGATAAGAGATATATTGAGATCCTCCCCCACAACAGGATCTGGAAAAGGGGAAAGCATATAATCCATATGGTCATTGAAGACAGGGCCGGAAACAGTTCCGGGAAGCAGCAGTTTACTTACTTTATATAGGGGACTTCAACTGCATACGCTTCGCAAAAAAAACTATATATTTAATCTTCCCTGGTCACAATTTTGATATCGTGTTCTTTCATGCACAACTACTGATAGTAACAATATTTGATAATTCGGTAACTATTGGTTTTTCAAGGTGTTCATAAATCACTTCACCCTGTGCTACACTGCCTTGTTGCCGGCAATTTTAATCTTTCTTCTCGGATACCTGATATAGGGTATGATATCGTTGTTCTTCGATCCGCTTGTTCCGTCGTATTCAATGGTCACTATGGGCACGCCTGTGAGTTCTTCGAATCTCTCAGTCATGGCCTCGGTCACCAGAGAGGGACAGCAGTAGGATGGATTTGTCTGCACAAAGAGGGAGATATCGGGATGCTGCTCCATAAGGTGAAAGATCTTTAATATATTGTCTACGGATTCACCTGTCTGGTCCCGGGTCACATCCATCCTGGCAAGGACCTTTTCCGGATCAGAAAAGACTTTGTGTTTTTTTCTGTTGAGAAAACCGTTAAACAGAGTGTTGTATTTTCTTTCAACAAGTTCCACGGCGGTTTTGATCATTTTTAATTTTGCGGCATAGAGATATTTTCCCTGTCTCATCCACTTTTTTAAATAGGTCTCGGCAATGATCTTCATGAATTCGTTGTAGGGTGTTGTAATGACTTCACCCCCCTGTTCTTCGATATATTCGATCAGGTTCTGGTTCATAATATCGTTATCCCGGACATAGAGATCCCCGATAACGGCAACTTTTGGTCTCTCGGTTTTTGTTCGCTCGATTTTATCAAAAAGCGAGAGAATGATCTCAATTGCAGTCTCTTTTGACCTGTCAGTGAGGAATGTATCAATAAGGATTTGGCGTGATGTCTCAATGACCCTGTTGGTATCCCCCTTATTTTTCTCATAGGGTCGTATGCTGCATCCGACTTTTTTAATAAGGCCGCTGAACATGTAGGCCAGGTATGAATTTAACGATGCGTTGAATGAAATATCGTGATAAACGATCTCTCCCGCATAAACGGAGATATCACTGAACTTTTCATCGTATGCATGGATTGTCTTTTTTATAAAGTGAGAGAACATCCCGAGGTTACACGCGATTTTTGAATCGATTGCCCATATGGCGCAGTTTTCCGGCTTGAGGTTGTGTGTATTGATATAATCAATTGCCTCATAGGCGATTATAGAGAGGGGGAGACACTGACCGGAATTCAAGCCTGTCCCGAGCTGGATTTTTTCCTCTGTTTCTTCAAGAGCTCTTGCGTCAACACCCTCTTTTTTCAGAACAGCTTCAAGGAGTGAACATGTAAAGTTGTCCCAGTTGGGGATAAGGAGAGTTTTTCCTTTCAGGCTTGCCGGACCTTTCAAAAAATTAAAATTGCCAATTTTGCTCTTTACGCTGGCTTGTTTTTTTCGTTTCAGGTGGTGATTGTTGAATGACCTGATACACGATTCTATCCTTGTTTCATATCCCACATTGGAATTATGTTCATCAAGCTGAAGAATAAGGTAGGGTTTGTCATACGAATCCATAATATCCTTAAAGTACTCAACCACAAATGCGTCCGGTGTGCACTTGAATGAGGTGAGGAATACCGGGTAGAGGCCGGGAGTTTGAGCAACCTGTTGTGCGGCTTCTATTATTGTTGATGCATATCTCCAGTGAAGGGCATCGGAAAGGTCTTCTACGGGCCTAATGGCGTCCCGGTCAAATTCAAGCATCTCCTGGTAAAAGGCCTTGATCCCCAGCCTGTTAAAGATATCGGGGATCCTGCTGTTCATGGATTCGTCTAAGATTGAATAGGGTCTTCCCAGGAGCATGACACTTATCTTCTCTGAGTTTTTAAGTTCTTTCCTGAACAGGGATTTTAGCTTGCTGTGTGCGGCGTTTCTCTCCTTCAGTGCTCTGTCATAAGCTGAAGTAATGTTGAGAAAGTTTGGAGTTTTCCCCTTTATTTTTTTTACAGTATTAAAGAGCTGGAACCTTATGTTAAAATCGCTGTTTAACGATTTGATTACAGGTGTCAGTATTTTATCTCTATTTTTCAGCTGTGTATTGGAGAGAATGATACTTGAGGCAAACTGGGTGTAGTAGCAATAGTTCCTTTTGACCTCCTTCTCACCAGTCCTGTTCTCAATATAAGTCGGGAGAAAGATAAAGTCGCACCTGTCGTTGAGGTAATCAATATGCCCGTGAAGGGAAGCCATGGGCGCGCAGAACTCTGCCTGTGCGATCTTCTTCCCGTCACTGATACTTTTGGTATACTCCCTGCTCGTTACGGTTTTGATGGAAAGCAGGTTAAAGAACCTCTCCCAGAGTTCCACATCTTCGGTTACATGTAATGCAGCGGGAATGCCCACAACCGGTGAGTCTTCGACTTCCCTTTTCTCATTATTCCTGAATACCCTGTTTCTCGTTTTCAGGAGATCGAAACCTGAAGTTTCACTTTTGACAAACTTTTTTGTTTCATAATCACGTCCGCAGAGAAATCCGTACGCGACTTTCTCGCCGTCTATATTTACCAGGCTTATCTTGCAGCTGTTGTTGCAGAGAGCACAGACCTCGTATTCGGTATCGATTGTCTTCTCATATATCTTAAGGCCCCTGAAATTAGTTTCATGAATGCCGTTGTCATGGAGGGTAAGGGCAGACCCGAGAGCACCGGTAAGGTGACAGTACTTTGAGACCATAATAGGTTTTTCGAGCTTCTGTTCGAAGGCCGCCACAAGGGCCCTGTTTTTTGCAGTGGCCCCCTGGAAAAAAATCTTCTCCCCGATGTTTTTTTCGGTGGCTACCTTGGAGAGATAGTTGTCTCTCACTGAATGAAGTGCGGATGCCAGGATCTCGTTTCTTTCATATCCGTCACTGATGTAGTGGTTAAGATCTCTCTCCATGAAAACCGTACACCTGTCGCTCGAAAGAGGTGCCTTTGAGTTGAGAGCTCTCCGGGAGTAATCCTCTATGGGGCAGTCGAGTTTCTTTGCCTGCTCTTCAATAAAGCTTCCCGTTCCCGCGGCGCAGACATTGTTCATAATTGAGAAAGTCACCATGCCGTTTTTCAGTGTCGTAAACTTTGAGTCCTGGCCGCCTATCTCGATTATCGTATCAACATCTTCATCAAGTTCGTATGCGGCACGGGCGTGGGCGGTTATTTCATCAAGAACGATGTCCGCATTAATGATCTTGCCGATAAATTTTCTCCCGGAACCTGTAGTGGATGTTCCGGTGATTTGGATTTGTATTTCCTGTTCATCCCGGATCCCGTCTATGGCGGAAAAAAGGGCCTGAACAGCCTGTATGGGCCTTCCCGAGGTCCTGGTATAGAGTCCCGCAAGGACCTCCTTCTCCCGGTCAATGAGAACGGCTTTTGTACTGGTAGAGCCGATATCAATTCCCAGGTAGAGGTTGTAGCTTTTTCCCCTCACAAGCTCCGAATAGATATCCACTTCGATGTCAATGGAAAAGTCAGCAATTTTGGCCTTATAAATATATCTTTTTTCACTGTTAAACTCAGGGTAATCTGAAAGTTTTATGTCAAGGTTTGTATGATAGTAGTTCTTTTCGGATACTTTTGTCTTTACGATTTCAGCGGGTGTTGAAATCTCCATGGGCGCAGGTGTTTCTTCTTCGTTTATAAGGTTAAGTGCTGCGCCCATGGCGCCGAAGATATGGGAATCTTTGTGAATGGTGATATCGGTCCCGATAAGATTTGAGAGATGACCTGCAACGGCACTGTTCTTTGAGACACCGCCGGTAAAAACCAGTCTCTCAACGGGAGTGTTTCCGGAAAAAAGTGTATCATATATACTCTTGGCAAGCCCGTATGAAAGTCCGTCACAGATGGATGCGAGAGAATATCCCTCCTGCTGGGCATGAATAAGGTCAGTCTTTGCGAATACGGCACAGCGGGAAGCAATCCCGGGCAGGGGACCGTTATTGCTCAGAGATATTTGTGTAAACTCCTCTATGCTTTTGATATTGAGTCTCCTTGCCTGCTGGTCCAGGAAACTTCCGGTCCCCGCGGCACAGGAACTGTTGGACCTGTAGTTCAGATAATCTCCGTTTTCATCAAAAACAGCAAGCCCGAACTTCTCTCCTCCTACAATAAGCAGTGCGCTCACATCGCTGTAAAACATCTTTGCAGCTGAAATGTAGGCAATGCGTGAATCATAATCCCTGCTGGACTTCAGATATGAGGATGCCGATGAGGTGGTTGCAATTCCTCTAACTCTTTTTAGTTCGTAATTTTCAAGGACATTCAGGAGTGTTTCTCTCACTTCACCGTGATGAAAGCAGTAGTTTGAATTAAGTATTTCATTGTCCGCACCCAGTTCAACAACTGAAAGTGCGATGGAACCGATATCGATCCCCAGTACTGTTTTGTTCATGTTTTTTTCCTTCTTTCTATTTATTACCGAAGCTACATCCGTCTTACATGCTATGTTGCCGGAAGGTACTTTGCGAAAATGCTGTTTACCAGATAATCAATATCTTTTTCAATGTTGCTAATGGAGATATCATCCAGACTCTTTCTTATGGAATCCTCGATTCCCCTGATTGTGAATAAAATGGTATTGATGATCCTTTTTTTCTCAAACTGAGAAAGTTTTATAGATGGCAGGGTGTCCAGGATCGAATTGATCGTTCTTTTTGTCATCCTGTCAAAATCTTCAAAGGCTTTCTTTATGCTTTTATCATTGCTGTTGAGCAGTTTGTCCGCAAGAAACGGCGTCTCCATGATCAGCTTTATCCTGCCATTAATTGCAGAGCTTAGTTTCTTAAAGGGATCTCCCGCGCTTGCCATTGAACGGGATATCAACTCGTCGAGCTGGGAAGCCCTTTTTTTAATTATCTCCTGGACGATCCCCTCTTTATTTCCGAAATAGTTATAGATTGTCCCCTTGGCGACATTTGCAAGCCGGGCAATCTCATCCACTGCCGTTTTCCTGGTCCCAAACCTGTTGAAAAGCGTTTCGGACACTCTAAGAATTTCCTCTTTTTTCCTCTTATTCATAATTCCCCTCTTTTGGACTATTGTACAAATATAGTCTAAAATAGCAAAAGGGGAGATTATTGTCAAATACTAAAATGCTGTGTGGGGACATCTCAGTTATGTTTTTTGATGAAGCAGGATTATTCTTAAACATAGCTGAGTCGTTACAAATTGGCATGTTAACAAAAAATATTACTGATAGAATCCTATTATATTTTATAAATACTCAAATGAATAAAGTCTTGCAAAATTTTCCAGATGGGAGAATGGTGTTTTTTTATTGATGAGTATCACAATTTGCCGGAGGTCCGCATATGGGGAAATCTTCATTTTCTCTAGCTGCAATTATTCTTTTTTTTGTTTTTTTAATTATGTATTCATCGGTCCGCGCTGATATGGCATGTGATAACTATGACCTGTACAGCTATCTGCAATCAAACTATTCTGCTTCAAGTTATTTGAAAGATAAAAAGGATCCCTACCGTTATGCTCCCCTGAAAGCCTTTGACGGTAAGCTTGAAACCTCCTGGGTGGAGGGAAAGAAAGGTGACGGTATTGGCGAAAAGCTTGCTTTTGAATTAAAGGATTCGCCTGTTAAGATAAGAATTATGCCCGGTTTCGGGATGAAAAAGTATTTTAAAATGAACAACAGGGTGAAATCCGCCACTTTAACTGTTTATGCGATCAAAGCGGTGCTTGCACACCAGTGCGGTGAAGATTATATGATAGGGGATATTGTAACTCAAAAAAAACTGAATTTTAAAGACAGCATGACAATGCAGGAGTTTGAAACAGGTCTTTCCGGTACTGAGCACAGGGGGATTGCTGAAAAAGGATTAATGGGTGTGTTAGAGATAAACTCGGTTTACAGAGGGAAAAAGTGGAGAGATACCTGTATCGCGGAGATAATTTTTGTACAGGGAAAATAACATGAAAAAACGGGAAAGAGCTGATACAGGTTTTGACGCTTGATCACGCGACCGTGTAATCCCCAGTAAATTATTATTTATGGTTATTGAAAACATAAAACGCACTCTGCAGAAGAAAAAAAAAGCTGTCATTATACGCCATGCTGAAAGATACTCAATTGAAAATATGCTCAACGCCTTTGAAGCGGAACTTACGGAAAAAGGTATTCAGGACGCGTTTCAATTTGGCAGAGATATTTCAGATATCGTTGATCCGGGAAATAAGAGAACACTTCTCCTTTATCACAGTCCTATAAAAAGATGCATTCAGACAGTTGAGTCAATAAAGAAGGGTCTGGGGAATGCCGGGCATACCGGCAGCATAGCCGGTAACATGTTTGAGCTTGGCGGTCCCTTCATAACGGGAAACTGGAATGAGATTGTCGAAGAAATTGAAAAACATGAATACGAAGTCTTCATTCGGAAGTGGTTTAATAATGATTATCCTCGTGATCTTGTTATGCCCCTCAAAGAGTCGGCCCATACTATTACCGGGGCATTGCTGGAGAGATTGAATGGAGATAATATATTTACCATTAATGTCACCCATGATCTGAATATCCTGGTGTTGAGGGAGTATTTTTTTCACATCAGCCATGAGGAACGGGGACTTCCCGGTTTCCTTGACGGTATTGTTCTTTACAGGGAAAATGAGAGCCTGCATCTTCTTTACAATGACCTGGAGGTAAGTGTAGACCTGCCGTTTTAGTACTTCGACGACGTGATTTTTAATTATTATGATTGTTAATATCCAACTATTAAGAGAATTTTATCGGTGTAAAAATCACGCGGGTTAAGCAAAAATCAATGCCCGCTCACTATGCGCGCGACCACGCCCACCCCCTTCAGGGGCAGACAAGGGAAACCGCTCCCTTCCACCCGCTGAAATCCAGCCGGCGGGAGAGCTCCAATCCCTTTATTTTCAATGCCTTCGAAACGCCCCATCCCACTAAAAACAAAGCACTTGGGGGCATAAACGATGGGAACTTTTATCACAGGGCCCAAATCATGTCAAGTTAATTCGCGACTTTTCAAAGGCCCAATATCCTTTCAGCTATTTCCCTCCGGGGGCAGTGTTTTCTGCCGGATTTCCACCGCATAGGCGTGCGCGTCGAGGCCCTCCATGGTGGCCAGGGTG
>JBNKTL010000002.1:0-179939 GCA_050298055.1 Spirochaetota bacterium
ATAAGATGCGGTCAACGCATGGTCAATATATTTACAACAAGAGAATAGGTAAAGAACACAATTTTCATACATTAAAACACAATGGAGCCATGGGAAGGTTGTATCGAAGAGGGAAGCAAAAATGTAATATTGAGGTTTTAATATCAGCTATAGCGCATAATTTAAAGAAAATGCATAAATACCTGATAATCAACAATTTGAAATTTGAAACTTTATAAATAGTACCCCCCAATCTTGATAATCGAGGTAGATTTATACAATAACTGTTTATTTCAATTTGTAAAAATCGACAGACAAGGGGGATGGGGGGATAATATAATACAGGATAATAGTATGGATAACCATCTGCGTGTTCTTATTGTAGATGCTGCAAACGGTTTTTATAAAATTCGAAGATACGGGATAGGTGATTATTTCGGTCCCGTTGATCTGGGGATGCACCTTTCGGCAAAATACAGCAGTCTCAATATAGGGACAGGTCTTCTTGCCGGTTCCATATTTCCCGGTTCCAACAGGCTTGTTTTCACCGGATACTCTCCCTGCTGGAACGGTTTCTACATATCATCCATGGGCGGGGCGGGACTTGTTTTTGACAACCTCGGCATAAACATCCTCTCAATTACCGGGAAAGCCCCCACACCCTCAATCCTTGTTATGAACAGAAATCACGGTGAAGAGATTGAGATTGATATTGTTCCCGTAAATGTTGACACTCTCTGGAAGGAAGGGCGCGGGGGGATATATTCCCTGATGGATTACGCATATGAGAGGTTTGGTGACAGGTATCAGGATGATCCCCGGATCCTTGCCACGGGCCCCGCGTCAAAAGCAACTGATATGGGAGGGATCTGCTCGGTCCCGGTTAAAAAAGGGAAACTCAGCTTTGTTGACACCTGGGCGGGAAGGGGCGGTTTCGGATCTAAACTCTACAGGGACCATGGAATCGTTTCCGTTATTTACGGCGGGACCCATATTGATGAAGACTTCAGGGACAGGAAGGTGGCTGATGAGTGGTTCAAAGACAGGTATGATAAAAAGATGGCAGCCAAGGACATTGAGGCAACCACAAAGTACAGGTACGACCCGAAGTTCAATACCGGCGGTACATTCGGGGTCAACTATGCGAAGATAGGAGGTGCTCTCCTTGCCTTTAACTACCGCTCCATGGAGTTTTCGGAAGAGGAGCGTTTACGGATACACAGAGAGTTTATCCTGGAAAACTATCTGAAGCAGTTTAACCGGGAAACCATTGATAAGAAACAGCAGTCAACCTGCGGTGAGCCGTGCGGGGCCGTCTGTAAAAAAATGAATGATGAATTCAAAAAAGACTATGAGCCCTACCAGGCCATGGGGCCGCTCTGCGGGATATTCGACCAGAGAGCGGCTGAAGATCTGACACATCACTGCGACATGCTCGGTTTTGACGCTATCTCTGCCGGGGGGGTCCTTTCCTGGCTTATGGAGACCCTGCATGAAGGGATTTTCGATACTGATGATCTGGGAGTATCGGGAAAACCTGTTTTCAAAACCGACAACTTCAGAATCGTTGAGGACTCCGGGAAAAACGCGAAACTGGGCAAGGAGCTTCTCGAATCGATCATAAAATGTGACAGCATCCTCGACCTCAGCAGGGGGGTCCGTTATTTTATTAAAAATATTTTACCGGAAAATAAAAAAGAGGCCGCTGAATATTTTATCTATACCGCATCGGGAAGAGACGGATGGATGGTCCCCAATCAGTACTGGACACCCGGGGTCCTCTCCCCAATGCCCCTAATGGGGAAATATTACATGCACTATGGGTCCGATTTCCTTCCTCCCCGTGAACTGGGGAGAAAAAACGCGGAAAGACTGATACA
This sequence comes from Spirochaetota bacterium, assembly GCA_050298055.1. Lineage (GTDB taxonomy): Bacteria > Spirochaetota > UBA4802 > UBA4802 > UBA5550 > JBNKTL01. The sequence goes on from JBNKTL010000002.1 coordinate 1,860, forward strand.
GGAACTTATTCTGGATAATACGGGAATCTGCAGGTTTCACAGGCAGTGGGCGGAGGAGATGATCCCTGATATCATCGGTTCCCTGTATGAGAAAAAGGAGGAGTTTCTTGAATCAATAAGAAAAACCGCGTACAGGATTGCCAGCTCAAATAAATCGGTTTTCTGGGAAACAAGAAAAAATATCGATTTCATCCATGCTTTTCTCAAAAGAAAAAGAGATGTGGACGGAGATACCGGTCCTGAACTGGAGAGGTGGATAAATCTCTTCGAATGCAACAGGAGAGAAGCTGCCATTGATTTCTGGTACGAGATACATAAGGGAATTCTCGAAACTCTCATAGAAGGTAAATAGATGAAAAGTAACCGGTTAAGTCTTTTTATTATTTCTTTCTTCCTTCCGATCATGCTGATCCTTTGCAGTACTGTTCAGGAGAAAGAGGGAGAAAGAACAAGAGAGCTGTATATGGAAAATCCCGCATCAGCAAAGTGTCTCAGGGACGGGGGGCGGCTGGAGCTGGTCCCGTCAAAAAAGGGTGAATATGGCGTCTGTTTTTTCAGCGACGGAAGTGTCTGTGAGGAGTGGGAGTATTTTAAGGGCAGATGTTCCCGGGGGGATTGCATGAAAAAGTGTATGAAACCGGGGAGTGGAGCTGAGGGCTGGTATGACTGCTCCGGTGTCCTTATAAAAAAAGAAAAATGCAGTAAGAACTGAAGATGCAAAGAGAATTTACTGTAAAATATTGTTGACATAAGGAAAAACATCTCATTAAAATCACCTGTTTTTTATTGATACAAGAGGAGAATAAACGTGATTTTGACCACAAAATTTCATAAAAATTTAATGTATATACTACTTACTGTATATGTGGCAACACTTGCTTCATGCCAGTCCTCACAGGTTAAAGGTTCCGGACGCGGCAGTATGGATCCGTTTCCCGGGGAGATACTGAACCACAAGGTTTTCCGGGTGTTCAGAAATGAGAACAGGCTCGGGTATACCTTCAGGAACGAGAGAAAACAGCTCTTTGGAGACCAGTTCTGGGATGGACAGGAGGCCACCACCAGGGGTGAAGACAAAGTCATATCTTACAGTGTTGCCCAGTCGGCCGCATTAAGTACGCGTTTCCCGGCTATTGGTGCTGTTAATCTCAGTGGGGGGGTGGAAAATGTCAGCGGTTTCAGGGTAATATTGAAGGGACTAAAAATTCATGAATTAAAGCGTCCCTTTGTTGTACCTGAATATAAAAATGAACCGGAAGTTAAGACCACTGAATATATCATCTCCATGCTCTCAGCTGATAAGATCGTTATCCAGGTCTTTGATAAAAAGGGTACAACCATAGGGGGCGGGGTTTCATTTATCTTTACCGGAGATGTCAAGTTCTCAAGTCAGCAGAGCGGTGCTGTTGCTGCTGAGAACGTTTTTCTCGGCTATATAATGACTAAACCAACACGGAGGGATCTTGCCCGAAAGGCAGATGCAGGCATATTGCATAAAAAGGGAACGGATATTATCAAGCTTGCCGTATTTCACCCGGATGACAGGACCAGGGATTTAAACCTGAGATGGCTTTCTGAAAGTCTCCAGAACAAGCTTGAAGAAGCTTTTCAGAGGCTCCCCCAGTTCTATGTTGTAACCTCAAGAAAAGAGGATGCCCGGTATAAGCTCAAGGGAGTCATCAGGAAGATCGGCCGAAACGCGGAAATTAAACTCTCACTCTACGATAGTCATAAGCACATTCAGCTCCAGGTACACTCTGAACTTGTAAGGGCCAACAATATTGACCAGTTGTATCGGTATCAGCTTACGGTTGTTAAAAAGTTCGTTGAACCCCTTGGCGTAAGCATAAACAAAAAGCAGACCGAGAATATAAAGAAAGCGGTTGATGCCGGTTCAAATATCGACCTGGTAAAACTTGTCAGGAAGGGCTGGAGAGCTTATAACTCCCAGAGATACAGAGAAGCGGAGAGTATCGGCAGCCAGGTTTATGAGCAGGACAGGAACTATATTGACGGCCTTAACCTTCTGGCACGGACAAAGCAGAAACTGGGAAAGTATGATGAAGGCATCGATTATGCACGCCAGATGGGTGCTGTTGCCAGCAGGAAGAATGACCAGATATGGCTTGCTAAATCGTACAACAGAATAGGAAACATCTACAGGTTTAAACGCCAGTATGCCAATGCAATAACAAACTTGAAAGAAGCGGTAAAAATCAGGAAGAAAGAACTTGGACCCGGCCATAAAAGCACTATCTATGCAAACCAGGGACTGGCCCTTGCTTACAGCGGCTCAAAGAAGTCCTGGGAGACCCGGGAAGCGATAAGGATATACCTTGATAGCGTGAATAAGCTCAAGAAGATCCTGGGATCCGAACATAGATCCATCGGCACAACATACCTGAGTATCGGTGCAGTCTATTCACGGGCAAAAAACTATGAGTCTTCTCTCGACTACCTCTTCAGGGCACTTGCGATCCAGAAGAAAAAACTGAAAAAGAACCATCCCGATATTGCAAACTCATACAGATGGATCGGTACATCATACTACTATATGAAAAATTACAGGTCTGCAGAGAGGTATTACCTTGACGCAAAAAATATTTACGAAAGACTATTCGGAAACAGTCATCCCGACACCCAGGGAACATACGGCTGGCTTGTAAGCATCTACAAAAAGCTGGGCAATACTGAAAAGGAACAGTATTACAGAAGGATGAAAAACAGATAGGTTTTCTGTTTCTATTATATATTTTTGGAGGACAGGATGAATATTAATAAAGCCGTAGATAAGGCTTACGAAGGAAAAAGTCTTAAAGAGATTGTTGACTCACCCGTAGACGCGCTTCAGGGTCTCAGTGAAGGTGATGCAAAGCTTCTTCTTGAAGCATTTAACGTCAAAACAGTTGGTGATCTCGCCAATTTAAAATATGTAAAGTGGGCACAGGCGATTGTTAATCTCGCGGATACGGAAGAGTAGCCTGACACTCGTTGGAATTTATCAGAGAAATATCCCCATTGCAAATAGCTGCGGGGATATTTCTATTTTGTAACCTTGTTCTCCTCTTTTTTTTCAGTTTTTTCTTTCTTTTCTTCAGGATTTAAGTAACCCACATAACGTCCATTTTCCCAGTATCCCTGCTTGTATAACTTTTTTTTATAATAGTGTTTTCCATAACCATGCTTTTTATCATCTTTCCAGTTCCCCTCAAACCTGTCCCCGCTGGCATAATAGTAAATCCCTTTTCCATTCTTTTTCCCGTTCACGAAAAAACCCTCATACCTGCTTCCATTTTCAAAGTAAAAGATACCCTTTCCATTCATTACTCCATTGCGGAATTCGCCGGTGTATCTGGATTTCCCGATAAAATAGTAAGTACCTTTACCGTTAATTTTCCCTCTCCTGAAGCTTCCTTTGTACTTTTCACCGTTTTTAAAAAAATATGTTCCCTGTCCGTGAATTTTATCATTGAGAAATCTCCCCGCATACCTGTCGCCATTGGGATACCTGTATACCCCAAAACCATTTTCGCAGTTACCCTTAATGCATTTTCCGGATACATCATTTGCATAAGTCAAGAACAGGATCATGATTGTCGGAACTATTAAAGGCTTCATAATCACCTCGTTATTGATTTTTTATTTTATCAAGCAGGTCTTCTTTTGTCCTTTCAAAGTCCTTTTCGGTAATTGCACCGCTCTCTTTTAGTGCTTTTAGTTTTTCAATGGTGCTGAAAATATCCTCGGTCTTCTGTTTCTTTTTCAGGTCTTTTGTTATTTTCTTTCCTTTCTCCATGAACCGGTTGTATTTTTTCTTCATTGTATCCATATCGAAATCAATAAGTGATTTTTTCTCGGAAAAATGTGAATCAAAGACCTTTCCGAGAGCATAGGTCGATGCTCCTGCAAGGATTACCTGTGATGAAATCCCCAGCAGGGTCCCCACACCGGGTATGGATTTTGCCGCTGAAGCGCCGATTTTGGCAAGTGAAGTCCCTACAAGGGATGATGCAAGTGTTTTCCCCTTGTTCCTGTCATAATCGGCACCATGAAAATCTGCGATCTGCTTTATCAAATCAATCTGAATTGCGGTAATAGCAACAAAGTCTACCAGTGGCACGGGAATTGCACCGGCAGTCATGCTGAAAACAATATGTGAAGTAATGATATCATCAACGTCTTTCTTTTTTTCAGGATTTTCTGATTTTTTATCGGCCATTGTTTCACTCTCCTCGTTTTTTACTCAACCAATCCTCTTCTTTAAAAATAATACAATTATTCATCGAGTGTATAAATATTCGTAAATACTCAGCAAAATAACTATAATAAACCAGGTTAATAAAATATCAACAATATATCCCTGCCGCCGAAGACGGCGAAGATATATAAGAAGATATATAAGCTATCTTTTCATTGTTATATATGTTTTAACCATATAGCTGAGTAGTTACTAACTTTTTTTAAATCATATTTATCTGTTTAAACATGTAAAGTAAAAGATACAACTTTTTTCAAATAGATCGTATAAATTTGTTAAATAATGTTAAATTATGAAAATTTTTATCTTAAATCTATTAAAAAATTTCAAAACTTATACACTTTTTATGAGATTTATTATATATTATTAAATATATATCAGCTATACCACTGGTTGGTTAAAAAAAATCAAATAGATCATAAGATGTAATGTTAATATGAAAAGAAATAAAAATCTCTTTAATAAATACTTCCGGACAAAAATATTTTCTATCCCGACTCTCCTTATTTTGATTATCATCTTCACCGGATGCGAAAGGATGGATAATCCTTTCAGTAGCGGTGAAGCGACAGGTTATGTTGTTGTTACCGGCGGCCCCCTTTCAGTTGATGAATCGGGAACCAGTGATTCCTTTACGGTGGTACTGGAATCACAGCCCGATTCAACCGTAAAGATCTGCCTCAACAGCAGCGATACCGGCGAAGCTGTCATTCCTGTTGCCGGTGATGTCCTGGGGGCCGATGCCGACTGTTCCAGTGCCAGGATTGAGTTTGACGCCACGGACTGGAATATTCCCAAAACGGTTACTGTGGCCGGAGTGGACGATCTCAATTCTGACGGGGACAGCAGTTTTACTATCATACTGCAAAATACAATCAGTTCAGGTTCAAATTACGTTGGAGTCAAACCTTCTAATATAACGGGAACAACAACTGACAATGAGAGTGCCGCGGGTATCAACATGGTACCCGCCAGCGGACTTATCGTTGAGGAAACCGGTATTTCCGCTAGTATCACGGTGAGCCTGAATTCACAGCCGGAAAACAGCGTGAAGATCTGCCTGGAGAGCGATACACCCACGGAAGCCGCTGTTGTTATCGGTGGAGACGTCCAGGGTCCCGATGGGGACTGTCCCGTGGCAAGTATCCGGTTCGGGATTGCCGACTGGAATACTCTAAAGTCTATTATTGTACGGGGGGTTGGCGACGGTATTTCTGATATGAATGGGAACTTCAGCATTATTACCACAAATGTGTCCACTGATCCTGTTTATTCCCTCATTGATCCCGTAGACCCCGCGGGGACAAATTATAACAGCAACCTTGCTTATACATGGGCACCCCCAACCGTGTCCGGTTTTACTTCTATTGGGGGCTTCGGTGGTATTAATGTATGGACAACAGATGAGTCAAACACAGACGCATATATAGCCATAGGATTTCCTTTTAATTATGAGGGGACAGCGTATAACTCGGTATTTGTAACAACTGAAGGGACTGCCATTCTCAGTAATAATCTGCCATCAACTTCGCCGACGAACTCGCTCAGCTCCAATAATCAGGACCTCTATACGGCGGGGACCTATCCCGATATTCTCCTTGCTCCCTGGTGGGATGATCAACAGCTGAATTACACGATGTCGCCTTATGGTGCGGTACAATATCTTATAACCGGGACGAGCCCAAACCGGGTCTTTACGATTGAGTGGAACAATGTGAACGTCAACGGTGATCCGTCAACATACTTTACATACCAGGTAAAACTCTATGAAGGGACAGATGTCATAGAATTTATTTATGATATGGCAACATTCGGTACAATCAACTCTAGCGCGAGCATTGGGATCAAAGGGATCGCTTCCATGACTCCCCGTTATATTGACGGCCTCTCGGGCTCTTCAAGAACGCCGGGGAATTCAAACCTTACAATAGTTGATTTTCCGGCGGGAAGAATCATTCGATTTACACCGTAATATCCGGCTCCCTCTTTATTATGATTAATCGTTTTTGATCAATGCAAGAAATTCATTTTCACGAATGATCTCAACTCCCAGCTTCTCCGCCTTTTCAAGCTTGCTTCCGGGGCTTTCTCCCGTAAGGAGACGGGTGGTCTTCGATGTTACCGATGAAGTAACTTTACCGCCTCTTTGCTTTATCTCATCCGCGGCTTTTTCCCGGGGCTTGAAGTTAGTGAAGCTCCCGGTAACACACCATGTTTCACCTGAAAAGATCCCGGAATCCTTATTTTCCTCTCCGGGACCGGAAGATTCTGAAACAAAGTTGAGCCCCTGCTCCCCCAGTTTCTCTATTCTCTGAATGACATCCGGATTTAAAAGTTCACTGATAATGGTTTCCGCTGTCTTCTCCCCTATACCGTGGATGGAGAGGAGGGGAGTGGGATCTCCTTTTTCCGCCAGTTCAAAAAGAGAGTCTATGTCCCTGTAGCCCGCGTCAACAAGGAGTTCAATGACCTTCTGTCCGATCTCCGGTATCCCTATGGACTGGAGGACTGTTTCAAAGGGCTGGTTTTTGCTCTTTTCAATTCCTTCCTTTATCAGCTTGATCTTCCTTTCTCCAAAACCGGGAATTCCTTCAAGTTCACCTGTGTCGAAGCTGTAGATGTCCTGAATGTCATGAACCAGCTTTTTTTCTATGAGGAGGTTAAGTGTCTCGGGACCCAGGTTCTCGATGTCCATGTTGTTCCGGGAGGCGAAGAAGTGGATCCTGCCCCTCACCTGGTCGGGACAGCTGCTGTTTTTGCAGAAGTGGTGGGCTCCTTCCTTCTCAATGGGACTCCCGCATGACGGGCAGGTTCCGGGGAAGGTGAAGGTCCTGTTCCCCAGTTCGTTGGGTTCAATGACCCTTTCAACAGCGGGGATGATCTCACCCCTTTTTGAGACCGCCACAGTGTCCCCCTCGGCAACTTCCAGCATATCAATATACTCCTGGTTGTGAAGGGTGACATTTGATACCGTGGAACCGGCAATCTCAATAGGCTGCACCCGGGCCACCGGGGTTATGCGGCCGGTCCGTCCGACCTGGAGGTCGATCTTCCTGATCACCGTTATCCCTTCGGGGGAATCGAACTTGAAAGCCATGGCCCACCGGGGATGGTGGCCGGTATAGCCAAGATCGTCCCGTGCTCCAATCTCATTTACCTTGAGGACAAGCCCGTCGATCTCGTAATCGAGGTCTTTCCGGTTTGCCTCTTCGCTCCTGATGACCTTCTCAATATTTTCCGTAGCGCCCCTGTTCCACTCATGGTGCTTCCGGATAATCTCCCTGTGGAGGCTTTCGTCATCGGAGAAGTAGTGGATATTGGGGTTGAGCTTGAAGTTGAGCTCTTTAAGACGGTGCATTATCTCAATATGGGAGCCGCGCTCATCCTGAAAAAATCCTTCGTAGACAAATATATCCAGGGGTACTTCGGCGACCTTTGAGCTCTTTACCCGTCTCAGGGTCCCCGAAGCCAGGTTCCGGGGATTGGCGTAGGGGACCTCCATTCGTGAATTGATCTCACGAAAAAATCCTTTGGGAAGAAAGACCTCACTTCTCACGGCAACTGTCACCGGCTCCGAAAGTTTCAGGGGAACAGATTTAATGGTCTTAATGTTCCCGGTAATATCGTTTCCCACGTAGCCGTTTCCCCTGGTCACCGCCCGTTTCAGGAGGCCCTCCTGGTAGTAGAGGACCACCGATGCCCCGTCTATCTTCTCCTCGAGAACATAAGAGAGTTCTTTCCCGGCGGCGGCATTTGTCTTTTTTATCCAGGAATAGATATCTTCAACGGTATAGGACTTGTCGAGACTGAGGACCGGGATGCTGTGTTCCGCCTCGGGAAGGTCCTGGGAAAGGTCGGACCCCACTCTTTGTGTGGGTGAGTCGGGCAGTACCAGGCCGGGATGTTCTTCCTCCAGTCTCACAAGTTCATCATAGAGCCGGTCATACTCGCGGTCACTCTGTGAAGGGGCGGAGAGGACATAGTATTCGTACTGCAGTTTGTTGAGGATGTCGGTAAGTTCTTTTATCCGGTCTGTTGGATTTTTCTGATTTTCGGTCATTAATAAATTTTCCTTTCATTTTCATTAGTATTAACATAAATATCTCTCTATGGAGATACTATAGATAAATACGGATAAACATAGATTAATATAGTTATCGGTTACAAGTAGTTATAATAAAAAATTTCTTAAACACGAAACCCGGAACATGGAACTCGAAACATCTTCACCATCACTCCATTGGCTTATAAATACCGATACCCAGGCTCCCGTCATCCAGCTCAATAATTCCAAACCGGTGTTTTGTCTTTTTCCCCAGCTTTTTCGCAATAACATTCAGATAGACCCAGGGCGGTTCCGATTTAAGATAGATATAAGTCAGCTTTGAGCGGATGAGATTTCTTCTGAGAACCATGACAAACCGGCCTGCTTTTTCTTCCATGGAAGTATCACCTTTAACAGGGCGCTGATATTTCCCGTCCTTATAGAAGACAAGGTACCGGTAAGGAGCGCTCTTTCCTTTTCCCAGGGATGCTACGAAGTTATTGAGAAGGTCCATATAGGCTTCGGCTTCTTCGGGGACTTCTCTCTGTTTTGAAGCGGAGTGGACCAGGATGGCGCTCCTTATCTCACTGCAGAGCTTTCTTATTCTGTATCCTTTGTCTCCGGAGGTGATGTTTGCCTGCCGGGTAAAAAGCGATGTTCCGCTGTTAACATCAACAGCGGAGAGGGTAAGCTTCCCGGCTTCAAGACTCCCTGTGACAAGGTATTCGGCACTTTTCAGTTTTGATATATCGTGATACGCGGACCCCAGGGACTGGGCCTTCTCATGGACCTTGATGATTTCTTTGAGCATTTTATCCTCAACAATGGAAAGTCCCCCGGACCGGGTCAGGTAACTTTTTATCCGGTTATCGATGTTCTTTATATCACTGTCACTCCCTTTAAGGGGAAGAATGCCTACAGTCACTTCCGCAAGGAGAGGAGTGACGGAGAGAATCACAACATAAAAGGTAAAAACAAAGAGCAGTCTTTTCATTGTTTGGGCCCCCATTTTCATTCTTACTGATGAGAAATTTTAGATCTTTAAAAAGTTCAGTTGCTAATCAAGTTTAGTCATTATTAGTGATTTTATGATATCAAATAAATTTTAATCTTCAAGAATTATTCATCTAAATTATTAAAAAATATATCCCAGCTGCTCCCGGAGGTTTTCTGCATTATAATTGTACCATTGCATCTTTTCCCCCTGAGTAAAAGGGAAAGGCTGGTCTTTTTGCGGTTAATAAGAGTGTATTCTCCGGTATCATAGATTTCCACTCTCCCTCTCCCTTGGGATACCGGACCTTCATATTCAAGGTAGTCTCTTCTGTGCGGATCAATCAATTCGGCAGTAATTGGTTCTTCCGAAATGAGCCGGCCCATATCACCTTCCTTGATCTGCCATGTTTCAAGGAACTCTCCATTGTCTATCATGAAATCAAAATGCGAATCTGTGCTAATGTGGTGTTGAATAACATATTTCATTATCAAAAAGCCAGGTCAAAGTCTATTCTCAGCCTGCAGGTATCCACATCAACAAGCTTCACCTGTACACTGTCACCGATTGTGAATCGTTTACTGTATTTTTTGCTTGTTATCCTGAACATATCCTCCTCAAACAGGTAGTAGTCATCGGTAAGCATTCTCAGGGGAATAAGCCCTTCAACAGGGTACCGGTCCAGGGAGATAAATATTCCAAACCTGGCCACACCGCTTATGACACCGCTGAATGTCTCCCCAATGCAGCCTTCCATGAATCTGCATGATTTCACTTTTATCATGTCCCTCTCAGCTTCCTGTGCCACCCGTTCCATTTCCGAGTTTTTTTCACCTGTATCCATGATCTCTTCAAAGGTATAGGGAGGTCCCGTGCCGTCGATTATGGAAGTCAGGCACCGGTGAACAACAAGGTCCGGGTATCTTCGTATGGGGGAGGTGAAGTGGGTGTAGTCTTTGAACCCCAGGCCAAAATGTCCCAGGGGGACACCGCTGTAAAAGGCCTGCATCATGGATTTAAGGACCACAAGGTTTATGACCTGTTCGTTGAACTTCCCCTTTACCTTTTGGAGAATCCTCTGTATCTCAACACCGAGATTTCCCGACCTGTCCAGGAACAGGTTGTGGAGTTTCAAAAACTCTCCAAGAGTAACTATCTTTTCGCTGCTGATCTTTTCATGGTTCCTGTGCAGTGAAGGTCTTCCCTCCCTGTTTATCCGCATGGCCACCGCAACATTCGCACTGAGCATGAACTCTTCGATTATTTCATGACTCCTGAGCCTCTCCCCGAAAGCCAGTTCCCTGAAATTTCCGTTGTCATAGATTAATTTGGTCTCCTTCAGGTTCAGGTCTATTCTGCCGGACTTAAGCCTTTTCTTCTTGAGAAGGGATGCAAGCCGGTACATATTCGATAGAAGATCATGAATCTCTCCCCCGGTTTCATGGGAGAGGATCTTCTCTGCGATTTTATATGTCAGTCTCCTGTTGCTTTTAATAAGCCCCCTCTGAAATTCCGAGGAGACCAGATTGCCCTTACTGTCATAGACCATCTCCACGGAGACAGTCAACCTCTCCTTTCCCTCAACCAGGGAACAGAGGTTATTGGAGAGGAGTTCGGGAAGCATGGGGACCACTTTGTTCCCAATATAAAAGCTTGTCCCGCGCTTCATTGCCTCCCTGTCAAGAGGGGTGTCCCGGGCCACGTAGTGGGAGACGTCCGCAATGTGAACAAAGAGCCTGTATTGATCTCCCTCTATAACAAGAGAGACGGCATCATCAAAGTCCTTGGCATCCTCCCCGTCTATGGTGACCGTGAGGAGGCCCCTGTAGTCCTTTCTCCCGGAGATATCTTTTTCAGATATTGACAGGTCAAGGCCCTGAAGTTCAGGGTAATCGGGATGAGGTCCAGGGAGGTTGTTTTTAACGGATATTCTCTGAAAGTCGGCCTCGTTGTCTTCCCTGTTGTAGCTGTTCACTATCCTGCACTTCTGGACATTGAGGATCTTCCCCCTTATCCCCTTGAGAAGATAGAGTTTTGATCCGGATTCTTCTGCGATTACTGATGCTTCCCGGAGTGGAAGTTCCGCGCACATCCGGGCCTGCGCAGGGGTATCCAACAGGGTGAAAAAGACAAGTTCTCCGGTTACTTTTTTTACGCTGCCCAGGAAGAACTCTCTCTGTTTCTGAATTATTCTGTTGACCCTTCCGTAGAGGAACCCCCTCTTAAAATCGATGATCTCAACTTCAACAAGGTCCCTGTTGTGAGCAGAGGCAGTATTTTCCCTGTTTATATGAACATCACCATCATCATCCCATTTTAGAAACCCGTTTCCCGAGCTGTTGATACGGATGGGCCCTTCGGTTTTAAAAGATGAATTTTTGATATACGATTTCTTTTTTTTCCGCAAAAACCCCGCAGATGTAAGGGCAGAGAGGATGGAAAGGATCTTATCCGTATCCTTCTGCTTCTTACGGGTTTTATGTTTCTTCTTTCGGGATACCTTTGATTTACCCGCTGAAAATGCCGCGAGGTTTTCAGTGAGGTTTCCCAGTGTGAAGCTTTTATTTCTTGATTTAATATAGTCTATTACAGACCGGGAAGTTAGTTTGCCGGGTGAAGGGGGCATTTGATATGATTTTATTTACCGTCATCTGTATCGGCTTTTTCTTTTGTGCTTTTGCTTTTTTTCTGTTTCTCGATGTCAGCTTTAATCGATTTAATTTTTTCACGGATACTGATAATCTCATTGTAAAGATTCCCAATCTCTCTGTCTTTTAGATCAGCTCCTTTTTCTCCCTTTTCAAGTTTATCAAAAATAAAGTCTCCGATCTTTATCTTTATTTTTTCCTCATCGCCTTCCAGTTTTTTAATATCAAAGGTATGCTTGGCAATCTTCGTGTATTCCTCGGTCTTGTTAACGATAATTTCTCCATACTTTAACAGTGATTCGCCTGCATCTTTAAAAATTCCCATGAAACAACTCCTATAGTGGGATAATAAGTTTATTACTAACTATTTGCTGTATGGCAAAAATATACATGTTTATTAAAATAACAGAATTGTGGCCCCGCCGCCCACGGCGGCGGGGACACATCAGTTATCTTTTATTCATTAACATATCTATTTTTATACATAGCTGAGTCATAACGTTTACTATTTTAATTTTCCTTCTTTTGTCAATCACAACTTAATTATGTTGCGCAATATTTTGGGATAAAAAATAGTGAAATCTGAGTATTTGATTTTTATAGAGGGAAAAAGAGGTATACCACAAAGCTCAAGAAGTTCACGAAGACAACGAAAAAAAGAGAAGAGGTTTCACACAGAGCACGCAGAGGGCACAGAGAAAGAGAAGAAATAATCGAAAAGAAAAAGTGGTGAATTTTTAAAGAATGGCATTACTGGAATTCTAAATTGAGTTATAGAATAATCACATAAGAAAATATGAAATAAGCCGAATAACCGGAACTCTATTTGCATTCTCTCCGTGAGCTTAGTGAGCTCTGTGTGAAACTTTAAAAGTTATTTCATAACAGAGAGTATAATAGACAGGATATGCCTTTGTGGTTAAAATTATGAAAAAAATGAGTAAAGATAACATCCACAAGGAGAAAATTATCAATTCAATATATGAAACCCTGTTAAAAGCATACGGGAAACAGGGGTGGTGGCCGATTATAGATATTGTGACGGGAAAATCAGTATATTTCCAGGGGAGGGTGCTGAATGACCCTGAGAGGTTTGAAATTGCTCTGGGTGCTCTCCTGACACAGAATACGAGCTGGAAAAACGCGGAGAAGGCACTTCTCTCTCTCAAGAGAAATAAATTGATAGATCCCCGAAAGCTTATTGAGACGGATATGGACACACTTGCCGGCCTGATCAGGCCCTCAGGATATTACAACCAGAAGGCCAGGAAAGTACTCGATTTCCTCTCATGGTTCAAAAAATATGATTACAATTTTGAGGTCCTTTCCGGTGTGGGGATTGATAAACTCAGGAGTGAACTTCTCTCTGTGAGAGGAATTGGCAATGAGACTGCTGATTCTCTCATCCTTTACTCACTGGGAAAAAAGATCTTTGTGGTGGATGCATACACCATGAGGATCTTCAAAAGGACCGGTATTCTCTCCGGCAGTGAACAGTATTATGAAGTCCAGGAAATTTTTCACAGATATTTTTCCGGAGACAGGGACGGGTATAACCAGTATCATGCTCTTATAGTAAAACATGCAAAAGAAACCTGTATCCCTGCCGGGAGAAACAGGGCAATGCCTTTATGCGGGAAATGCTGCATCAATTCTCTCTGTGAGAAATTAATTTCTTGACTTATTTGAAATTATATGTATAAATAATAATTTATAATTAAATATTATTGTATATCTACAAAATGTGTAACAATTCATTTATATAATTGTAATAATATCTATGAAAACAAAATTGTTACAACTTAGTTATATATAAAAGGGACAAGTTAATAAATATAAGATAACTTATGTGTCTTCGCCGCATTCGGCGGCGGAGACATTATTAATATTTTAATTATACAGATGAGTAGTGATACAAAAATTTTATATCTGATCTCTCTTATTCAGCTTAACCGTAACGAAAAAAAGTATACCTTGATCAATAAAATGAGAATTTCAGGAGGAGTTGAAACTCTTTGAAAATATTAGCAATTGCCTGCGGGGGGGCAATGGGTGCTCTGTTGAGATATTACAGTTCAGCCTTTATCTCAAATCGTACCGGTGCCACTTTCCCCTATGGGACTCTCTTTGTCAACCTTGTGGGATCTCTTATTATCGGGGCCCTCTGGGGGATATCTGAGGAAAGGGTTATTGCAATCAGGGCAAGGGAGTTTATCTTTGTTGGAGTGCTCGGTGCTTTTACGACTTTTTCCACCTACAGCCTTGAAACAGTAAATCTCCTGAGATTAAATGAAGTTAAACTGGCTTTAACAAATATTCTCGCAAGCAATGTATCGGGTATTCTCTTCGCTTTTGCCGGATACCTTGTTTCCAAACAGGTCCTGAAGGTAATATAAGAAGCATTGCTGTTAATAGATTTTTTTGGGACAGCAATGCGGGAATGGATGGTACTTCATTAAAAGACGTAAGCAGGATCAATTATGAACACACGGGTAATACTATGCAGTCAAACAGGCTGACAGAACTTAATGAATGGAAATCCCTGAACGATCATTTCAGTAAGGTAAAAGGTCTACACATGAGGGAGCTCTTCATTGAGGACCCTTCACGGGGAAGGGGTTTCAGAATCGATACCGGTGATATCTATTTTGATTATTCAAAGAACAGAATAACATCGGAGACACTCAAGCTCCTCATCAACCTTGCAAAAGCATGCAATCTCAGGGAAGAGATTGAGAAGATGTTCACCGGTGAAAAGATAAACAGAACAGAGGACCGTGCAGTACTTCATACTGCCCTGAGGAATGTTAAGGGATCACCGGTCATGGTTGACGGTGAAGATGTTATGCCGGGGATCTTTTCGGTATTAAACAGGATGAAAGATCTGAGCACCCGGGTGAGAAACGGTTCCTGGAAAGGATTTACCGGAAAAGCGGTAAAAAATATTGTAAACATCGGGATAGGGGGATCTGACCTTGGCCCGGCAATGGTTACCGAAGCACTTAAGCACTATTCGGAGAGAGGGCTGAAATTTCACTTTGTATCCAATGTTGATGATACCCATATAGCAGAGGTCCTCAGGGAGTGTGAGCCGGAGGAGACACTCTTCATAATAGCATCCAAGACCTTCACAACCCAGGAGACAATGACCAATGCCGAAACTGCCAGGAAGTGGGTCCTGGATAAGTTCAATGATAAGAGCGCAATTGCTTCCCATTTTATCGCTCTCTCTACAAACAGCGAAGCAGTCTCCTCCTTCGGCATCCATACGGAAAATATGTTTGAGTTCTGGGACTGGGTAGGGGGAAGGTACTCCCTTGCGTCGGCTATCGGAATACCCGTTATGATCTCAATAGGCTACGAACACTATATGGATATGCTCAGTGGATTCAACACAATGGATATCCATTTCCGAGAGAGACCTTTTGAAGAGAACATTCCGGTGATTATGGGACTTCTCGGGATCTGGTACAATAACTTTTTCGGCGCAGAGACCCACGCCATCCTCCCTTATGAGCAGTACCTTCACAGGTTCCCGGCCTATTTCCAGCAGGGAGACATGGAATCCAACGGGAAATCGGTAGACAGGGACGGCAGAGAAACCGCGTACCAGACCGGCCCCGTTATCTGGGGGGAACCGGGGACAAACGGGCAGCATGCCTTCTATCAGCTTATCCACCAGGGGACAAGGCTCATACCCGCGGACTTTATCGGGTTTGGAAAATCACTGAACCCCACTGGGGACCACCACAGAAAACTGATTGCTAATTTCCTCGCGCAGACCGAGGCCCTGGCTTTTGGCAAAACAGAGGAGGAGGTCAGGGCCGAGGGAGTAAAGGATGAACTTGTTCCCTATAAGGTTTTCAACGGAAACCGTCCCACAAACTCGATCATGGCAGAGAAACTCACACCAAACATTCTCGGACAGCTGATCTCCCTGTACGAGCATAAGATCTTTGTCCAGGGTGTTATATGGAATATATACTCCTTCGACCAGTGGGGAGTTGAACTGGGGAAGGTCCTCGCGAAAAAAATTCTCCCTGAACTGGAACCGGACGGAGAACCGGGTGAATCCCATGATTCATCCACGAATGAACTTATTGAATATTATAGAAGACACTGTTAAATGAACGATAAACCGGGTAATTTGATGTTTATAGATAAAGTAAACATATCAGGTGAGAATGGCTCCATTGAAGACAGGCTCAACCGTTACGAGATCCTGAAAGCCGAGGCAAATACCGTCAGGGAGAATGACAAGGTCCTTATCAGGAGCCTCTTCAGGAATTTCTACAACAAGCAGCTCAGGGTCGGCATAGGGTTCCAGAGAGCTTACGGCTCAATCCTCTCCGGTGATTATTTTGACCTCATTAAGCTGCCGGATAACAATTACCTTTTTGTTTTTGCTGATATCAGCGGGCATGGCCTCCCTGCTTATACTACGCTCATCAGGCTCAGGTCGGCCATAACAATTGCCATAAAGAGGAGCAGGAGGATATTTGAAAAAACCGGCTCTATGAACCAGAAGTTTCTCATCCAGGATATCTGTACTAAGTTTACGGATATCATGGACGAGTCCAATTCCGACGATTTTGCCTGTGTAAATTTTACATTTATAACAAACGATGACAACAGGTACAGGCTGAGATTCTTCAACAGGAGCATGCTCTTTCCCATAATCATCAGGAACAAAGGAGAGTCGGGTATCGAGGTCATTAACCTCAATGCGAAACATAATGAATGGGAGCCCCGGGTGGGGAGTATTCTCGGGAGTGACCTGAGAAAACTTTTAACCGATTTTTACCTGGAAACCCCCATCTGTGAATTCACCATAACTGAATCTGATTCGTTATTTTTCTTCAGTGACGGAATAACCGAAGCATATAATCCATCCGGAGGATTGGATAACGGCAAATCTTCGGGTGAGGAGGCATTCGGTGAAAAGAGGGTTGAGGATATTCTCATGAGTTCGTACAGAAACCATCCCCAGGAAATTATCAACGGCCTTTTCCAGAATGTTTACCAGTTCATCGGAAATCCCGAGATGCAGGAAGATGACATGACCGCGGTATTGATCGATTTTCCCCCTCCATCTGACCGGTATTAAATGTAAGCATAACAAATGGGCAGGTATAATACAAATAATATTTATTGACAATTTATACGTATATAATACCTTTTGAGTACTTCCTTAATCTACGTAGTTTGAGACATTATTTCTTAACAATTAAAACACTTTATCAACGTAACCGGGAATATCAGGATTGAAGAGGAGTATCAACAATGGAAGATATTGTAAAAAAGCTGGAAAGGCTGGGAAGAAGCCATGACAACCATCCCCTTGAAGTCATCAAGGAGAAGGACATTAAACTTGGACTGAGAAATGCTGACGGGACAGGTGTGATTGCCGGGATTACTGCCAAGGGAAGAGTTGTGGGATATAAGAAGGTAAAGTCCGGCACCGGGACAATCGTTAAGCCGGTTGAAGGGAAACTCTACTATTGCGGATACGATATTGAAGATATTATCGAATACCATTCAAAAAATTCTACCTTTGGTTTTGAGGAAGTGGTTTATCTTCTTCTCACAGGTGAGTTGCCTTCCATAGCCGATTTAAAAAATGTGACACAGCTTCTCGCCAAGAGAAGGTTTCTCTCCAAGACCGAACGAAGTGTTATCATGGAAGAAGTACAGAATGAGAACCAGATGTACGGACTCCATTCGGTGATATCCCACCTGGGAAGGTGTGATACCCATCCCGATTCCAGTGATTTTGCAAATGTTACAAGACAGATATTCAATCTCATTGCAAAGTTTCCCACAATCGTTGCGTATAATTATAATGTCATGAAATACTGGAAAGGTGATGATCTGAGGTTTATCAGGCCGAAACCCGAACTGAGTACGTCTGAAAACTTTCTCTACATGCTTAAGGGAACAATCCCCGACAAATATGAGGCATTGATATTTGATATTGCTCTCATTCTCCACGCGGAACATGGAGGGGGCAATAACTCCACCTTTGCCGTCAGGGCCGTTTCCTCCAGCGGTGCAAATACTTACATGGCAATTGCCGCCGGTATCGCATCGTTGAGCGGTCATCTCCACGGAGGGGCAAATGAATCGGTCAAGGGAATGATGAAGGACCTGATGAAAGAGGTGAAGGACTGGGAGAACATGAATGAAATCAAAAAATATCTGAAACAGGTCCTGGACAGGAAGAAGGGCGACAAATCGGGAAAAATCTACGGTCTGGGCCACGCGGTTTATACGATGTCTGATCCGCGGGCAAAAATTTTAAAAAAGCATGCCAGTGAGCTTGCCAGGCAGAAAGGAAGTTATGAAAAATTCAGGCTCTATGAAAATGTCGCCGAGGCAGCATCAAAACTTCTCAGCGAAAGACAGGGAAAGCCCATATCGGAAAACGTTGACTTCTACTCCGGTTTTCTCTATGAACAGCTGAACATACCTGTCCAGCTTTATACTCCGATTTTTGCAATGGCGCGGGTTGCCGGCTGGGCGGCCCACAGGCTCGAGCAAATTGCCCAGGCAAAGATCCTGCGCCCGGCATATCTCGCGGCCAGCCAGAATAAGCAGAAATATATTGGAATTAATCAAAGAAAATAGGAGGTGAAAAATGGGCGATAATGAATGTGAAATACCTGACAGGAACCCGGTGAGTGAAGAGATAAAGGAGATCCTTGAAAATGCCGGAACAATTGCCATTGTGGGACTGTCGGACAAACCGGATCGTGACAGCTACAAAGTCGCTTCCTATCTCAAAGAGAGGGGGTATAAAATCATACCTGTTAATCCCGCAAAGGATGAAATTTTAGGAGAAAAGTCTTTCCCGGACCTTAAATCCATAGATGAGAAGGTTGATATTGTTGACGTATTCAGGAAGATCGAGGCAGTACCGGAGATCGTGGATAAAGCCATTGATATAAAACCGGGGACCATCTGGCTGCAGCTGGGACTTGCGCACAGGGAATCCGCCGAGAAAGCCGAGAGAGCAGGGATCAGGTTTGTCCAGAGCAAGTGCCTGAAGATTGAACACAGCAAACTTATCGGCGGATAAGGAACTTTCCGAAGAAGATGTTTAACACGAAGGAAAGACCCCCTAACCCCCGGAAGGGGCATAAGAGAGTGTCTGATAAATATCTTACGCCCCCTCAGGGGGATGGGGGGTGAAGAGGTGAAGTTTAATAAAGGATATAGTGTGTATGAAATTTAACGGACCGGTAAAATGGTTTTCTGCCCTGAGTATTTTTCTGATATTTTTACTGTTTACTTCCTTCTCCTGTGGGAATAAAAGTGATAATCCTTCCCCTGAAAGCAACAGGCTGAATATCATCGTCAGTATTCTCCCCCAGAAATATTTTGTGGAGAGGATAGGGGGAGAGAGGGTAAATGTTCATGTCATTGTCCTTCCGGGGCAAAGCCCCGCAACATATGAAGTCACTCCGCAGCAGATGGTCCGTATATCCCGGGCATCCCTCTATTTCCGGATCGGTGTCCCTTTTGAAAATATCTGGATCAGGAAAATTGCTGATTCCGGGAAAAACCTGAAGATTGTTGATACGCGAAAGGGAATAAAACTGAGAGAGATAGAGTCTTTCCGTCATGTTGAAAGTGTTATTATGGGGAAAAAGCACCATGAAGAAGAGAAGCACAGCCATACCGGGAAAGACCCCCATATATGGCTGGATCCTCTCCTTGTAATAAAACAGGCAGGTACAATCGCCCGTGAGCTGATAAAGGCGGACCCCGGAGGGAAAGAGGTCTATATGAAAAACCTTCGGGAATTCATATCCGATTTACGCGGACTTGACGATTACATAAAAAGACTTCTCGGCAAAAGAAAAAGCAAAAATATTGTTGTCTTTCATCCCTCCTGGGGGTATTTTACTGACAGGTATGGGATGAACCAGATACCTGTTGAAATACAGGGACGGGAACCGGGACAGAAGGAACTCTCCCTTATTATCGATTTTATGAAGAGAGAAAAGTCCCGTACCATATTCGTTCAAAAACAGTTCAGCACAAAGAGTGCCGAAACAATAGCCGCAGCCGTTGAGGGGAATGTGGTAAAGATCGATCCCCTTGCGGAAAACTATTTGGAAAACATGAAGTCTCTGGGTAAAATTTTTATTGAGAAACAGATGTGATGAAAACCGTAATTGACATAAAGGACCTGACATTCTCCTACGGGAAATTTCCAGCGCTCACCAATGTGACCATGGAGATAGATAAGCAGGACTTTACCGCAATTATTGGTCCCAACGGAGGGGGTAAAACAACGCTGATCAAACTGATTCTCGGGTTCCTGAAACCGGACACCGGGAAAATAACTATCTTTGGAAAAGACCCGGAACAATCTCTGGCGAAATTCGGTTATGTGCCCCAGTTTTTAGATATCGACAATAACTTCCCCATTTCTGTTATAGATGTGGTGACAGGCGGGCTTCTTCGCTCATTCTCCTTTTTCCCCTGGAACAGGAAGGAGATGAAAGAGGCCGCGCGGGAGTCCCTTGCCAGGATGGATGTCCTTGACCTGGAAGATTCTGTCTTCGGGAAACTTTCAGGAGGGCAGAAACAAAGGGTGCTTATTGCCCGGGCGGTTGTATCGGAACCTGAGATCCTTGTTCTGGATGAACCGACCACAAGTGTTGACAGCAGGATTGAGAAGGATATCTACGAGCTCCTGAAAACCCTGAATAAAAAAATGACAATTATCCTCGTTACCCACGATCTCGGATTTATTTCGCGGTATATCAACAGGATCCTCTGCGTGAACAAGAGTGTGGGAGTCCACAGCCCCGAAACCATTGATGACAAAGTGATACGGGAAACGTACAACAGCCCCATGAACGTTATTTTTCACCAGTGTAACCTTTAGGAACCTCCCGGCAATGGAATTTTTCAAAGCACTCTCCGAACATCTTTTTCTGCAATACGCGCTGACGGCAGGGATACTTGCAAGCATCTCCTGCGGGATTACCGGGACCTTTGTTGTGGTCAAGAGGATCGGTTTTATCAGCGGAGGGATTGCCCATACGGCCCTGGGAGGTCTGGGTGTGGCATTCTATTTTGGTATCAACCCCCTGATCGGCGCTCTTTTATCCGCCATACTGGCCGCGGTCATTATCGGTTTTGTAACAATAAAAGTTGATGAGCATGCGGATACAGTGATAGGGGCCCTCTGGGCAGTGGGGATGGCCATCGGACTTCTCTTCCTGTCGGCCACTCCGGGTTATAATGCGAACCTCATTACCTATCTCTTCGGGAATATCCTCATGGTATCAAGGACCGATCTGAACATGCTTCTGGTTCTTAACATAGTGATCTTCATCATTGTCTTCCTCTTTTACAGGCAGTTTGTCCTGATATCTTTTGATGAAGTCTACTCAAAGCTCAGGGGAATAAGGGTGAACCTTGTTTATATCCTCCTCCTCTGCATGATAGCATTAACTGTTGTTTTACTTATTCAGGTAGTGGGGCTTATCCTTGTCATTGCGTTGTTGACACTTCCCGCGGCAATTGCGCGGATATACTTTAACAAGATGAGTAAGATAATGGTTTCGGCAATACTCCTGGGTCTTTTCTTTACCATATCAGGGCTTGTGCTTTCCTATTACGGCAGAAACTTCCCTGCAGGCGCTACTATAATAACAGTAGCGGGTACGGTCTACCTGATCTCTGTGAGTATAAAGAACTTTTCGAAGAAGATGCGCTAGTACTTCGACTATTACAAGAACCTTATTGGTGGAAAATCACGCGGGCTCAGCGTAAGGAGTTACTTGTCTTTCAGCCTTTCCTTGAGGTCCCAGAGTTTCAGGGCGTGTTTTCTCTCTTCCTCAATTATATTATCAATAATACCGGTTGTCTCCCTGTCATCTTCATAGTATCTTTTGATTTCATTGTAGAAGAGGATAGCTTCCTTTTCGTCCTGGAAGCCTTTGTTTATGGCATCAGTGGGTGTATGGATTTTCGACATCACGGCATCAAGATCTTTATTTTCATCCGCGTATACCCTGTCACCTCCCAGGGCCTTCAGATAGAGGTAGTACTCCTCGTTGTAATTTCCCGGGACGTTTGCGATCTTACTGCCGAGAGCCTGGAATGTTTTTTTATGCTCGATCTCCTGTTTTGCAAGGTAAGTGAATATGTCCTTAATGTGCTGGTCGTCAAATTTTTCAGCAACACTTGTGTAAAATTCCCTGCCGGCATCTTCCATACCAATGGCAATATCTATAATCTCTTTGATTGTATATTCCATAATGTAAACCGGTCCTTTTAAAATATCTTTAAAATATAAGTAACTGCTTAACTATGCATAAAAATAATCATATTCATGAAAAAACACTACTGATATGTCTCCGCCGCCTTCGACATTGGGGGCATATTGTTGATATTCCAGTAAATAAGTTGATTTTGCCCCTATAGCTTACCAGTAACTAAAATAATTACAATTATTATAACAGGTGTAAGAGAAACATCATCAATATATACACTGAATAAGCCATATGAGCGTATGTCAAGTCATTATGAATATTTTTTTCATCTGATTAGTACTGTTATTTTCTTGAAAAAATGATACACTTGTTTAAAATGTGAAACGGGTGGTACAATGAACAAAGAGATGATGAATACCAGAGAGGTTGCCGAGTTTCTGGGTATCCATGAAAAACAGGTCTATGCGCTGATCAAGGCAAAAAAGATACCCTGTACACGGGTCACCGGCAAATGGATCTTTCCCCGCGAGTTAATTTCACAGTGGGTTATTGACAGTGCCCGGCTTGAAACAAAGAGCGCAGCCGGAGAAAGACGGGAAGGAGAGAGCTCGCTCATGGCAGCGGGGAGTAATGACCCCATACTGGATGTTCTTTTGAGCAGGCTCACATACCAGAACCCGGCATCACATATTTTTTCAAGCAGTACCGGCAGCGTGTCGGGATTGAGGCTTCTGAGTGAAGGCGTGACGGACATTGCATGGTGCCACCTGGGAGATCCCAAAACCGGTGATTATAACACGGAATATATATGTTCATTTTTTCCGGAATCGGCAATAAGCATTGTTCATCTCTTTCAGAGGAAACTGGGCCTTCTCCTGTCAGAGAGGTACAGTGGAAAAATAAAAAATATTGAAGACATTGCGGGAAGCGGTGTGAAAATTATCAACAGGCAGGAGGGATCGGGTACCCGAAAATACCTGGACCACCTGCTGGAAGAGAAAGGAATAGACAGTCTTTATATTGAAGGCTATGATAACGAGGTAAACACTCATTTTGAGGTAGGTCTCTCCATTCTTTCCGGGAGAGCAGATGCCGGAATTGCCAGCATAGCCGTTTCCCGCCTCCTGGGCCTCTCGTTTATCCCCCTCCATAGTGAGAGCTTTGACATGGTCCTCAGACACTCAACCTTCTTCATGGAAAACATCCAGAAACTCATGGGAATCCTGAAATCGGAGGATTTCAGGGAAAACGTAAAGGCCCTGGGAAACTATGATTTCAGCGAATCGGGAAAAATCATCTTTGCCAGCGCGTAATCTCTGAAGAAGATAATTGAACCGCAAAGTTACTATGTAAAAAAAGTTAAAAAAAGTCAACCCTCCTTCTGAAATCTATGATAAGATTTCAGAGCTTACAAAACAAAAACAGGAGGATTGACTTATGACAATTATAGTAGGAATCGATATGCATGTAAAGAACTTAGTATGTGAAATAGGGTATGGGAAGAATTTTCCCCATAAGCAGACTTTTTCAAATGATCTTTCAGGTCATACTGCACTATTTTTCTATATTGAGAAACTTAAGAAAGAACATAACACCGAAGATGTCTTAATTGGCTATGAAGCCAGCGGTCTCGGTTATGTACTGTATGATCGAGCAATTGAGAGAGGTTACAGGTGCGCGGTATTAGCACCAACTGAACTTTTACGAAGTGCGACAGGATTCAAAAAGAAAACAGATAAAAAGGATGCCAGTTATATTTATGAGACTTTACGGGGCTATGTACTTGCCGGAAACAGGCTTTGTAATATCTGGATACCGGATAAGGAATTCAGAGAAGACCGGGATCTGGTAAGGACCTGGTTTGATGTGAGCGAAAAGATAACCAGGGTAAAAATTCAGATACAGACATTGTTAAAGAAATATGGGTTAAAAAGGCCTGATGATATTGAAAGCTGGACAAAAGCCTTTATAAACTGGGTAATGGGTGAAAGGAATCAACTTGGAAAGGGTTTCCAGGTCAGCATGGACAGCCTTTTCAGGCAACTGGATTCTCTTAATGCCGAATGTGAACTGATTGGAAAAGAAGTGCATGAGCTTTCCCGGAAGAAAAGATATAAAGAAATGTGCGATGCTCTTCTTGAAATTAAGGGTGTTGGTCTTAAAACATCCATGACCTTTATAACTGAAATAGGAGATATGAGAAGATTCCAGAACAGGAGACAGGTTGGGGCCTATATAGGTTTGGTACCCTCGTCCTTTGAAAGTGGAGAAGCAAGTGATCGAAAAGGAAGAATAACCAGGAATGGTCCTTACAGGTTAAGAAGCATTTTAAACCAGGCATTGTGGGCTCATCTAAGGTATAATGGTGAAGAGAAGGAATTTTATGATAAAATAGTTGCCAGAAATCCAAAAAGGAAGAAGAAAGCAATTGTAGCCTGTATGAGAAGAATGGCTATCAGAATGTGGCATGTTGCACATGACACTGAAAGTAAATTTTTAAAGGTGGCTTAATGTCTTTGTAAAGGCGTAAGCAGGCGTAATGTACAGCTGGTTGAGAACGATTTGCGAGTGGTTTCACAAACCGGCGCAAAGAGTGTTCCAGCCCTCGGGCAAGTAAAGTGATCTGTTGTTATTACAACACGATCGAATAGCAGAGTGACTGTACTTACGCCTTTATAAAGAATAATAACTAATATACGGGTTGACATATTTTATACATAGCAGGCGCAAAGGGCGCAAAGTTTAAGATAATGTTAAATTTTGAGTTATTTAATCAAAAACAATTTCTTCAATTTAACATTCATAATTTAATATTTAACATTAATAAAACTCTTTCTTTGCGGGCTTTGCGCCTTGGCGGTTCAAAAATCTTCTTCTTTCCCCTGCTTCCCATCCCCCTCATCCTATTTATACTTCCCCGGCCATAACCTCTTCAGCCTCTCCCTGATAGCGGCTTCACTCCCCTCTCCCGACGGTTCATAAAAGACCCTGTCCCTGATTTCATCGGGAAGATAATTCTCATCCACAAAGTGTCCCTCAAAATCGTGGGGATACCTGTAATCCTTTCCGTACCCCATCTCTTTCATCAGCCCGGTGGGGGCGTTCCTGATATGAAGGGGAATTTCATAGCTTGTGTTCCCGGCGAGGTCCTTTGCGTCCCTGATGGCGCGATACGAGGCGTTGCTCTTCGGCGATGATGCGAGGAATGTGGCGCACTGTGAGAGGATGATCTCAGATTCCGGCATCCCGATATTCTGTACGGCAGTCAGTGTGGAAACCGCGATATTGATTGCCTGGGGTGACGCGTTCCCGATATCCTCGGAAGCAAAGATCACCATCCTCCTGGCGATAAAGAGAGGATCTTCACCGGCGAGAACCATCTTTGCCAGGTAGTAGACCGCCCCGTTGGGGTCAGAGCCCCTGAGGGATTTTATAAACGCGGATATTGTATCGTAATGCCTGTCCCCGGCCCGGTCGTAGGAGAGCGTACTGTTCTTTAACGCTTCTCCCAGGACACTGTCTGTTATCCTTCCGTCACCGGACAGGTTAAACGCAACCTCAAGTATGTTAAGCATCCTTCGCGCGTCCCCACCTGAGAGGGAGGCAAGTTTCTCCTTCACGCCCTCTTCCAGAGAGATGTTTCCGCTCTTGAGGACCTCATCCTTCTCTACCGCCCTTTCCATGATCTTTATAAGATCTTCTTCGGAAAACCTGTTTAACCGGATCACCCTGGTCCGTGAGAGGAGCGGTGAAATAACACTGAAAGAGGGATTCTCCGTTGTTGCACCGATGAGAATAATATCCCCCGATTCAACCGCGCCCAGGACAGCGTCCTGCTGGGCCTTGTTGAACCTGTGTATCTCATCAAGGAAGAGAAGCGTCTGCCTGTTGTAAAGCCTGTTCTCCTTTCCCTTCTCAATAATTTTCCGCACATCGGAAACACCTGCGGATATTGCACTGAGAAAGTATGAATCAAGGGCAAGTAAATCTGCTATCAGACGGGCAAGTGTCGTTTTACCGGTCCCGGGATCACCCCAGAGTATGAGAGAGAATATTTTGCCGGTCCTGATGGTGGAATCCAGTATTCGTCCGGGGGAGAGGAGGTGCTCCTGTCCTATGAAATCTTTTAAGGTTTCAGGTCTGCACCTCTCGGCAAGAGGTTCCAGTTTGCTGTTATTATCCTGCATAGTAAAATGTATAAAATATCACCACAAATAAAAAAATCCGGGAACCCGGATTTTTTACTCTGTAATATGCAGCTGCAATAAAATTCACCTAATATTGCGAAAGTCCTCTTTTCGACTACTGGGCTGGCCTCTGCTGCTGCACCTTTGTGCTCCTTGGAGAGTGGGAACTCATTCTCCTGATTTTCTTAAGCCTTCTTCTTTCAGCTTCTTCCCTTTTTCTCTTTTTTTCAACGCTGGGTTTTTCGTAGTATCTTCGCCTTTTCAGTTCCTTGAATATCCCTTCGAATGCCATCTTCTTTTTCAGATTCTTGAAGGCCTTTTCAATATCGCCGTTTACTACTACTTCGATTGGACTGGTCATTTTATTGCTTCCTCTTATTATTGCTTAATTACCTTTTTCTCAGTTAATATTATTTACTTTTTTTAAAGAGAATAATTCGGCAAGGTTATTTGAAGAGATATTTTTGTCAAATTAATTTTCCAACTACTCACCGGTATGGCAAAAAATATACATAACGAAATACCCGTTGCCGAGAAAAATTTTTAATTGACTGAAGCACTTTTTTAAACTATTCTGAGTTGAATATTAAAAACCCGATTACTATTTCATTATATATTGGAGAAAGGAAGATTAAAATGGAAAAAAAACCATCTGATAAGGCCCCAAAAAAAGAGAAGAGGAAGCTTAAAGATAAGATAAATAAAAAAAAGGAAGATCTGAAGGTTTTTGTCCATAATGTTTATACCGGTGAACTTACCTATACAAAGTTAGCGGGGAGAATACTCAACGCCATCAAGGTTTTTATCGTAGCATCCAGAAAGTTTATGAAGGATGACTGCCTCACGAAAGCATCTTCAACCGCCTACACCATAATTGTATCCCTGATTCCAACACTTGCGGTTGTTCTGACTTTTATGTCATGGGTCTATGGTGCTGAAGGAAAGAAGGAGGAGCTTTTTAAAGAAATCTCCCGGTTCATGGTTGAACACAATATGAAGATCAATATTGATCCGATTCTTGTGGCAATTTCTGGATTGGTGGACAATGCCGCGAGGATCGGCGGTGTGGGTGCCGTGGTGATGATTTTTTCCGCCACGGCAATGCTCAGGTCACTTGAAAAATCCCTTAATGATATTTTCAAGGTCAAGAGGACAAGGACCCTCATCATGAAAATCATCTTTTACTGGGCCGCTCTGACTCTTGGGCCTATTTTACTTATTGCGGGGACCACAGTTGCCACCAAGGCAACACAGTTTTTCTCATCACCCGATTTCAGGTCGGCAGCATTTACAGACGGCAACAGCCTCTGGGTAACAGGGAGCAAGTCCAGCATCCTCTCCTCCGAAAAGGGAGACCTGAAATTCAACAGATTAACTGTTGATAAAATTGATTTTGATAACCAGAAAGTCTACGAATATGACAGAAACTCCAAAACATTTATTCTTAAAGATTTCAGAGTAGAACCTATTGAATTCAGATCGCTGAAATTCTCTGACATACAGTTTATGGGGTCCCGGGGCTGGATTACGGGAAACAATGGAATTATTCTCATGACCTCAAACAGGGGCGCGACATGGACCCTGAGAAAATTGGACAGCTTCAACTTCAATGACCTTCATATGCTGGACACAGCCAGGGGATTTATCGCCGCAAAAGACGGAAGACTCCTTCAGACTGAAGATGGGGGCAAAAACTGGACGGTCCTGGAATGGGAGGATTTTACCTCCAACTTTAACTCCATTGCCTTCTCTAAAAACCGGGGATTTATTACCGGTGACAGGGGCACTCTCCTCACAACATCAGACGGAGGAAAAAACTGGACACTTACAAAGCTTGACGAATCCAGGAAGAAAGACCAGTACCTGAATATCAATTACGCTTATATCATTAATTCCGAACAGGTCTGGCTTAACTGCGACGAGGGCCTCAACCTCTTCAGCAATAACGGGGGAAAGAGCTGGAAAACAAAAAAATTCAAGTCATTCGATTACTACACTTCATACTTCTTTGATCACAAAAAGGGCTTTGTGGGAGGGAGCAAAGGAGCAGTCATCTACACTGAAGACGGGGGAGAAAACTGGAAAAGCTATAACCTTGAAGCGTACAAGATCAACAGGTTTATCTATCACAATAAAAAGCTCTGGGCATTTGGCGACACCGGGTTGATCCAGGTAACGGCAGACATGGGAAAGACATGGTCCGGGATTGAGGGCAGAAGCATCGCCGCGGTGCTGATAAACTTTTTCGCCCCCTTTGCTTTTATCTGGCTGCTCTTTACATTCATGTACATGTCTATGCCCAACGTAAAGGTAAAGTTCCGGCACGCTTCACTGGGAGGGGCCTTTACGGGAGCCGTCTGGGTCATCTTTATCCTCCTCTTTATTTTCTATATTAAATCATTCGCGAAAGGGACTTTCGCCGTGTACGGTTCCCTCGCGTCAATACCGCTGTTTCTCCTGATGATCTATTCATCAACGGTGATTATTCTTTACGGCGCGGAAATATCCTACACGATAATGCACCCCGAGACCTACAGGAACATCAGAAAGACCTTTAAGGAGCAGAAAGATATTTATGTCTATTACGGGATCTCTGTTCTTTACCACATATACAGGAAATTCGAATCGGGCAAGGGGGCTTCCTCCGAAAAGGAGATCATCCAGGTATGCGGCAATGACAGTTCGGAAGCCGATTTTTTCATGGATTTCTTTACCCGGGAGAAACTGATTATACAGAGCGGGATCGCGAAGTATGTGCCGGCCAACAGTTCAAAAAACCTGCAGCTGGGAGACCTGATCGACCTGATACACCAGATCAGCCTTAACATACCGGGTACAACCAGAAGCGCAAGCCTGAGAAGCTATGTGAAGGAGATATTCGATGAAATCAAGGCAAGCAAGAAAAGTGTCGTAAGGGACATTACCCTCAAGGAGATTATCGACAAAACTTAAGATTAATGATCAATATACCTCGTATAAAAATAATCATTTTCATAAACAATAATAACCGATATTTCTCCGCCGCCTTTGGCGGCGGAGAAATACTGATAATCTTTTTCAACAAAAAGATGAGTCGTAAAATCAATACGCATAGAAACCGAAGATAAAGGGGATAAGTATGGCTTCCCCCTTGATGTCATCGGGAACCCTGCCAAAGTTTTTTGACAGCCTGATGGCGTCAGTACATGACCTGTTGAGCTGCCTGTTCCCCAGTGAGTCAACGATCTTTACATCAAGCACATCTCCGTTCCTGTTCATGACAAAGTAGAGCTTTACCCGCTGACTGGGGATAGTCATATATCTCTCCCAGCCCCTGGCGGTACTGTAGTTTCCGGTAACGGGATTATATCCCCCGAAGGCCATATTCGCAATTCCCGGGAGGTTCCAGTTGGAGGCTATCTTGTCCTTCATTGCCTTAAAATATTTAAAATTTTTGAACTTCGCGGTATTGTAGGAGAACATTCCGTGGTTTGAATAGAAAATCGCGTTCTTCATTGTGATGTCATTCTTGTCCGGTATGGTTATCCTCTCCCAGTTTCCCGCGCCTGCGTTGCTCCGGGGCAGGTATTTTTTTATAAAAAGCGCTATCTCGGATTTATCATTAAGGATAACTTTCCTGTCAACCTTCACGGGTCTGCTTCGCGCACCGGCCCTCCCCGACCCTCCGGTACCTTTTCCCCTACGGAACTCAAGAGAATTGTTAAGCCACCTGTTCCCCCTCTCCCGGGTGACATACCCTTTTGCGGTAGAGTCCCTGTCAGAGAGGAGGGTCTTCCTGTCAATATTCCTGATATTGTCCTGGTTGATGTTGACGATAATGTCCCTTCCTGCCGACACGCTCTTCCCGAATTTCTTTTTGAGTTCAAATATGGAGTTGTAATCGGGAAGGATGGCGCCGGTAAAGAGAACCGCATGAATAAAGAGGGATATAAACAGAATAAGTGAAAACCTCTGTTCATAATTATAGCTGTTTCTGCTTCTCGTGCCATTCATAGTGAAAAAACCGGGGAAAAATCAGGGGGAAACATCTCCGGTTTCCCCCTGTATATGATGAAAGTGATTATTTTTAGTTACAGATAATAATAAAGCGGCTTTATTTGGATTCCTCTTCCAGCTGTTTTTTTCTCATCTGGAGGACCTTTTCAGCTTCCTTACCGGTTATGGGGTCATAGTGGGAGAATTCCATTTCAAAGGAAGCCTTGCCGCTGGTCATGGCCCTGAGGTCTATGGTATATCTCAAAAGTTCCGCCAGGGGGACAGTTGCCTTTACGGCGGATATATTGCCGCCGGAATCCGACGCGTCATCCATTCCCAGGACCTTTCCCCTTCTCGATGTAACGTCACTGAGGATATCGCCCATATATTCCTTGTCAACAAAAACCTTGAGGTTCATGACCGGCTCAAGAAGAATCGGTGTTGCCGCCTCCATGCCCTTTTTAAAACACTGCCGGGCGGCGATCTTGAACGACATCTCGGAAGAATCAACATCGTGATATGAGCCGTCATAGAGTTCTACGGATACATCGATGACCGGGTACTTGCCCAGGACACCTTCACCCATGGCTTCCTGTATCCCCTTTTCCACACCGGGAATATATCCCTTGGGAACAACCCCTCCCACAATGCTGTTGATAAAGGTGTATCCTTCACCCCGGGTGAGGGGTTTCATCCTGAAATAGACCTCCCCGTACTGCCCGTGACCGCCCGACTGTTTCTTATGCTTGTACTGCGCCTCGGCGGATTTTGTTATGGTCTCCCTGTACGCGACCCTGGGCTCCCTTGTAAGAACTTCCAGTTTGTTTCTTTCCAGCATGGACTTGATGATAATATCCAGCTGCATTTCTCCCATCCCGGAGAGAACAGACTCGCTTGTCTCAGAGTTATATTTATAGGTAATTGTGGGATTTTCATCGGTGATCCTGTTGAAGTACTGCCCTATCTTGTCAACATCGGGTTTATTTTTGGCTTCAACCGCATAGGAGAACACGGGCTGGGGCAGTTTTATATGGTCGATAACAACCGGGTTCTTCGGATCTGTCAGTGTATTAAGGGTGGTGGTCTTATCAAGCTTCACAACAACACCGATGTCCCCGGTATTAATTTTGGGAAGGTCCACTGCTTTGCTCCCCACCATGGCGTGGAGCTTGCTCAGCCTCTCCTTCTCATTTTTGCCGCTGTTGAGCACTTCACTGTCGGGAAGCACCTCTCCCGATACCACCTTGATGTAGTTGAACCTCCCCGCGTACTGGTCAATATATGTCTTCCATACCATAGAGGCCATGGGGCCCCCTGTACTGCTTTTAATGCCTGTCTGTGCCCCGTCCTTTCCGCTCTCCCGGGCGCTGTACTCTTTCTCCATGACAGGGGCGGGGGCATAGTTCTTTATGGTGTTGAGAAGGTTTTTGATCCCGATGACCTTTTCGGAAGACCCGCAGATAACCGGAAAGAGTTTCGCGTTGGCCACCTGTGCCTTCAGGCCCTCCTTGATCTCTTCATCGGTAAGGTTTTCCTCTTCAAGGAATTTCTCTATAAGCTCATCCTTCCCTTCCGCGGCCAGTTCCATGAGGTTCAGCCTTTCCATTTCCGCAAGTTCCTTCATCTCCGCGGGAATATCAGACAGGTTAACCCCTTTTCCGCCGTCTTTGGGAGTCATGAGTTTCATATCGATTATATCAACGATTCCGCTGAAGGATTCGCCTTCACCATTCGGCAGGCAGACCGATACAAAATTTCCGCTGAAACTGCTTTTAATGTTGCTTATCACGGAATCGAAGTTTGCCCTCTCCTTGTCCATTTTGTTGACAAAAATTATTCTGGGGATATTGTTCTCTTCCAGGAACCTCCAGGCGCTCTCGGTCTGTATCTGCACCCCGTCCACGGAATCTATGACAACAATGGCCGCTTCCGCAACCTGCATGGCCGCTCTCGCTTCGCCGATAAAACCGACCTTTCCGGGAGTATCCAGTATATTTATCTTAACGCCGTCATGCTCAACGAAGCCCATTGCGCTTCTGATGGACATCTGCTTGTCTTTTTCGTCCTGGTCAAAGTCCGATGTGAGATTGCCTCCCTCTCTGCTGCCCATTTTATCAACCTGGCCGCCCGCAAAAAGCAGGGCCTCGAAAAGTGTGGATTTACCGGTGTCCCCGTGCCCCACAATGGCAACATTTCTGATCTGGTCGGTTTTATATTCCTTCAACATTAACAAATACCTCCAATAATATGCCCGCACGAATAATTTAGTGAATCTATAAATAATGTGTGGATTTTGTAAAGAACTTTTATCGGGGAGCCCCCGGCTCAGGCAAACTTTTCCCTGTTAAAATACTCCAACGAGCCACCCCCTGAGGGGGGGGGTATCAAACAAGATAATTATATTGAACTTATTAAGCCCCCTAAATCCCCCGGAGGGGGACTTTGAAACTTTTTTTATAATAATATACTTTATATTTCATCAATCACTGTTCTATTGCTATACATTACTATTTTACATAGTGAAATGAAGTATTGTAATCTTTCTATTTTTCAAAAAGTCATCCTATGATTATTATAATCAGTTCTTTCTTTATGAGACTTTCTATTTTACTTACAGGATTGGTTAATAACATATTGTTAAATTATCAATTGCAATCTTAAGTCCCCCTTTGGGGGATTTAGGGGGACTTTGTGGGTAGAAGTCCCCCTTTGGGGGTTTAGGGAGACTTTGTAAGTACACTTTAACCCTCCGGGAGAAGGGCCGGGGATGAGGGCCTCTTAATAAATCTCCACCTGGACAAACCCGCTGATCTCGTCGATATCTGTATGACTATTATAATTTCCCTCAGTATCATAAGCTAGAGGAGTACCCGAACTATAGGGTGGATTGTACCCGTTATCGGTGGTCCTGTCCTCCAGGTCTTCATCCCATTCAATAATCCCCACCCGGTAGAAATAGGTCCCGGGACCGTTGGGAAATGAATTGCTGACGATACCGGAAACATCATGAACATAGGAACCCGGGGAATTAAAATTAAGTCCTTCATTACTTCCACCAGTAAGTCCACCCAACTCATCTCTCCACCGTGATTCTATGAGAACATACCCTGCGTATTCGTTGTCCTGCTCTTCTGTAATATAGATCTCGTATCCCGCGAAATTACCGCCCCCGGTCTCATCCCAGGTCACTGTGACCTCCTGTGCAGCGCTGTTGTAGCTGGCATTGATTGAAAATGACGAGCGGTTGGTTATTGCACCCTCAACGGCATCGGAGACATAGGAACAGCCGCTCCCTGCGAAAAGGACTACCACACTGAAAAGAAATGCGGATAATATATTTAAATTTTTCTTATGATTTTTCATTTTAATACCTCCCTCATTAGAACCGCGCGAAGAGACTGGCTTCAACCATGAACTTGTCCGCCGTTTCAACAAGTTTTCGAAGCTCCTGCGAGTAGTTGTACGAGCATTTGAATTCGGCGCCGATAAAGGTCGTGTTCCAGCCCAGGGAGAAGAAACCGCCAATGAGGCTGTAACCGCTCCCCGATTCCCTGTGGACGGGGATGGCAACATCCCAGTACCTGCTGATACCCACTGTGGCCAGAAGCCTCTCAGTTGATGACGCCTTGAGGAAGTTATATCCCGCGGTGAGATGCGCCTCTCTCAGGTAATTATATGTCACCTCATCTCCCTGGGGATCAGTGGAAGTCTGGGTCCTCTTATCAATGAGGGTC
This sequence comes from Spirochaetota bacterium, assembly GCA_050298055.1. GTDB lineage: Bacteria > Spirochaetota > UBA4802 > UBA4802 > UBA5550 > JBNKTL01. Next base: position 35,936 of record JBNKTL010000002.1, read on the forward strand.
TCCGACGGTTTCTGAAACTCAAGAAAAGCGTTCAGGAATATCTTGTTGCCGAGGTTTTCCTCCAGGAGGACCGAGAGTGTGTGAAGGTCCGCCTCATCCTTCTGGCTGTCGGGGATGTCCCCCTCCTTGTCTTCTCCCGTGATGACCCATACCGGGTCGTACTGTTCGTCCTTATAGAGGGCGAGCTTTTTGTATGTTACGGTGATCCGCGGCATGATCCTGGGAGGGGTCATAAAGAACTTCAGGCTGTTGTTGATGATCAGCCCGATGGCCAGGGCCTCAAGTTCTCCGCTGGTTGTGGTGGCGTTGAGATTCAGGAACGAGAGGAGGTTTGACGCGATAAAGTATCGTGTTGTCCTGCCGGATGAGTCGGAATAGTCCATTGTGCCGTCATCATCCGGCTCTATCTGGTTATTGATAAGCACACCGCAGTGTATATAGAAATAGGGCCTGTAGAGGAGGGAGAGGGCGAAGATATCGTCAAAGAACTGTGTGTACTTGTAATCAGTCACCGTCTCGGAACCGGCCCCTCCCCTGTCAATGGTTGATTCGCTGGTGAGCCCGTAGTGGAAACCGGTTGCCGTAAAACCCAGGATGAGGTTCTTCGGTTTCCAGAGGCCCCCCTCTTCCTCCTTTTTCTCCTTCCCTGCCACCCTCTCCGCGAGGTTGCTTCCTTCATATTTCCCGAGGACAGGGTAGTTTACGGTAATACTGCCGTAGGTCCTGATCAGGCGCATATCCACGGCTTCCTTTTCACCTGTCCCCTTGTTGATGGTATTAATCTTAAATCCATGAACCCAGTTGAGCTTACCGTAAAAATCAAAGTAAAGCTCCTGCTCCTGTATCAGGTCCCACCTTTTAAAAAAGAGGTCCTGAACGGTCTCACTTCTTGATACGGCATTGTGAAGAGTTGACGCTTCATAAACCGCCGCAGAGAGAGAACTGTTCCCCGCTGCCAGGAAAGAGAGAAACAGAAAACATATAATCACATATTTTTTCATTTACATCCTCCGAAAATCTACATATACATAATTCAATACTCTCTGACATCGTAACTACTCAGCTATACATAAGAATAATCATTTTATAAAAAAAGATAGCTGATACGTCCCCGCCGCCTACGGCGGCGGGGACGTATTGTTAATATTTTGTAGTTACCTGACATCCATGTTAATAAATATTAGATCCCGCAAAAACCTTCGATTTCTGCTTTTATCCCCGGGATTTTAATACGAATTGAGGAATAAGTCAAGAATAAGCCAGGAGGATACCGGTAAAAACTTCAGCAGTGCCCCCTCTCTTTGAGATAGCTTTCCACCCTGTTCAGGCCTTCATCAATATTCTCCAGGGAATTGGCATAGGAGAAGCGGATAAATCCTTCACCCCCCGGACCGAAGTCAACACCGGGAGTAACTCCCACTTTTACGGTTTCAAGAATGTTAAACGCTTCCTTATAGGAATCTGTGCAGAATTCCCTGGCATCGGCGAAAACGTAGAATGCCCCAGTGGGTTCCACAATGATTTTGAACCCGATCTCCCGGAGGCGCTTCATCATGAAAAGCCTTCTTTCATTATATATGTCCCGCATCCTCTCAACATCTTCCCGGGATTCCTTCAGGGCCGCGATCCCGGCAATCTGGACAAAGCTGTTGGCGGAAATCATGAAATTCTGGTGCAGCCGCTGCATGGTTACGGAGAACTCCCCGGGGAAAATAAGGTAACCGAGCCTCCATCCTGTCATGGCGTAAAGTTTTGAGAATCCATTTATCACAAAGGCCTTATCGGTAAATTCCAGTATGGACCTCCCCCTCCCCTCATAAACAAGGCCGTGATAGATCTCATCTGAAAGGATATACTGACCGTCAAACAGGGCGATCTCCTCCATGTTTTTTTCAGTCATCACAATTCCCGTGGGATTAGAAGGGGAGTTTATCAGGATACCCCGGGTCCTCCCGGTCAGGGCCTTCTTTATCTCCCCGGGTCTGTACTGGAAACCGTCCTCCGGGTATGTCTGTACATAGGAGGCCCTTCCGCTTACGGATTCAATGAAGTTGGGGTAACACGCGTAATGTGGATTTGAGAGTATGATATCATCACCCGGCTCGAGAATTGACATCATCATCAGGAGCATTGCCGGGGAAGTCCCCGATGTAACAAGGACCCGGTCGGGAGTGATACTTACACCATACTGTTCATAATAATGTTCGCAGACAGCTTCACGCAGTTCAAGCATTCCCATGGCATGAGTATAATGCGTCTTTCCCGATCTTATTGCCTCAATGGCGGCATTCCGGATAACTTCCGGAGTGTCAAAATCGGGCTCACCCACCTCCAGGTGAATGACATCCTCCCCGGACTTCTCGAGCTCTTCCGCCCGGGCCATAACATCCATCACCATAAACGGTTTAACTTCACTGGCTCTTTTTGATATCATCGATACCGCCTGTTTTTCTGTATAAGATAATACAGGAAAATATTGGGCGGGATATTTTTCAAGAAGAAAGTGAATTCGTATTGTTTCATCCAAAGTAAGGAATGCCCTCACCCGGCCAGAGACACTTTTTTCAAAAGCGTCCCCGGCCACCCTCCCATCTTTTTTTTAAATTATGGATGGGAGAGGGTTTCTGAGAAATGAAAAAAATCATAAAAAACACAGTTTTTCTCTTATTCCCCCTTCTCCCTTCCTTTTTTAATCTCCGGGAGAAGGGGGTTAGGGGGATGAGGGAACTCCCACAAAAAGTGTGGGTAAAAGTCAGGACCTTAGGGAAGTGGTCCTCAGGATTTTGTCCTTAACTTAATGACATTGGGATTCCCCACCGGGGATTTATGGAGTAATTAATGAATATGGTTATTCCTAATATCTATCCGAGAAGAAACACAAAAAGACTTTACAAAAGATCCTTATATGTTATTCTCCTGTAAAATGTGAGTGATTCCTGGATTTACTTTTGATGGAGGGACGAATATGCCGGATAAAGTTATCATCTATGGTAAGCCATATTGACCCTATACCGATAATGCCAGGTCGGTATTCGGGAAAAAGGCGGAATTTATCGATGTAAAATCTGATAAGAAACAGCTCAATGAGATGCTGAAGCTCTCCGGGGGAAAACGCAGGGTCCCGGTGATCGTTGAAGGGGAAAAGATAAGCATCGGTTACGGGGGATCCTGAGGGGTCTGAAATCCGCAGGGTGCGGGAAAAGAGGAAAAGAGATGAATAAAATTGAAAAGGGACGCGATACCTTTATGGGAGGTTTTAACTGCTCCCAGTCAGTTCTTATGGCTTTCTCAGACAGGTTTGGCGTGGAGAGAAAAACCGCATTGATGATCTCCAGCGGATTTGGAGCGGGATTTGGCCGGGAACAGGAAACGTGCGGTGCTGTTTCCGGCGGTATTATGGTCATCGGTCTCAAGTATGGTCAATACGATCCCGGTGACACTGAATCCAAGGAGAAAATTTATTCCCTGGTAAGAAACTTTCTCAAAAGCTTCAGGGAGATAAACGGGACGACTCTTTGCTCTGAACTTACCGGCTGCGACCTCACATCAGAACCGGGAAGAAAAAAATATTACGAAGGAAACATAAAGGAGAATGTTTGTCTCAAGTGCATCGGGGACGCAATCAGGCTGGCGGAGAAGATCATCGAATAGAGGGACGTCATCATTCAGTACTTCGACTGCGTGATTTTTAACTGTTCATGATTGTTTAACTGCCGAGCTCAGCACTAGTCCTGGAGCGGAAAGGTTATGGTAAAGGACGCACCCTCCTGCTTTTTGATATCAAGGCTGCCATTAATCTGTACAACCAGAGAGTCCACAAGCTGCATGCCAAGGGAGTTGATATTGCTTATATCAAAACTCTCAGGAAGTCCTTTCCCGTTGTCACTCACCTGCAGGACCGCATCTGAATTACCGGTTTTATGGAAGTTGATATTGATCTGACCATAATCAGTCCCCTTAAACCCGTGCTTAAAGGAATTTGAGACAAGTTCATTTATAATGATTCCGCAGGGTATTGCCCTGTCGATTCCCATGGTAATGTCCTCTACGTCCACGTTAACATCACCCCTGAGACCGCCGCTTATATACTGCTGTGAAATATCAGAAGTCAGTGCCCTGATATAATCGCCGAAATTTATGGCGGAGATACTCTCCGACTGGTACAGTTTTTCATGGACCAGAGCCATGGACCGTATCCTGTATACCGTGTCTTTAAAAAAATCGAGGATAACAGAATCTTTGACATATCCTGCCTGGAGATTTATGAGGCTGATAATGACCTGCATATTGTTCTTCACCCTGTGATGAACTTCCTTCAGAAGTATATCTTTTTCATTGAGTGATGCCTCAAGCCTTCTTTCAGCCTCCCGCTGATCGGTTATGTCCCTGAAGATACAATGGGTCTGCTTGGAACTCCCGTCCCTCCTGTAACTCAGTTTTCCGTTGACCGAGACAAGGATCCTTTCATTGTTCTTTTTCCTCATGAAGAACTCAACACCTCTCACCTCACCGGATTCCTTGAAACGGGAAAAGTTCACTTTTAATGTTTCCAGGGACTCCGGATCAAGAAATTCCTTGATGTTTCTTCCAAGGACTTCTTCCTTTTCATAACCAAGGACCTTTAACCATGAGTTATTTACTTCTACCACTCGTCCCTCCAGGTCAAGTGACTGGTAAGGGAGCGGACTGTTCTCGAAGAGCAGCCTGAACCTCTCCTCATTGTCAATAAGCTGGCGTTCCAATGTTTTTTTCTCGGTTATATCGCGCCATATTGACCTGCTCTTGATTATTTTTCCCGTTTCATCCCTGACTGCCGAAGCACTGAGATTTACAAAACCGGCCGTACCATTCTTTTTCAGGATCATAAGGTCTTCACCTTTGACTTCACCAGTCTCCTGGAACTGCTTAAAAACAACAGCCGCCCGTTCACGGGAATCGGGATGGTATATGTCAAAAACTTTCCTTCCGATCAGTTCGTTTTTTTCATAACCGGTTGTTTTTACTACGGTATCATTACACTCAAGGATTTCCCCGGTTTCGGCATCGATAGAGATATACATGTCGGGAGCATTGTTGTAGAGATCGGAAAATTTCTCTTCGCTTCTTTTCAGCTCAGTTTCAATCCTGTGTTTGTAGACAGCCAGTTCGATGGCTGCGACGAGTTCCCGGGAATTTATCGGTTTAATAATATAACCGTAGGGATCGGTTTCCCGTGCTCTCTGAATTGTCTCGTCATCGGAATGGGCGGTCAAATAAAGAACGGGGATATCGGCACTCTCATTGATCCTTTTTGCTGTTTCGATACCGTCAGAATTACCCGATATCTCAATGTCCATTATTACAACCTGGGGTTTCTCACGGGCGGCCATTTCAACGGCATCTTCACTGTTTTTGGCGGGCCCCACTGCGTCATAACCTTTGTGGCGAAGAATTCTCAGAATATTTTCGCCGATCACCGGCTCGTCTTCAACAATCAGGATTTTGCATTTTAACATGACCGGTTATTCATTTTTCTTTGTGATGCCTTTTTTTTCATTGATGATATAAAGCAGGAGATTTTCAAGGGCTTCGATCTCTTTTTTATAGTCCTTTTTTTCACCGGTGGATAATTTTATGATCTCTTCCATGATCCCGATATGTTTCATAAGGTCCATCTTATCCATCCGGGAATACTCAAGGATATGTTCCAGGGCCTTTATCTCCTCTTTCTGGTTCAACATCTCTTTCCGGGAAAGATCAAGGGCGATATCAAGGGCCTTTATGGTTTCAGCCCCGGAAATCAGCTCCTGCCGTGAAAGCTCAAGCACATTATTCCGCATTTCCACTTCATCCTCAAATCCCTTAAAAAGGTCAAGTTTGTGGACTGTTTTATACAGCTCCATGAGCCTGCTGATGCGGAGGTGAAATTCAAAGCTCTTCGCAGGTTTAATGAGATAATCTGTTGTTACCGGGAAGATCTGATCATACTTCTTTATATTTTGTTTACCTGCAATAATCAGAACAGGAAATTTTGTCTTATTGACGAGATCTGTAAAGACCTTAAAAAGTGTTTTCTCAATCTTTTTATCAGTATCAATAACCGATAAGACAAACTTGTTCTCACCGAAAATTTTCTTCAGCTCTTCCGGCTTACCCGGCATATAAATTTTTGCAAAACTCCCGGAGAGATAACCGAAGATAGCCCTGTCTTCGTAAATCCGGCTTATGTTTGTAAGAATAACAAGATCGGGATTACTCACTTTTTGCTCCCTCTACATATACATAGTGGATAATAAAATCCGTAACCGGTAATATTCATAGAAAGAGTGTTTTCTTTTTCTCTGAAAAAGGGAAATGCACTTATTTATAAATTATCTACCGGGAACAGAATCAATCATAGTTTTATATCACTTGAGAGATTAATCAATAAGAAAACAGCTGTTTTTATGTTTTTTCGCAACGACTTAATCATTTATAAAAATAACGTAACTACAAGCCTGTCATCCCGGCGGAAGTGCAACGAAGAGCCGGGATCCACTTATTTCTAAAAGACTAGATTCCCGCTTCCGGGGGAATGACAATAATAATATCAATTATGTTTTTTAATGAATAATATAATTCTTAAAAATTACTGAGTCGTTAATAAAAATTGAATTATTCTTGACTGAAATGTTCTCTCGCCAGTCATATAAAGAATTATGAACAATGAAAATATGGGAATAGTCATTGCCGCTTACCTTGTGAGAATTATACTTTTTTTCCTTCTTACATTTATAATACTCTTTGTGATTTCCCGGCTGGCCGGAAAAAAGGGCGATTGATACTCACTCCTGATCATGAGGGTGATGTTTCAGGGGGATATTTACCGGCTCCAGGGAACCGAGTACCCAGCCGGTAACTTCATTGAGAGAGGGATGAATGACCATGGACTGGTAAAGAGGCATGACACTCCCTGCCCCCGGACACGAATAGTCCAGCCTTGTCCTGATGACATTTTTATTGTTTTTCCTCTCATCTTCATCGGCAGAGACCGGGCAGGAATACCCTGAATTCATCATATAGACAAAGGGCTGAACCAGGATATCCGCATGAGGCCCGACCACATGGGCGCCGAGAATTTTCATTGAACTGTCCAGAATCAGCTTCACAAAACCGTCATCATCATCTCCCGCTTCATAGCCCATGGCAAAACCCTTGGCAACATATGAATAGTTCATCTTTGCCCGGAAAATCCGGTGCCCCCGGTCCAGGGCTTCCTGCTCGGTCAATCCAACGTGCCCCACCTGCGGACCGGTATATATTGCCCAGGGAACAGCCGAGTAGTCCATGGCCTCCCTGCCTTTTTCGAATAGATTTTTAATACAGACTTCAGCCTCGGCATTGGCCTTGTGCCTGAACTGGTAGAGGCCGTTAACATCACCCATGGCCCAGACGCCCTTTACATTTGTCTCAAGGAACTCATTGGTCTTTATCCAGCCTCCCGGACCGTAGGTCTCAATTCCGCATTTTTCTGTTTTCAGGATATCGCTGTTTGACCTTCTCCCCGCGGCCACAAATATCTCTTCGGCTTCAAGTTCGGTTGTAATACCCGTTTCGGTATCATCAATAGTAAGATATTTACTCCCTCCATCTCCATCCTTTCTGGCAGCCACGGCCCTGCAGCGGGTGAATACCTTCATCTCCTTTTTAAAATTCTTTTCCACAAAATAACTTATTTCAGGTTCTTCGGTGATAAGGATCCTGGGGGCCATCTCTACGATAGTGACCTTTGTTCCCAGCGCGGAAAATATATGGGCAAACTCCGCGGCGATAATCCCCCCTCCCACAAGGATAAGGCTTTTCCACGGTTTTTCAGGAAAACTCTCTCCGAAAAAGGTCTCGGTTGTGATATATCCCGCCTCTTCAATTCCCTTGATTGGCGGCACAAAAGAACGCCCCCCGGAAGCAACAACTATCCGGCTGCCCGTAAACTCAGGGGATGCCGTGCCGTCAGGGTAGACAACCTTCAGCTTCTGTTTACCCGTAAACTCGGCCGCTCCCCTGTAGGTATCGAGTTTATCCAGAGAAGAGATCCCCTCTTCAATATTCTTATTTTCATCTATCCGGCTCCACAGCCTTTTCGTAATCAGCTCCCAGTCAAGATTATCCAGTTTAAAGGAAACACCTATCTTCTTCCCCTGTTCCGCGTTTTTAATTGTGTCGGCTACGGTGGTGAGGACCTTGGAGGGAATGCATCCCCTGTTAAGACATGTTCCCCCCATCTTGCTCTTCTCCACCAGGGCACACCTGTATCCTCTCTGCATCCCGGCATTGAGGACCGAAAGTCCCGCTCCGCTTCCAATGACTATGAGATCGTACGTTTTCATATCTTCTTTAACTTCATGAAATAGTGTGAATTGACCGGGTTCCGGCTCATCCCCTGCAGTCATCACAAGGCCGGATTATAACTGAATTTATATCTGTCCGGAGAAAAGTCAAATACTTTCAACCGGTTTTCATAATAAGTTCTTCGATTAATTTCCGGCCCATGAGAGCCTGCCGTTAGTATCAATAATTTTCATATCCGGCGGGATCCGGAGCTTCCCGGCAACACTCCCGCTGAAAAACCCGTTAACGATATAGCCCTTTCCCGATTTCCTGATATTCGTTACGTGAAGTACCGGTGTACCCGGACCACTCAGCATCTCCCTGATCCGCCCCAGGATCTCTTCTTTCCCGGACCCGTTATAGGAGAACGTATGGGATATACAGCTCTTCCGGGAGCTTTCCTCACCACCAGCCAGTGAACTTCCGCACTCACCGATAAACTCTGACATCCTGTTATCCGGTTCCGCATCAAAGTACTCATCCCTGTCCAGGATCCTGACCCGCCGGGGAGTGCCCAGCCATCTCCATCTTCCTTTGAGTTTGATCATGCTCACCACAGGGAAAAAACCGATAGACCCCTCCTGCATATTGTGGAAAGAGTACTTCAGGGTGCCCCGGACATACGCCCTGTTTTTATCAATCCGCGCTTTATTGATTTCCACCGATTCCAGGTGGGCGGGCCCCCCGAAGAACCGCTTGTGCCAGATATCCTCTATATCATCATATTCCCTCTGCCCGAACCTGTATCCCCTGGCATAGTTGTACCTTATTCGATAGATATCTTCACTGTATATGTCCTTTGCGAAGCTGATGAAGAACCTCTTCAGTTCTTCCGGGACCTCGGTAGAGAAAATGAAGTTAGGCTCATAGAAGATATCCTCCTCCTCGTATGAAGCCTGCAGGTTCCCCTCTTTAATCCCTCCGGAGAGGGCATCGACCAGCATCTGAAACATCTTCAGATAACCGCTGTTTTTAAGGAGGGGAAATTCGCTCCTGGACGTTACGGCGATAACACTCTTCAGGGAGGGGATGATGACAACAAACTGTCCTCCTTCACCCTCGGCCATGAACGCCCTGTTGCCCTGAAATTCTCTTCTCTTCCACCTGTCAACGGAAACAGGATACGCCGGGCCTTTTTGAGAAGCTGTGAGTTTTTTCCCTCTAAAAGTACCATTATTCAGCACGAACCTCCCGTAATGCGCCAGGTCGATCCCCCTGAACCGAAAACCGATAAACCGGGAAATTTGCCTTCCTTCACCTTCACCGCTTTTTATTCCTGCGGGTTTAAAGAGATTTTCTTCCGCATACGAAGTGTAGCCCGGCGGTGATATCTTCGCAATGATCTCAGAGAGGAGATAAATCGACGCGAACCTGGCAGCGGGCTGATTTCTCTCTCTCCGGAGAATTTTCAGGGACTCCGATATCCTGTCCCCGGCATAGAAGAGCTTCCAGTAGACGGGGTTCTTTTCTCCCCATAACAGCGGAGGATCAACATCCAGCAGGTCCTTTACGGTAAGATTGCCTGTCTGCCTGCCCGGGAAAAAATCCGAGACCGGCTGGTTTCTGCTTTTCAGTTCCCCTTTACTAAGAGCATGATCGATAAGTGTACTGATAATGTCGAGGTTCAGGGAATGGACAAACGCCCTTTTATCAGGCCCCCCGTCCCCGTAGTAGTTCTCAAGAAGGGTCACCCCGTTCTTGATGACCAGGAGGCTTCTGGCGGCAAGGAGCCTTCTGGTGACATAGTCTTCAACAAGCCTGATCTTTATGGAATCCACGCCCAGGCTTTTGAACCGGGCGGGTGACAGTCCCTTTTCTTTGATATAGAGTGTTTTCTGGGTCTCTTTCGTCCAGTAGTGATGAATCACGGAAAAGGCCCCGGCAGTAACGGCCAGGTAGAGAACCATGCTCAGGATGGAGTATTTTTTCATCTTTACGGACATTTCCGTCACCTTCTCCTTTTCTCATAGACCAGTTTCAGGATTGCCGGTGAGAGGAGAACATCCGCCAGGAAAGCAACAAGAAGGGAGAACCCGGTAACAAGACCGAAATCACTCACGACTTTTAACGGGTTGAAAAGGCGCAGCCAGAAACATGACACAAATATGAGTGTGGTTGTCATAAGGGCCCTTCCCGCCGACGCCAGGGTGTCGCTTACCGCGGAATCCACACTGCCCGATTTCCCGTAATAACCGGTAAAGTTGTGAAAAAAGTGTATGGTATCGTCTACGGCAATCCCGATAATAATGCTCCCGCCAATGAGGTTAAAGGTGTTTAAAGGTATCCCCATAAATCCCATGAGTCCCAGGCCCGCGGCAAGGGGGACCAGGTTTGGTATCATTGCTAAAAGCCCCAGCCTGACCTCACCGATAGAGAGTATCATAAGCATGGTCACCACAAGAAATGCCGTAAGGTAACTTACTGCCAGGCTCTTCATGAGCGACTCAATCACTCCCGAGTTAATAGAAACTGCCCCTGTAACAAGAAGATCATCCTTCCCGTCAAAGAGCTCTCCGGCCCTTTTTTTAATGGCCCGGACAAACTTCAGATCAGAGGCCGCATCCTGCCAGTACATGAGCGATGTAAACCGCGCGGTTTTAAATTTTTCGTCGGTATAGTATTTGAGCTCGCCGAGCCTGCTCTCCCTGTACCTCCCCAGCAGATCCCTGAGGGGATAAGCATCCTTCTTTCTGAAATTCTTTAACTGCCCGATCTCCCTTATTGAGTGGAGCAGTGACTTCCCGCTCCCCACAACTCTCCTGCCTGTTTCATCCCTGAAGGATAAAGCGTAATCTTCCAGCTTCCGGAGCCTCTGAAGAAATTCCTCCGTTAAAACACCATTCTCTTTTTTCGTGTTGATAACAACCTCAAGCGCCCGGGTACCTCCGGTTTTCTTTTCTATTATACCGGTATCTACCATAAAATCAGATTCGCCGGAAAAATAGTGAAGCATATTATGGGAATACCGCAGCTTAACAATACCAATGGATACCATGACGAGAATTATGAGGAAAAGAGCGGATACCTGTACCGGTCTTGTCACTCCCAGCCGGCCAAGCCCCATGAGATAGCGGTTATACCGGGATTTTTCGTAGAGTTTCTCCCTCTCCTTCCCCGGATTTACCTTCACCACCGCAAGAAACGCGGGAAGAAAAAAAATTGTCATAAAAAGACTGAAAAACACTCCCGCGGCGGAAAAGAGTCCGAGGTCCGCAACCGGCGCAATCTCCGTTGTTGAAAACGAAAGGAGTCCCGCAACAGTTGTCACAGCCGTCATCATTATGGGGAGCCCCGAATGCTCCAGGGTTTCCAGGACTGCCGTAGTCCGGTCGGTTGATTTCTGGTATTTATAATAAACAACCATGAAATGGATAGGCGCGGGGATCGCGATTGTCAGTATCAGGGACGGAAGCATTGTCAATGATGATGTAAAGTCCACACCTGTAAGGGCCATAAGACCAAGGGACGCCGCCACCGATGCTCCAACGGCAAACTGGGGAAGAAAAATTCCGGAGACCCTTCGAAAGAGAAGTCCCATAAAGATGGACGTAAGAATAAGGACCATGATACTGGTCTTGATCATGTTGTCCATGAGTATCGGTTCAACAAGGAACTGGTAAACCGGCGTCCCGCTGGAGTAAATTTTAAAGTTATTATAATCGTACTCCCTGATAACAGTTTCCACCATGCCGAGAATAGCAATATTCTCACTCTGTGATATTGAGGGAGCGCCCCGGTTCAGATATTTCGTCTCTTCATGATCATCAAGGCCCCTCCCCCGGTTCTTAATCCTGAGCCCGTCCGGGGTCAGGGCGGATACTGACTGTGTCTTGATGACCAGGGCCGCATACCTGTAGTCACCGGTAAAATAGATGTCCTTATATGCGGGATAGTTATCCGCCTTTATCCTCAGTTTCTCCGCTTCCGAAATCGACCGGGGAACAGATTGAAGAAAGGGAGATACTTTCAATTCCCTGTTATCCGTATAAATATAAGGGGCATTTACCAGGGAATTGACCTCTTTTAACAGGGGAAGTGTATTCTCCAGGTCCCTGTGGAAATTATTGAGCTTCTCAAGAAAGTACCTGTTAAAAACATCTTTTGTTTCAATAAGGAGAAAGATCTTCTCGTCGCGTCCAAAGCTCTTTCTGAACTTCTGGTAATCTTTAATTATCCTGTTTCGTTGGGAAAAGGAGCTTTCAATGGTGGTTATGACTCTCAGCCGGGGAACTGCCAGTGAAAAAAGAAGTAGAGCCGTTATGGTCAGACTGATAATAAGCCACCTGTATTTTACATTCAACCGGCCAATGTGCCTGAAGAGTTTTCTGCTTTTTTCCCTGTAGTTTTTTCTCATGGTCCGGTTATTAATTATCTTTTTCTATTTGACTCTAAATGATTGAACAGTTTTTATAATCCTGATCTCCTGAACTGGATCAGGAAATCCCGGTTTATTATACGGAATGATTAATAAAGATAAACTGCTTAAATTTATCAATAATTTTTAGCATAAAATGAAAAAATTGGTAAGCCGGCAAGCGGAGTTTCTGAATGAACAGACATGAAAAATCCCGGTTTCACTATATATTCCTGACCTTCGGACTGGCGCCAATACTCTTCATCGGCATCTACTATGCCGTCTATGGTTCCGGGGAGATGGAGATCGGCAGAGACAAACCCTCAAGGACTGCCGAGGGCGTTGCCGCGCTGAGGGCCATGGCCTGTTATGAACCGGATAAAAAGTACAGGAACCCCGATTACCTCGCCGAGAAGTTTATCAGCCGGGACTTCCGGGATTCGGCAAGATGGTGGTATGATCCCGGACATGTTGAGGTAATACTTGAACGAATTCATGAAAGGGGTGCCGTTGGTTATTTTTATCTCAATGCGCGGACCAAGCATATTGATGCCACCCTGAAGAAGGAGGCTGCAAAAGGCATAAAACAGGTTGTTGTTCTGGGATCGGGATATGACAGCCGGGCATACAGGTTTGGGAAGAGTCTGCCGGGTGTTAAGTTCTTCGAAGTAGACCTCCCGGCAACCATTGAAGAAAAACAGGAGAGAGTGAAAAAGATCTTCGGAAAGCTGCCGGAAAACACATTTTATGCGCCTATCGATTTTAATACAGACACAATTGAGAATGTCCTGTTAAAAGCAGGATATAATTCTTCCCTGATGACCTTCTTTATTTGGGAGGGGGTCTCCATGTATATCAGCGAGGAAGCTGTGAACAGTACACTTAAATTCATCGCAGAAAAATCAGGACCGGGAAGCTCGGTAATATTCGACTATCTCCACAGGGATGTCATCGACGGTGAATTCGAAAAACATCATGGGGCGGAGAGAATGGCCGAACGGGTGGAAGATGTGGGCGAACCCTTTACCTTCGGCATGGCACGGGATGAAGCCGAACTTACCGTAAAAAAGAACGGGCTGAAGGTCATATGGGACATCGGCAAAAAAGAGATGGAGAATATCTACCTTGTAACCAGCCGGGGAGAGGTGCGGGGGCCCGCACCGACTTTTTTCAGGATTATGCACGCGGGGAAATTATAATGAAAAAACCGGGGCTGATCGGCGGGATAGGACCTGAATCAACAGTTGAATACTACAGGCTTATTCTCCGGAAATACAGGGAAAAACTGGGTACCCGAGAGTATCCTGAAATATTAATAAACAGCATTAATATGACAGCAATGCTGGAACTGGTCTTCACCGGCAGGCTTGATGAACTTGTGGATTTAATGACCGCGAGTGTATTGGACCTGGAAAAAGCGGGAGCCGATTTCGCCGCAATTACATCAAACACACCGCATATTGTTTTTGATGAGATAATGAAAAAAGTAAAGATCCCGGTAATCAGCATCGTTGAAGAAACATGTAAAAGCGCAGGCAACAGTAAAATAAAAAAAGCTGCGCTTTTCGGGACAAAATCAACCATGACAGCCGGTTTTTATAACCGGACTGCGAAAAAATATGGAATTGAAATCATTACACCGGATGATGATACAATAGATTATATCCATGACCGATATATGAATGAACTTGTCTTTAACCGGATACTTCCGGAAACAAAATCAAAACTTGTACAGATTGCAGAAGAAATGAGACGCTCACAGGGAATTCACGGGCTTATCCTCGGTGGAACAGAGCTTCCCCTGATCCTCAGGCAGGAGGACTTTGAGGAAATTAAGCTGTTTGATACAACCTCCATTCATGTTGAAAGCATTATTAATGAGATGATAACTATCCCCCGGCCCCCGGGCTAAAATGTCGTTTATTACACTCTACGTAGCGTTCATTACACTCTATGTAGCATTCATTACACGTCACTTGACAAAGTTATGAAAATGTGTATTATTCACATCAGTAACATTACATCATCCTTATGACTGGATTACTGCTTATCTTACCTACAGGGCTGTAATCCAGTCATCTTTATTCTCTCTTATCATAACAAAAATCGTAATAACTCAAGATGAGCAATAAGAATAATCATATTCATGGAAAAACAGAACTGATATGTTCCCCGCTGCCTATTACGGTGGGGACTTATTTTTGGTATTTTATTAAATATGTCAATTTAAGCCATTCAACTGAGTCGTTACAAAAAACAAATAATTGACAGATAGCAGCAAAACCTTAATATGAAAAGCAGGGCCGGGATATTCTAAAACCGGAAAAAGAGAGAAACATGAAAACAGCTGCAATAGTGATTAATGTCCTGTTAATAATACTTTTTCCCCATTACGGTTTATCCGGCTCAGAGAAATCCCCCGGAGCAGATGAAAAAAAAACAGAAGTTGTTTTAACCGGAGAAGAATGCAGGGAAAAACTGCAACTCATAAAAAAACTCTTATCATCAAAATTAAAAGCTGATTTAAACAATGCCATTGTTCATGCCGTCAAAATTCCCTTCGGAAAAAAATGCAATGAAGTCCATTACCATATAATTGACAGTTTGATTTCCTTGGGATATTACCCGGAAAAATATAACTCTTTCATTATAAAGACCATGGATGGGATTGAGGAGCCGTCCATGGATTACAGGACGACCTGGTGCCTCAGGTATATTGCGTCAGATGGTGAAATAAATAAAAGTGAATGGGACTCTGCTCTGAACATGATAAAAAACGGGAAACTTATCTCATTGCCGGTATACTTCAGGTATCTTTTTACCGGGATAAAAAGTCTGTCCGGCGGAAAAGCAGAATCAAGACTGGATGATGTTCTGGGAAAAGCAAAAGAATTCAAATATGTTAAATCAGATGAACCTGCCGATCTCCTTTTTGCAGTTATCAACGGACTCAATCCGGACAACGTCAGGCATTACCGGATAATCGGTTATATTCTTAAGAAATATGCGAAGATCATACCTGACAATGAAAAAGAGAACAGGAACACTGCTCTTATCTATTGGAAAATGTATACAAAAATGATTGAAATAAACCGGAACAGGGATATGATTGAAAGTGTCCTCTCCGGAATGATATCTTTTCTGAAAAGAAGAAATCCCTCTGAGGGACCCGCAAGGGTCCTCATAAGTACTGCACTCTCAATTGAGAGAAAAATACGTCACACGAGAGACCCTTTCTATGAAAGTCAGCTTTACATGATAAACAGAGAGCTTCTCAACTGGATATGTTACTCAGTGGCATCAAGCAGCTATATGAACAGCATCGAAAAGAGAAAAAAATATATAAAAAGAAACAGAATCAAATGCAGAAAGGGAGGGGAAGACTAATGAGACAGAGCCTCCTGTTTTTTTTAATTATTTTCACTCCTGTAATGATTTTGTCATATGCAGATAAATACCTGTTTCAAAATGAGAAGACCTGCAGCCGGTGTCTCCAGGAAATAAAAAGCAAATCGAACGAGAAAAAAAACGAATACCGGTGCAGGCCGAAAAACAGCTCCCGGCCGGAGAGGGATTACTTTATTGAAAAGAGGTATTTCTCTTCAGAAAGCAGTGAGTTTCTGAAGATCATTGAAAAGGAGAATTACAGGGAGAAAAGCGGAAAAAAGAAGAGATCCATTCTCCGGGAACAGAAAGGATTGACTGAAAAGGAAGTCAGAGAACTCTGCCCCCGGACCTACACTCTCTTACAAAGGTAAATTCACCGTCCCTGCTCCCTGGCCAGCCTGACAATTTTCTTTTTCATGCCCTTCTCTTTCAATTGATAAACAACAACACATTTTCCGGAAGCTTTATCGTATGTAGATTTAACAATCATAGCCCCGCGAATTGTCCCTGAAAACTCTTTCTTTACAACATCTTTAAAAACTTCAGTCTTGACCTTACCCCTGACACTTTCAATACCTGTTTCTGCAAATTTTATTATCATCTTTGCCACAGCATCAAGCCTTGCAGCCTCACATGCACTGGCCCTGCCCTGGACACCGGTAAATTCTTTCTTCGCATAACCTGTTCCCGAAACCCTGAAGGTACTTTCATCCACCCAGACTCCTCTTTCCATGCTGTTGGAACAGAGAAGAAGAGGAAGTGTAAAAAGAGATACCAATCTGATAAGTTTTTTCATATCTTCACCTTCTCAAAAATTTTATTTATCACCCTGTCAATATCCTGACCGATTTGAAATAATAAACCACGCAATTTCAATCAACGACCTGACAGCATCTTACCGCCGCCGTGGGCGTCGAAAACATATATACAGGCTTATTTTAGCCAAACAGCTGAGTAGTTATAATAAAAATAATATACATAATTTTAAGCATATGAGGTAACGGAATCAAGAATTTTATTGAAAAATATTACGATTCAACCAGAGTTTTCAAAATTAACAGGTTAATAAATATTACAAAACCGGTAAGTCCCACCGCCTTCGGTGGCAGAGACATACTCTTATTTTTGCCATTATTATATATTTTTAACCATACAACCGATTATTATTATAAAATTACAGGAAAAGAGCTGATATACAGAGAGTTTATACTATAATTGTTAAAGAAAAAGAAAAATATATTGTCCTCCTGAAGCATTAAATGCTATATACAATTAACAACCGATTAACATTAATGATATGAATAATTTTTCTCTTATACTTCCGATCTCTCTTTTAATCGCTGCCGGGTTCATGGGCTATATGATCACATACAGGAAGCGGCAGGAGAGAAAAAAGACCGATGAAAAACTAAACCAATACAAGGAAAACCTCGAAGATATTGTCGTTGAGCAGACAACCGATTTAATAAGGGCCAATAAGTCGTTAAAAAAAGAAATTGAAGAGAAGGAGAAATACGAAGAGCAGCTGCGCGAAAAGAACCAGGAGCTTTTTGCCGCCAATGAAGAGCTCAGAGCAGCCATGGAAGAGCTTGAAGCAAGTAACGAAGAGTTTGAGGCACAGAACGAAGAACTTATTCGATCGGCTTATGAACTTCAGAAAAATGAAGCATTCCAAAAAAGTATATTCAAGGTTGCTCCCACCGGTATCGGAGTTGTTACAAACAGGGAGTTCACAACTATCAATAAACAGATTACAGACATGACCGGTTACACGGCAGATGAGCTCATCGGGAAAAACTCAAGAATCCTCTATCCAACAGATGAAGAGTATCAGTTTGTTGATAAAGAAATGATCAAACAGATAACAAAGTATGGGACCGGTTCAGTGGAAACAGAGTGGCAGCGAAAGGATGGTGTAATAATCGACATTCTCCTGAACGCAACACCGATCACCGTGAAAGATCCATCCGCGGACATTACCTTTACAGCTCTTAATATTACAGACAGAAAAATAACCGAAAAAAGGCTCAGGGAGAGCGAAGAGCATTTAAGAAAACTCCTGGAAAACTCACCGGTTGGGATAGGAATATCAGATGAAGAGGGAAAGTTTACATTTCTTAACCACAAGTTTACCCGGTTATTCGGTTATACAGTGGATGACATCCCTGACCTTGAGACATGGTGGTCGGCGGCCCACCCGGATGAACACTATAGAAAGGCTGTTAAAGAGACATGGGATGCTGTTGTAAAAGAATCCGGTAAAACAGGGAATTCAATATATCCCCAGGAGTGGGAGGTTACCTGCAAAAACGGGAATGTTAAATATATTCAATTCTATATGACCCTAATCGGCGACCACTCATTTATTGTCATCAACGACCTCACGGAGAAGAAACAGTCAGAGCAGCTCCTTATTCAGACAGAGAAGATGATGACTGTAGGGGGACTGGCTGCAGGGATGGCCCATGAGATCAATAATCCCCTGGGTGTAATATTACAGGGAGTACAGTTAACACTGAACAGGCTCTCTTCGGAGAACAATGAGAATCGAAAAACCGCTGAAAAACGAGATACCGACCTGGAGAAGATAAGGGATTACCTCGAAGACAGAAATATTTTTAAATACCTCCATGGCATCAGAGACGCCGGTATGCGCGCTTCAGCTATCATTACAAACATGCTCAATTTCAGCAGAAGGACTAAAGCCAGAAAGAAACCGGCAGATTTACATGCAATTATCGAAAAGGCAATTGATATCGCTTCCCAGGATTATAACCTTGAAAAGAAATACGACTTCAGAAATATAACAATCAACAGGAAATACGATAACAATCTTGAAAAGGTGCCCTGTATTGAAACAGAAATCGAACAGGTAATCCTTAACCTGTTAACAAATTCATCCCAGGCAATGGCCGAGATCAATGAGTGGGGCTACAGGCCTGTGATCGATATTACAAGCTTCAATGAAGACAGTTATACTGTTATTGAAATCACCGATAATGGGCCCGGAATGACAAAAGAAGTTCTCAATCATATCTTTGAACCTTTCTATACAACCAAAGATGTCGGAACAGGTACCGGCCTCGGTTTATCCGTATCCTATTTTATCGTTACCAACAATCATAACGGGATTTTTACTGCTAAATCGGAACCGGGTAACGGTGCATGTTTTATAATAAAACTTCCCTTTGAATAAGGGAACCTCTCTTGTTAAGAAACTGCTCTTTATTTACTATCATCCAAAAATATTTTTTTCAATGCATCCTGCTCCCATATTTCTTGACAGGAAGAATTTAATTTTATTATTATCCCGGAATCAGACAAAACAAATCAGGATCACTATGGACAGCGATTTTAACGACATTAGACCGTACAGGGATCATGAAGTGCCTGAAGTGATGAAACGGCTAACCGAAAGCAGTGATTTCGCACAGGGGATGAACTTCTTCATGGGAAGAAAGGCTGATAATCAGCTCAGCCCGAATGAAATAGAAACCATAAAGAAAACCATGCTGGAAATAAAAACCGTGGATGAATTTCAGATGAAAATTGTTATGCACCTGATGTTCGTGCCGGTTATAGAAAACTCTGTTGATGCGATAACAGGTTCAGGGCTGGATAAACTGGCAGCATACGGAAACTGTCTGTTTATCAGCAATCACAGGGACATTGCACTGGACCCGGCACTCCAGAACTACCTGCTGATGAAAAACAACCTGAACACTTTCGAAATCGCATTTGGCGACAACCTTCTTATCAGTGAGTTTATCTCTGATCTTATCAGGATCAATAAGTCCTTCATAGTGAAAAGGAACCTTCCCATATCGGAACTGCTTGAATCGTCAATTCACCTCTCAAAATATATTGAATATACTCATTCCAGGGGAAATTCAGTATGGATCGCGCAGAGGGAAGGAAGGGCCAAGGACGGTAATGATTTCACAAATCCCGCAGTTATCAAGATGCTGACCCTGTCTCAAAGGGAGAAAGGTACCGGTCTCACGGAATTCATAAAGAGAATGAATGTTGTTCCTGTTGCCATTTCTTATGAATTTGATCCCTGTGATAAGATGAAAGGCCTTGAGCTTTATAAAAAGATGAAAACAGGCGAATCTAAAAAAAGCGCGCTGGAAGATATGGCGAGTATGAACCAGGGAATTTTGGGACACAAGGGAAGAATCCATATTTCATTCTCAAAGCCCCTTGAAGGTGAATTTAATACCGAAAAGGATGTTGCTGAAGCAGTTGACCGGTCTATCCATTCAGGCTACCGGCTCTGGCCATCAAATTATATTGCATATGACACTACCAGGAAAGGTTCAAAGTATGCTGATAACTATACAGATGATGAGAAGAAAAAATTCCTGGATAACTATGCTCGAATGCCGGAAGAAGTAAGACAGATAGTCCTTGAAGAATATGCAAATCCGGTAGTTAACAGGGAAAAGCCGTTGTAAAAAACAGCCGGCAATCCTGCTTCCAATCAGTTCTCCTTGTATTTTGTACTCCTTCTTGACATGTATGAAAACTCAAGCAGTTCCTTCGTGTTCTTTTTCTTCAGTTTCATCTTCATGTTTCTCAGATGCTTATCATAAGTAGCATCGGCAATATCCATCTCCCGTGCAATCTCCCTTCGTGAAAGTCCCAGGGAAAGGTGTCTGAGCAGTTCTCTCTCCTTTGAGGTAAGAAGCTCCAGCTTGACATTAAGAAGCTCATCTTCAAGTTGCACTTCTTTTGTAATATTTTGTGATATCATGACCGAATAAAGAGGCGAATCGTTACTATCCTTTACCAGGCGGATACCCGACCTGAACCAGAATGTGTTTCCATCCCGGTAATTTATTCTGTGAACCAGGGTGCTCTCCCCTGCACACCCTGATAAAATTTGAGAAAAATAACTGCTGACCATTGGATAGTCATCATCATGAATGATATTTCGGTAATGGGTCCCTTCCAGCTTTTCCCTTGGAGTATCAAGATAAGAGCAGTTGTAATCGTTAATAAAAAGGATTTCGCCACCCAGGTTGATAAATGAAATACCTGCAAGGGTATTCTCCAATAGCTGTTTAAAGGTATTTTCCCGGTCAAGAGAAACCAGTTCCCTTCCGGTTTTTTTCCTGAAAATAACCAGGACTTTTCTTATATCTGCGGCATCGGTGAAATTTATAAATGTCGTTTTATAAATTCCCGCTCTTTCCTCATTACCAATTATACTGATCTCTTCTTCAATCTGATTTAATTCTATAAGTTTGCTATTGAGGATCTCTCCTGCCCTGTGTTGCTGTCCGCTGTCTATCAGACTGAAAAAATCACTTCCGGATATTTCATGATAAGCGGAGTTAAAGCACCTGCAAAAATTTTCATTGCAATAACATACTAAATAGTCCGCGTCCAGGATACAGACAGGATGTTCTGAATTATTATAGAGAAGACCTGCTGCTTTCATTTCAGCATTCACCCTGATAAAAAAAAACGTGACTGCATGTTAAAACAGCAGTTTTACGGCATGTCAGTTCAATAGCCATTATTTCATAAATAAATGATGCAGATCGGATAAACCGGACCTCTTATAAAGATGTAAATATTATAAAAAAGATTCAATGAGAATCTGTATATATACAGGGGAATTTACATTCTTAATACTTCCCTTCTCCCGTAACCACAACACCACTCTTCGCCGGGAATAAAAAAAACTCAGCCAGTATAGATTCACCGGAGAACTTACTCTACTGGCTGTGAGAATTGACTTTCACTGAGATAATTATTATCAGCCAAATAATAATTAATCTACTTTTTTTATATACTAAAAGTCAATGACGATCAATAAAAAAACACTGGTATATATACATACCTGTAGCACTCATTTACATTAATGTCAGGGATTTTCAGGAAATGATTATTTATGATTTTCCCACTTATAACTCACCCCATTCTTTCAGGAGTGAAAGTGTTTCTGTAAAAGAGACAAGGGACGCTTCAAGTGAAACAAGGGCCTCATCTGTATATCCGTCAACAAGCTCTGACCAGGCCCTTGCCACAGACCGTTCCCCCGCGGAGAAACGGGTCACGATATCCGCCTCCGCCCTGAAACCGTAGAGTATACCTATTGATTCCCTGTTCTCCACAAAATGCATGGCTGCCGACTGAATATCCTCAATCCCTTTTTTCAGCTCGTCCCTGTCGATATCAGAATTCCTGTAGGAATAGAGAAGTTCGGATACATTGTTCTCAATTCCGGAAATGGTAATCGGGAAAAAGCTCTCCGGTTTTATATCGCCTCCCCGGGAAAGCCTGATTGCTTCCCGCCCCTTCATGCTTTTTCTTGAAAGAAGTGCCCCGGCTGCCGCAACCGAAGCAGAGAGTGCAAAAACGGGCCAGTTTATCCTTTCAGGGACTGCAGATAACGATGAGAGGATGACCCCAATAATGAAAAGAACCGTGCCTGTATATTTCATCCCCGTACCATCCTGTAAAGGGAATAGACCAGCTCAGTCAATGCCTCACCGATTATCAATCCCGCTGCAAGAGGCACAAGCTTCTCTTCAATAAATTTTCCCGGCCTGTACCTCTCAATGACCAGGGAGATAAGGCTTCCCGCTCCAAACCCCAGTGTAATTGAAAACGGGAGGTACATGGAGAGGCCTATGAGGACGGCAACCCCGCTTATGGGGAAAATTGAAATAATCCCGCCCAGGACGCCCCCGGCAATATACTTGTCAAGGGGCACATTTCCGGTGATGATCCCGTCAAGTATTCCCCTCAGCGCTCCTGCCTGTGGTGCGGAAAGACAGTCCGGGAGGCCCTTTATGCATGCTTCACTCTCCGGTCCGAAACCGGGGCCGCCGGAGGGGCTGTTCCAGAGGAGAGAGATAGTGGCTATTGCCACTACAGGCCCTATCCATGCAACGGCAAACTGCACAAGCTGCTGCTTTGCCGGAGAGGCGCCAACCAGGTGTCCTGTTTTAAGGTCCTGCATCATGTCAGCACACTGGCTTGTGGCCACACAGACCGCCACACTTATCATGACGGATACCACTACGTTGTTGCCCGTAATCGCCATCATGAGGGTTACGGCAATAAGCGCAAGACCGGAGATGGGTGATATATCTGTCATTCCGGTACACTGGGCCACTATAAGACCGGCAATCCCTATCCATACAACACCTGTTATCCCTGCAAGCAGTGACTCCCAGATGCCCATATTTTCACCGGAAAGCGCCGTGATAAAGAGAGATGCCAGGGAGAGAACAAAAACTGCTCCCAGGAACCTGGTACTGATTCTTTCGTTATTCGCCGCCCCCTTGCTCCCTGCGGATACTGCAGAGAAGAGAGAAGAGAACGCGCTTTTAATAGCGGGAAATGCCGCAGCCACACCTCCAAGGGCTCCGCCTATAAGGAGCCCTATGCCAACAGGCCTGAGCATTGAGAGATAGATATAGCTTTTCAGTTCATGGGCGCCGGTGCTTTCCGGTATCCAGTGAAGGTTTACTGCTGCCGGTGCGATAATCCAGTATGAAAGCATTCCTCCCAGTGCAAAAGGAAGACCTCCCCTTCCCGCCAGCATCCCCGCGCCAATATTCATGAGACTCAATGAGATAAAACCCTGCATATATTCGGGAAGCCCTAACCACCTGCCATAGGGAATTGAATCAGGAATGAGACCGGTTTTGACCGCTACCACAGCCACAAGTGAAATAATTGCCCCCGCAAGGAGAAGAACCGCCCTTCCGGTTCCTGCTCCCGGGGAAGTAAGAATGGCGGCAACGGCAGTTCCGGTAGGAAAGCGGAGTCTGTCTATCTCTATCATCTGTCTTCTCAGGGGGATGATAACAAATATTCCCAGAAAGGAACCTGCAGTTGCAGCCAGCACCATGTATCCGAAACTAAATTCCCTTCCCATGAGCATGAGTGCCGGCAGGGTAAAGATAATACCGGCACTGGCAATATTCACACCACTTGCAACTGTCTGGTTTATATTGTTCTCAAGGATTGTTCCCTTTCTCATTATCCCCCTGAGAAAAAGAAAACCGAGAATTGCGGCTATTGATGAACCGCCGATGGTGAACCCGAGCTTAAGGCCTGCATAGACAAAGGACATGGTCATGAGAATCCCGAGAATGGTTCCAAAAACCACTGAGGGAACGGTGATCTCTCTGTACTTTCCTTTCCTTTCCTGCATACTTTTCCCGAGGTAATTTTAGTGTATTGTCATCTGGATAATCGGAGGAGAATAAATGCAAGAAAGTTTTGGAAAGCCTATGAAACAAAAATCCCCGCCGCCCAGGGCGGTGGGGACATATCAGTTATTTTTTTGTAAAAATTATTATTCTTATTACATAGCTGAGTAGTAGTTACATTACATTTTATTTCTTCTTATTCAGTTCCTTTTTAACCTTGTCCGCATAGACTATTGCCATTTTCTTCCCATGCTCTTTGAACATTTTTTCATGGAGTGTGGGAACAATAATATTGGCAACCATAGGCGCATTTGCCGGTGTTGTCAGGAAATACTCCTTGAGATTAATAACGGGGTTGAGTTTCCTGTCAAAAAGTGTAGCGATGAAACTGGAACCTGAGGACGCAACTCCTGACATTGGCCCCCCTATGGGCCCTGCGCATCCTTTACAGGTAAATGAAAAACCGGTGTCCTGTATGACAAGAATACCATCAACGCCGAGAGCTTTAATCGCATCTTCAAGGTATTTTTTTTCATCATCAGAACCCAGCAGTGCAGTGTTCATTCCCCATGCATCTTCGGATAATCCATACTGGTTGATCCCTTCCGGGGCAGATCCCTTCTTCGGCCCACTACCAATACCAAGCATCCCCATTGCACTTCCCATAACACTTTTTTTAACATCTGCTTTAGGCGGCTTATACAATGCTGCAAATGCTTTATTCCCTACTACTTCATTATAGCTCAAAATCCTGAAAGGCAGCCCCTGTTTATTTAACTCATCCACAAATGACTTGTAGGATGTTGTTGCCGCCTTTATACCGTCTCCGTAAGAAGCTTGTTGTGCTACGGCAATAGCAACATCCTTTAAACTCCTGGGAGCTTTTTTCTTTGGGTCATCCCTGTACTTGATTTCAGGAGGCACTGTATACATAACCAGGGCGACCTTTTTAATTTTATTAATATTTTCCCTGTCAATCTTTACAGTCCAGGTTGAACAGCTTACTATCAGCACCATGCTGTAAACCAGAACCGTAACCAATACCCTTTTGAAGCCCGATCTTTTCATATTAATCCTCCTCTGAAAATTTAATAAAAATTCTTTTCTGGAAAATCCGTTATCTGAAAACTCAGGAGATCTCATATTTTTTTACTATCTTATAGAAAAATATTCAAGCTGTCAAAGTATTTTATCAATATTAAAAAAAAGATCCGCACATTCGCTGTTTATTGCCTGGGTTCCTACCACCTGATACCGGCATAGATCTCTGTGATTACACTGTCCACCCGGATCTCTGTGGCAGTTTTATCCTGAACATCGGACTTGAAGAATGTCATATCATTGGTAAGCATCGCTCCCATGAAAAACAGATCACTGTTAAATCCTACTGAAAGGTTGAGGTTATTTTTCCCAAATGGCTCTATGCTCTTTACCTCACCACCATCGTTTTCCTGTACCTTCTGCATAACACCCATACCCAGAAAAACCGCACCGGATATAAAGAAATTCCCGAGCACGAGGGTATAGCCCGCACCGGGAGCAAGAGCAACACCCGTATGCCTTCCTCCTCTGTACCCCCTGTCATCAGCGAAATTATCTTCCCGGGCAGGGGGAATCAGGGACCTGTCGCTGTCTATGTCGACCCGGGAAAATGATGCCATTGCCAGAAATGACCCGCCTGACTTCAGCTGCTTCTCTGTTTGAGTGAAGGAACTGTTCAGAGAGAAACTGTCAGAAAAGATATAGAAAAGATTGAGACCTGTGTTCATTATTTTCAGGTCCTTTCTTTTGGCAGTAGAATCACCGGCAATATTTCCGTAGTCCCCGGGATTCTCCAGGTAAAATCCGCTGTACTTCTGAAAGTATGCACGAACCCCCAGGTGTCTCTTGAAATAATTCAACCGGTAATCCAGATATTCCGTTTTGCCGTATTCCGATTCATCTTTTTGTGATCCATCAAGCTCGGTACCGAAGGAAAACCCAAAACCCATATATGAAACCCCGACTTTCCCGTTAGCCAGAGTGTTGGGCAGGAAAATAATCTCTTCCGAATCCCTTTCCACTGCAAGGTTAAGCGTAGGTCTGATACCGGAAACACGAACGGTTATTTTGTCATTATAGGAAGTGTATGATTCACTTGCAGATGTTTGAACAGCTGCCAGGAAAACAGTCAGTATTGTTATGAGTAAGAAAATATTCTTTGATTTTATCACAGGTCGTTATCCATATATTTTTTATAAGGATAACATAATTTTAATCAATGTCAAATAGTAAATAATTTCGCAGTCACTCAGCTCTGTAAAAAGAAAAATGAGATTTTATAAAAAAAAGGAAACTATTATGTCCCCGCCGCCAAGGCGGCGGGGACAATTGGTAATATTTTAGTCAATAGGTTAATTTCAGCCATATAGCTGAGTAATTGCATAATTTCTTTGTAAAAAAATGAGGGGTACTCCTTTCAGGGCACCCCTCATTTAAATGAATTTAAATTTTGGAGAAGCTGTTATTTTCTATAATTTTTCCAGCATCGCCGGTAGCACTTCAAAGAGATCACCCACAATACCGTAGGTGGCAATATTGAAAATCGGCGCTTCGGGGTCTTTGTTTATGGCCACAATACACTGCGAGCCTTTCATTCCGGCAATATGCTGGATTGAACCTGATACACCTGCCGCAATATAAAGGTCCGGTGTTACGGTCTTCCCCGACTGTCCCACCTGCCGTGCCGCATCGGCCCAGCCCGAGTCCACAACAGGACGCGTAGCGGCATACTCACCGCCGAGCTTCTCGGCAAGAGGAACGATGACTTCTTTATACTTATCGGCGTCCTTGACACCCCGGCCGCCGGTAACAATAATTTTCGCCTGGGAGATATCCACCGACCCCGCCATGGTCTCAATGGTCTCAAGAACCTTTGTTCTTACATCGCTAATTGAAGCAGATACTGGTTTTACTGTTCCTTCACTTCCCGCTTCGGCAGCAGGAAACGCGCCCTTCTCCAGGGTTAAGACAAATCGATCTGTCTTGACCTTCTTCTCTTCCTGTATCTTTCCGTTGTAGGTATTCCTGGTCAGTACAAGTTCCCCGCCCTCAACAACTGCCCTGTTGCAGTTTGAGACGATTCCCGCGCCCAGTGACATGGCAACCTTACCGGCAAAGTCAACACCATCATAGCTCTGGGCGATGAGAATACCCTTTATATCTTCCGAATCAACCACTGCTTTTACAGCCTCGGTATATCCGTCTGACGTGTAATTTTCCAGTTTCGGGTCCGATACCGAAAGGACTTCGGGCATATACATTGCAAGCTCCCCGGCAAGTGTATCATCTTTCCCAAAAACTGCTGCTGCAGGTTCGGCTCCCAGGCCGGCCGCTATATCCCTGGCCGCGGAACAGAGCTCCAGGGTTGCTTCCTTGAGTTCTCCGTTCCGGTGTTCTGCGATTACAAGTATCTTTGACATTTGACTGACCTCCTATATGACCTTGGCTTCATTTTTTAATTTGTCCAGCAGTGTCCCCGCTGCAGTTGCAGGATCACCCTCAATGATCTCCGCCTTGTGGTCCGCGACAGGAAAAAACATCCTCACAAACTCGGTTTGAGGTTCTGTTTCCGCTCCAAGGTCAGATGCCGTTTTCGCGTCAAGAGGTTTCTTCTTTGCCTTCATGATCCCGGGAAGTGTGGGATACCTCGGCTCGTTTATACCTGATTGTATTGAGAGCACAGCCGGCGCGCTGAGTTCAATGACTTCGTTCAGGCCGCCTTCAAGTTCCCTGTTGACCTTGAGACCTTTTTTGTCATCCGCGACTTCCAGCTTTACAACATTGGTGCAGTGGGGAAGTCCCATCATTTGGGCCATCATGGCTCCGGTAACTCCTGCCTGGTCATCTTCGGCCTGGACACCGGTAAGCACCAGGTCTACGTCTCCCATATCCTCCACCGCCTTAACCAGTGCGGATGCCACAACAGAGTTATCTCCCGATTCAACAACGGGATCATTTATATGAACACCCCGGTCGGCACCCATTGCAAAGGCCTGCCGTATGTCCTTCACCGCCCTGTCAGGCCCTGACGTAACAATGACGACCTCCCCTCCGAACCTCTCCTTCAGCTGAAGGGCCGCTTCAACGGCATAGTTATCGAAGTCGTTTATTTTGAAAGCCATTTGCGATTCATCAACGCTCTTTTCGTCAATGATCTTGAATTTTGATTCCATGTCGGGAACCTGCTTCAAACAAACTGCGATTTTCATATCTATCCTCCTCTCTAAAAAAAGTGTCGTTTGCTATTTAATATTTTCAATAAGGACGGCTGCTCCCATGCCGCCGCCCACGCAGAGGGTCGCGATACCATACTTCGAACCTCTTCGCTTCATTTCATATATCATCGAGAGAATAATCCGCGCGCCGGTACATCCCACGGGATGACCCAGTGCGATCCCCGAACCGTTTACATTGACCCTCTCCCTGTTCAGCCCGAGCCCTTTCTCGCAGGCAAGGTACTGGGCGGCAAATGCTTCATTCAGCTCCATGATATCAATATCATCCATTTTCATGCCGGTCTTTTTCAAAAGTTTTTCAACAGCGGGGACCGGTCCATATCCCATGAGATGGGGCTCTACTCCCGCAACAGCATTGGCCACTATCCTCGCCAGGGGTTTTATCCCCGCCTTTTCGGCCTTCTCCATTGATGATATGACCAGGGCGGCAGCCCCGTCATTTAAGCCGGAAGAGTTTCCCGCCGTAACGGTACCATCCTTTTTAAATACGGGCTTAAGCTTCGCAAGTGATTCAGGAGTCGCGTCCCGCCGGGGATGCTCGTCGGTATCAAAGAGAGTGACCTTCCCTTTACGGCCAACGATCTCAAAGGGGACTATCTCATCTCTGAACTTTCCCGCGTCTATGGCTTCTACGGCTTTCCTGTTGCTCTCAAATGCAACCCGGTCCTGCTCCTCCCGGGAAATAGTGTACTTTTCCGCAAGGTTTTCCGCGGTCTGTCCCATGATGTACGCCTCGCCCAGAAGGCCGCTTCCGGAATGGAGCATGTCCCACATGGAATCGGTCATCTCCGAGTGCTGGAGACGGGCGCCCCACCTGGCTTTTTTAAACACATAGGGCGCGTTGCTCATGGATTCCGTACCCCCCACAAGAACCAGTGACGAGTCACCGGCCTTTATCTGCTGGGACCCGAATATCAGCGCCTGCATCCCCGAGGCACACTGTCTCTGGATCGTGACCGCAGGGACCTCAATGGGGATCCCCGCTTTAAGGGCGGCAGTCCTTGCTGTGTTTGCCTCATCGCACACCTGCATACAGTCACCCATGATCACATCATCAAGTTCACCCGCATCTATTCCCGCCCTCTTCACGGATTCAGCAATAACCGCCGCTGCCAGTTCATACGCCCGCACATCCCTGAGAGTGCCGCCGAATGTCCCTATTGCCGTCCTGCTTCCTGAAAGTATTACTACATCTCTATTGCTCATACCTACTCCTTAATTGCTCCTGTAAATACCGGCGCCGTCGCCTCTGTGACGGAACTGTCACCGGAAAGAATATACTCCGCCAGACTGAAAAAACTCCGGATCTCCGCTCCGAGAAAAAACTGCCCGGAAAGGACCCTGCCCGTATAGAAGGCCGCCTCACTGTTCTCCTCGAGGAATGCCTCCAGGTCTTCGGGCTGTGAATCACCGAGCACTCTATCCCGCTCGGGAAGGGCCCTGGTCAGTCCCTTGAGGTGCATCCACCCGTACGTGAGTATGGCAAACGCCTTCTGAAGAGGGGTGGCATGGGCGAAGAGATGACTGATATCCCCTTTGCCGAACCTCTCCCCTAAATGTTTAATGATCTCATCCATTTTTTCAAGCGCCCGGCTGATGACCGATATATATTTCTCGTCAACGATTCCCTTTGCAGCCTCAATATCTTCCGTTATCTTCTTCTTATAAACTGAATAGTTATACTGGTTCTCATTCATAAGAAGCTTTCTCATTAAGAGATCAATAGACTGTATTCCATTGGTACCCTCGTAGAGTGAGAGGATCTTCGCGTCCCGGGCATACTGCTCAACCGGGTACTCACTGATGTAACCGTATCCCCCGTAAACCTGGATGGCATCGGCGGTAACCTCCCAGGCCTGGTCGGTATTTCCCGCCTTGCAGACAGGGATGAGAAAATCGAGAAGGCCTGCGGCTTCCTTCTTTTCATCATCATTACCCGCCCTCCGGAGATCCTGGAGAAATCCGCAGAAATAGGTAAGGGACCTCATTGCCTCGACCCTGGATTTCATGGAGAGGAGCATGCGCTTAATGTCAGGATGTTTCACAATGGCAACCGGGGAGGGATCCTGACCTCCCGCCATGTTTCTGCTCTGTACGCGGCTGCCGGCATAAGTGACCGCGTGCATGTATGCGGCACTTGAGACAGCCATCCCCTGGAGGCCCACAAAGAGCCTGGCCTCGTTCATCATCTCAAACATGATTTTCATCCCCTGCCGCTCTTTGCCCATGAGGACTCCCCGGCACTTTTTATCATCCCCGAACATCAGGGTGCAGGTGGCGCTGCCGTGAATCCCCATCTTCTCCTCGATACCGGCACAGACAACGTCATTGGTACTACCGGGAGAACCGCCCTCATCAATACTGAATTTCGGAACAACAAAGATGGATATTCCCTTTGTTCCGGGAGGGTCTCCCTCTATTCGCGCCAGCACCGGGTGGATGATATTCTTATAGTAGTTGTTATCTCCGTTGGAGATAAAGATCTTCTGACCGGTTATGGAATAATCTCCCTCTTCATTTATTACCGCCTTTGTTTTCAGGGCCCCCACGTCCGAACCGGCCTCCGGCTCCGTGAGGCACATGGTACCTCCCCATTCCCCTGAAAGCATCTTTTCGATTATGGTGTCCCTGAGATTTCCCTCTTCAAGAAAGTGGACATACATATTAAGAGCACCTTTTGAGAGCATGGGGTACATCCCGAACGCGCAGCTTGCCGATGAAAAGTAATCGGTAACCACATTATCCAGCACAAAGGGCATTCCCATGCCACCCGCCTCCTGTTTGAAGTGAAGCCCCATGAAACCCGCCTCATGGTACGCGTCAAGCCCCTCCCTGTACGCTTCGGGGATCCTGACCTCTTTTGTTCCGGGATCGAATATGCAGTGCTCCCGGTCACCCTCCGCATTGGCAGGATAAACCTTATCCACGGCAATGGTCTCGGCAAGGTCTACAACATCTTCAAATGTTTCCCTGTCAAACTCGCTGTACATCGGGTATTCTGTAAGTTTTTGGACCCCCAGGACCTCAAAGAGTATAAACCTCACATCCCGTGAATCGACTATTGGGTTAAGTTTCATTTACCAACTCCTGCACTTAATATATTTATCATTACAACTCTGCTCTATGGTAAAATATCTGCCGGGCTGTCATTATCAGCCGCCACCTTGAGCCTGATGCGCGCGGACCTGTTAGATTTTCCGGCACCGAACATGGCCATATCATAAATCCGGTCCGCGTATTCCAGGAGATCATCCTCCCTGTCTATTAAAAGCCACCTGATAACAATATGCTCAATTGTCCCGAGAATACCCGACCTGAGAAGCGCGGGATCAATATCCTTTTTGATTTCACCTGTTTCAATACCCTCCTTAATAATATCAACAAGCAGATTAAAGATGCATCGGATTATATCATGGGCTTCGGTCTCACTGAACTTCCTGTTATGTTTAAGGTTCAGGAGATACATTGAAGCATAGTGAGGATGGCTCATATAAAAGGATATGGTGAAGTAGATAAATGCCCTGATCCTGCTTCCCGCGTCCCTTACAGACTTGAGATTAAACTCTATGAGCTCTTTAAATTTTCGTGTAGTTGCTACAGGTATGGAGAAGAGGAGTTCCTCTTTGGTGGAAAAATACTCGTAGATTGTGGTATCGGAGAGTCCGGCCTCCCGTGCAACATCTGAAATTGTTGCCTCCTGGTACCCTTTCTGGGCAAAAACCTTCTCAGCAGAATTCATAATATGCTCTTTCCGTAATTCCGCCTTGTTTGGAACAGCCCCCTCTTCTTTTCTTGAGTTATTATTCATTTTATCGCCTTTATTTTTGCTTTAACTACGAATTTATTTATATTTCCTTACTATATATGTAATTTAATACAATATATCAATGTACGTCAATTTATATTTTTGATTTTCCTTACTTTTTGCTGTTTTTTTTAAGACCATCAGTTTTTAAGACCATCAGGAAGAGTAAAAGAGTGTAAGAAAAGGAGATATGGGGATGGGGGGTTCTGTTTATCATTAAAAATAACTCATGATTTTTATTCACCGGATATTTTCTTTGTAGACAGTGATTTCAGGTAAATTTATTCTGACATAAAGGATGTTTCTGTTAATATTTTAAAGAATATCCGATGATCTGCAAAACCACGTCCTTGGCGGCATTTCCATGCATAAGACCGGGCAATAGGATAACATAATAAAACGGGGGTAACCGGATGGGGAACAAACCAGGGGACTACAGGTTCCTGAAAGCATGCAGAAAGGAAGAGGTAGACTGCACTCCGGTCTGGATGATGAGACAGGCAGGCAGGTACCTGGAAAAATACAGAAAGGTGAGAGAGAAACACTCATTCCTGGAGATGTGCAAGACACCGGAACTGGCAGTTGAAGTCACACTGCAGCCCTTTGAGCTCATTGATCTTGATGCCGCCATCCTCTATTCCGATATTCTTATACCGGTTGAAGCCATGGGTATCGACCTGGAGTTCATTGAATCCAGAGGACCTGTTATCCACAACCCGGTGCGGACAGAGAAGGATGTCAAGGCACTGAAGGTCATCGATCCCGGGGAGAGTGTTCCCTTCGTCATGGAAGCCATAAAGCTTCTCAGGAAGGAGCTTGAAGGAAGGGCGCCCCTTATCGGTTTCAGCGGCGTTCCCTTTACCCTGGCAAGCTACATGATTGAAGGCGGAGGATCAAAGAACTACCTGGAAGCCAAAGGAATGATGTACAACGCACCTGAACTCTTCCATGAGCTGATGCAGAAGATAACAGACACTGTCATCGCATACCTGAACGCGCAGGTTGACGCAGGCGCCCAGGCCATCCAGGTTTTTGACAGCTGGGTGGGCGCCCTCTCACCGCTTGATTATAAAAATTTTGTTCTCCCCTACTCCAGGCAGGTACTTGAGGGCATCAGGGGAGATGTCCCAAAAATCCACTTCGGAACGGGAACAGCGGGCTTCCTTGATCTTCTGAAAGAAGCCGGCGGTGATATCATCGGTGTTGACTGGAGGATCGACCTGGACAGGGCCTGGGATATCCTGGGTGATGATGTGGGAGTACAGGGAAATTTCGATTCATCAAAGCTCTTCGGCACAAAGGCGGTAATCGAGGAAGCGGTGAAGGACATTCTGGAAAGGGCGGGAAACAGGCCGGGACACATATTCAACCTTGGGCACGGGATACAGCCGAAGACCCCTCCTGAAAATGCCGCTTTCATGGTGGATAAAGTTCACGAACTGAGCAGGAGATAAGTTTCCATGATAGGCGTACTCTTAACCGGATACGGAGGGCCCGGGTCCCTTGATGACGTGGAACCTTTTCTCTCCAGCATTGCCGGAGGCAGACAGTTCTCCCCGGAACAGGTTGAAGGGACAAAAAGACGATACCGGCTCATCGGAGGAAGGTCCCCTCTCAATGAGATAACCGGGAAACAGGCCCATGCCCTGAATACCCTTCTGAACAGGGATGAGAAAAGGTTCCAGGTTGAGATAGGAATGCTCCACCTCCCGCCTTTTATTCCCCATGTGATTGAGAAGATGGCGGATACGGGGATCAGGAGACTGGCACTCCTTTCCCTGGCACCCTTCGATTCCCGGGTAAGCACCACGGCATATTTCAACAGGGCAAAGGAAGCTCTGGAAAAATACCGGGAGATTAAAACCGTTTTTATCTCCGGCTGGAATATCCATCCCGGCTACATCCGGGCGGTAGCCGATAGTATCAACACAACCCTGTCCCGCTACTCCGGGGAGGGTCAGAGCTCCGCTGAGGTGATCTTCAGCATTCACAGCCTCCCGGTCAGTTATATTGAGGAGGGGGACAGATACCTTGATGAGATAAATGTAACCGTGAAGAAGGTACTGCCCCATATTAAAAGCGGGAACTGGCACCTTGCCTTCCAGAGCAGGGGACGGGGAAAAAACTGGCTGGAACCGGACACGGAGACGGTTATGCGAAAACTCAAAGGAGAAGGGAAAACCGATATTGTCATTGCGCCAATCGGCTTTATATCCGATCATGTGGAAACGCTCTATGATATAGATATCACGTACAGAAAATTGGCGGAGGAGATGGGTATCCGTCTTGAAAGGGTCCCTTCCCTCAATGACTCGCCATTTTTTATAGAAGCACTGGCAGATTCGGTGCGGCAGAAGACTTCTCACTGGACATAGGTCTTCTCAATCTTTTCACCGGGGGATTTACTTGAAAAAAATTGTCATTATAGGCGGCGGAATATCGGGACTCACTACAATCTATTATCTCAGGAAGTATCTCAAAGAGAAGAACCTTTCCGCGGAAATACAGCTCATTGAAAAGAGTGACAGGTTTGGCGGACAGATTAAGACCGAACATGACGGGGAATTTATCTTCGAAGGCGGTACCGACTGCTTCATACGGGAGAAGCCGTGGGCCCTGCAGCTCTGCAAAGAACTGGGAATTGAAGAAAACCTGGTAAACACAAAGGATGAAAACAGCGGGACCTTCATCTACCGCAAAGGAAAACTTCATAAACTTCCCGAGGGGCTTATGCTCCTCGTTCCCACAAAGTTTCTCCCCTTCGCAACAACGGGATTGTTTTCACTCTGCGGCAAGCTCCGGATGGCCCTCGAGGTTTTCATCCCAAAGAAAAAAAATGATTCCGATGAGACCCTTGAGCGCTTCGTCATCCGAAGGTTCGGAAGGGAGCTCCTGGAGATGATTGCGGAACCGCTCATTGCGGGGATACACTCGGGAGACCCGGAGAAGATGAGCATACAGAGTTCCTTTCCCCGGTTCCACCAGATGGAGAAGGATTACGGGAGCCTCACACGGGCAACCCTTGCGGCCCGGAAAAAAATGAACGAGATGCTGAAAAAGAGGGACCCCGGCGCACCCCAGAGGTCGTTCTTTATCTCCTTCAAAAACGGGATGTCCGAGTTCGTGGAGAAGATCCTTGAGCGGATAAAGGAGATAAGGATAGATACCGGCTGCGAGGTATCATCGGTAACAAAGAACGATTACGGAAGATTTACCATCCACCTGGCCGACGGAAACAGCGTCACCGCCGACTCGGTTGTGGTTACCACACCCGCTTACGTCTCATCAAAACTTCTGGAAGGGATCAACGGCCCCATGAGTGAAAGTATGAACAACATACCCTACATAAAGACGGGAATAATATCCATGGTCTATAAAAAGTCTGATATTGAGAAGGTCCTCCCCCGGGCATTCGGTTTCCTGGTCCCGCGGGTGGAAAAGAGAAAGATCATGGCGGCGACTTTCACTTCATTGAAGTGGCCAAACAGGTGTCCCGATGATTATATCATGCTCCGCTGCTTTGTGGGGGGAAAGGAGAACCAGCACCTTATAGAGCAGGATGATGAGACCCTGCTGAATACTGCAAGGAATGAACTTAAATCAATTATCGGCATAGATGCCGAGCCCGTAACCTGCAGGATATTCAGGTGGATAGACAACATGCCCCAGTACAACATCGGCCACCGGGAACTTATCGAGACCATAGACAGGGGGATAATGGAGAACAGGGGGCTCTACGTAACCGGTTCGGCTTACAAAGGGATAGGTATCCCCGATTGCATTAACAATGCCGAGATTACCGCCCGGAGAATTGTGGACGAAATCCTGAGCTGAGCAGGCTGTTCTCCCTCTTAACCCATAACTCCCGGCATAAACCTGCTGACCTTCCCCGTAAGGGAATACTCTTTAATTCCCTGAAGCAAAACTTCAATATAGACTTTCATTGACGGGGCAAAAAGAAGGGGATGAAAATCCTCCCTTCCCACTTCCCGTTTAACGGTTTTTTCTCCGTCATATCCCTCGATCAAAAACCTGATATCACGGGTAAAGATCTCTTCCAGTTTATCCAGCGGTACCGCATAGAGACCCGTTACCTCCCCGTCCATAAACCTGTACCGGTCAAGCTCACGGTTTTCCTCAAGTAAATAGATCCTCTGGAACTCCCTGTGAAAGTGGAAATTATTCCTTTCCTCATACCTGAAGTAACCGAGATCTATAAGTTCGCTTTCGTCCGGAGATATCCCTATCTCTTCATAGGCCTCTTTCTGTATTTTATTCTCATTCTCACCAAAAGGGACATGGCCCCCGACGGTAATATCAAGGCAGTCCGGGTAAAGGTCCTTGTCCGGCGCCCTCTGTTGAAACAGGACCTCTGTTACGGGCCCGCCGGTCCGTATCACCCAGAGATGGACTCCCTCATGGGGTATCCCCTCCCTGTGTGATCTTTTTCTCTCAACTCTTTCCCCTGTGGGTTCACCGGTTTCCCAGTCCCAGTTCTCCAGATATTCTTCATTTTCTTTTTTCATAGTCTCCCGGCACATTTAGCTTAATAACTTGTAACAACACAGCTCTGTATTAAGAATAATATTCAATAAAAAAGATAACTGATATCCCCGCCGCCTTCGGCGGGGGGATATTTTGCTGATATTTTGGTAAATAAGTTTATTTTGGCCATATAGCAGAGAAGTTACAATGATTTTTTATTTAACAAATTCAGATATCAGGTCAACAAAACTTTCTGGATTAATAGGTTTTTCGATATATCCTTCACAGCCTGAATGCAGAATCTCCTCCCTGTCCCCGGCCATTGCATAGGATGTGACGGCAACAAGGGGTATTTCCGCCGTTATTTCGTCGTCTTTTAACCTGCGGGCAACATCATAACCATCCATTTCCGGCAGTTGAATATCCAAAAGAATAAGGTCCGGCACAACCTCAACAGCCTTGGCAATCCCCTCTTTCCCGTCACGGGCCTGGACAACGGTAAATCCATGCTTCTCCAGCAGGTAAGTGACCATGTAGATATTCTGCTCATTGTCTTCTATGACAAGGATTTTATTCTTTTTCATTCACATCCTCCCTTACGATTGGAACAGCAAAACTGAAGGTACTTCCCCTGCCAGGCTGACTTTCAACCCATATTTCACCACCCATCATCTCAATGATACGCCTGCATATTGAGAGACCCAGTCCTGTACCCTCATACACCCTGTTCGTCCCGGCATCAAGCTGGTGAAAGGGCAGGAAGAGTTCCGGAATACTCTCTTCACTAATTCCAATACCGGTGTCCTTCACCACTATCTCAAGCCTGCTTCCGTTTTTTCTGCCTGATAAAGTTATTTCTCCCCGGCCGGTAAATTTTACCGCGTTATTCAGGAGATTAATCAATACCTGGCTTAAGCGGCGCCTGTCCCCGTTTATTATTCCAATATCCCCGTCAACATAGGCGTTTATTTCAAGCCCCTTTTTTTCTGCCTGGGGTTTCAGTATCTCGATGACCTCATTTATTAATTTCTGCACATCAAATGTCTCATTTATCAGTTTAAACTCTCCCGCCTCAATTTTTGAGATGTCAAGTACATCATTAATGAGATTGAGAAGATGCTGCGAACTTCCTTTTACGATCTTAAGCTGTTTCTTCTGTTCGAAGTTCAGGGGGCCTGCCATCTCCATAAGAAGAATACTGTTAAATCCCATAATGGAATTGAGGGGTGTTCTTAATTCATGGCTCATGGTTGCCAGAAAGGCACTTTTGGCACGGTTTGCGGTTTCCGCAGCATCCCTGGCTTTTACAAGCTCTTTATCAGCCTTGACCCGCTGTTCAATTTCCCGGGAAAGCCTCCGGTTCCAGTATATAACCAGAGAAAGGACAATAATTGAAGGAATAAGTATTTTCCAGAAAAGGGAATAATCAAAGCCATGCTCATATTTAACCGATATCCACTTTTTATAAATCTCATTCTGCCGTGTCTCAGGTATTGCATCCAGGGCCTTCTGTAAAATACCGGCAAAAAGGGGCCAGTCTGACCGGACACCCATTGACAGCTTATATGTGTAGGGTGTCTCCCCGGAAACTTTAATTGTACCGAACTGAAGTTTTCCGAGATAGTAGCTCCCTACAAGGATGCTCCCGATACAGGCATGAACTTCCCCTTTCTCAAGCTTTTCAAAAGCCTCCTCTATGGTCCCGGTTAAAACAAGTTTAATTTTCGGGAAATCATCTGTAATCCACTCTTCAACTGCGTACTTTTTCACAACGGCAACCTTTCTGCCTTCCAGTTCATTCATACTTCCAATATAATTTATATCATTACGGGTAAAGATCACAACCGGCATTGAAATGTATGGCTGGGTAAACCTCAGAGAGTCTGAGCGTTGCGGTGTCTTCACTACGGACGTGACCAGATCTATCTCTTTTTTTCTTGCCCTGTTCATAATTTCCTGCCAGTTAAGGTCCCTGGCCGGTTCAAACCTGATGCCGAGCATCTTCTCCAGTATCTTCGTGTATTCAGCTGTGATCCCTCCGGGATTGCCCTTCTTATCAATGAACTCAACAGGTGCCCACCCGGAATCACTGGCTGTTCTTATTGAGGGGTGGGTTTCCAGCCAGGACCATTCGCTGTCAGAAAGTGATACTCTTAATCTGCTGCCGTTTATTCCTGCAGGACCCGTAACTCCCGGAAGCCATTTTCTGAAAATTTCGATCTTCCTGTTTTCAGGGATTGAATCAAGGGCTTTTTCAAGAATCGATACCAGTTCAGGCCACTCTTTTCGGACCGCAAACCTGAGCCCCCTGGTCCTCATGTCGTAGTTACCGGCTACATTGAGATTGGTTATACCATATTTATTGCTGAGATAGACATTAACACCAAGGACTCCAACAAAGGCATCTGATTCACCGGTTGAGACTGACCTCAGCCCGTCAAGGGGAGTATCAACCATATATTTTTTTACACCGGGATGTTCACTTACAACACGGTCTGACAAGGGATCTCTCCTCACAAGGGCAACCCTGTTGCCATCCAGGTCTGCGGGGATACTGATTCTTCTTCCTCCGGTCCGCGTCATTATTACCAGGGGAGTGGGAATATAGATCCCGGTAAAGTCGAGGGACTTATTTCTTTCAGTTGTTTTATCAGCAGCGGCAAACAGATCAATTTTCCCCTTCCCTTTGTCATCCGGCATTTCGGACCGGCTCAAACCGGGCACTCTCTTCATTCTGATCCCGGTAATAATGCCCAGCTGCCTGACAAAATCCATTGCAATACCCTGGTATTCCCCATTACCGTTGATAAAGCTGTAAGGTGCAAAATTTTCATTCACCCCGAGATTGATCTCACTGTGCCTTCTGAGCCAGATCCTCTCTCTCTGAGAAAGTTTTCTGTAGTAAAAATCCACATAAGAGGGCAGCTGGATATCCGCCATAAGCCAGCGTTTCCTTATTGATGCATGTTCCTGTTCCGTGAGAGAATCCAGGGCCCGGTTAATGAGCTTTACAAAGACAGGCCAGTCTTTTCTCACTGCAAAGGCCAGGGGAAAGAGTTCGTCAGATGCATATCCTGCAACCTTAAGATTCGTAAGGGCCAGGTCCTGTATCAGCCTGGTTGATACGGCCATATTACCGATGACGGCATCCATTTCTCCCCGTGAAAGCGCGATCATGGCTTCCCTGAAAGTCCCGAAAAGGACCGGTTTTATCTTTGTATTCTCTTTTATAAATCCATGATGGGAACTGTTTATCTGGACTGCCACATTTTTTCTCCCCAGATCATCCAGGGACCTGGTAGCGGATTCTCTCCGGGTAATGATCACCCGGGGAAATGCGAGATAGGGTCTTGAATACTCAAAGAACTTTTTCCTCTCACCGGTAATTCCCACACAGGAGAGAGCATCTATCTTCCGTTTCTTTGCCCACTCAATTGTCCTGCTCCAGTCAGGTGCGGTTACCGGGACCAGGGATATCCCCAGCCTGCTGCTTATGAGCCTCACATAATCAGCTGCTGCCCCCCTGTATATCCCATCCTCCGAGCGAAACTCAAAGGGAGAAAACTCCGGGTCGATACCGATTTTCACAGCAGGGTGCTCCTCTATCCATTTCCTTTCCCTTTCCGACAGACGCATCTTTTTCCGCTCTTTCTCATCACTGAGTCGTATCCCGTGACCGGGATGTCCCGAAAGGTAGATATCCATGATCCTGTAATAGATGGAGCTCTGGTCTTTTTTCATCTTCCGGATATGGGAATCAATCCTCCGGATATAGTATAAGTTTTTCCGGGAACCACCGGGGAGAGCAAACCGCAGGTGCCGGGGATTGAAAATAACATTGGTCCCCTTGACCAGGTAGCGGCTCTCCATAACCGCACCGAACAGCCTGTTGACAATACCTGCATCTGCCGCTCCTCTCTGGAGAAGCTCAAACACCGATTTATAATCATCAACTTCCACGTAACTGCAGGGAATATCAAATTCACTCAGCAGGCTTCTGATTCCCTGATCTCCCACGGTGTGGATGCTCCCCTTCATCACCGCAATGGTTTTGTTCCTCAAATCAAAAAGCGAATCAACATCTATGCCCTTCCGTGTATAGACCTTTCCCCAGTTGATAAAGACATTCTCCCCGGTGAAGTCGAATTTCCTGTTCCGCTCTTCGGAAAATGCCACATCCACCATCAGGTCAAGCTCCCCGCCTTCAAGTTTTTCCAGGCACTCATTCCATGTACAGGGTGTCCATAAAAGCACCCAGTTTTCGTTCCTGGCTATCTCTTCCAGAATGTCCGGAAATATTCCAACCACACGATTATTGTCATCAGTGTAGACCTTGGGAGGGTTCTCATACACGCCAACCCTGATCTTTTTATGCACATTCCCTGCGTAAACAGGGGAAACCCAGAATGATAATATCATGACCAGAAGGGGTAAATGTTTAAGATTCTGTGTGGTCAATGTTTTATGCTCCCTCTTTCTCTAAAAAATTAAAGACTCAGAGCAACTCTTACACCATACATGTCCCTGATATGCTCCCACTTATCATCCGATTTTGAGAGATCATACCTGTAATAAATGCCAAAGACTAATCCGTTGTATATATTTTCAAAAATCCCCGCGTGAAAACGGTGCAGGTTAACTTCCTCATAATAATGTTCATAGTAGAGTTCCCACCCTAAAAAGGGCCTGAAGGGGATTTGGGGGAGAGATATCTTCAGAAAGTTTTTAATCCGGAAATCATCCCATTCCGGTTTATAACGATACTCATAGCGGACCTGGTCAAATATAAGGATCATTTTCATTTGCAATCCTTTCTCAATATTTACCTGCGGTGCTTTCTCAAGAGACCAGCCGTTGTCATCATCCCGATAATATCCCTGCCTGTAGTAAACACTCAGGGCAAAACGCCGGGGAAATTTACATTTTACTCCAACACCTGTTTCATAGTAGTCATACCTTGAAATATCTTCCGTAAACTGTTCGAAGGAATAAAAATGAAAGGAAAAATAATCTGACAGCCTGCCGTTAAAATTCTGATGAATTCTCATTGCATTATCGGTTTTTGCGTTCAGGAAAATGGAAAAGAAGAAAAGAAAAAAGACAATAAAAACAGATTTATTAAGACAGGGGGATTTATTGCACAAGAGTGACTTTATGAAAAAACACATAACAAACTCACACAAACCACATAATATGCTATTGCAAGAAAACTAAATAATATACCCGTTTGAATATTCAGTCAAGGAAATTACACTCTTTATGAGCATAAGCTTGTCCGGTTCCGAATTTCCCGTTGATAAAAGTTAAAAATTATATCTTATCCCCACATCCCCTCTTTATCCCCTTATCCCCCTTCTCTTTTCTTCTTTATCCGCTGAAAACTTTGCGTTGATTGTGTGTCTTTGCGGTTTAATATCATGCTTTCTTCTTGACAAACAGGAAAATGGAATTATATATATTTTTAGCCATGAAACTTTACCGGGAACTACTCTGATATGCATAAGAATAACCATGTTCATAAAAAAAGAGAACTGATATGTCCCCGCCGCCCAAGGCGGCAGGGACATATTGTTTATATTTTACTAAACAGGCTGATTATAGCCATATAGCTGAATAGATACCTTTATAGTTACTTTAAAAAGAAAATAATATGAAAACAGCACACAGGATTATCATATATATGATTCTGAGCTTTCTCCTGCTTATTGAGTGCGGAGGAGGTTTCGCAATAAAAGACGGAGGTGTGGATCTCGGTTCATATAATAAATACCGGAAAGAAAACGGTACCCTTGATTTCAGTAAAATCGAAGATTCCTCTCCCCTTGAAATTGTTCTGCAGCAGGCCCATACAAAACGAGTGGATGATATGGCGGTCTCCCCCGACGGTAAATTTGTTGTTACCGCGTCCTATGACAATACAATAAGAATCTGGGACCTGAAAGGCACCCTTATCCGGAATATCAAACCTGATTTTCTCTATCCCCACGATATAAACCTGAAAATAACCCCTGACGGGAGCAGGATCATTGCGCGTCTCTTTAAAAGCTGGTTCAATAACAAAAAGAAGAAGAGCGAAAAAGAGGGCGTTATCTACGAATACAGCATGGGAGGCAAACTGATAAAGAAACTTGATCCCGTTGAAGAAAGAATCGGAAATTATAATATCAGCCCCGACGGAAAATATATTGTAAGCTATAACTGGAACACGAAAGACAGGAAGGACAATACCTGGTATAACTATATTCACCTCAGGGACAGGAACTGGAAGATCATAAAGTCATTTAAAATGGGAAGCAGCTGGCCCCTCTATTTTGTTGATTTTACTCCTGACAGCAAGCATCTCATAGCATGCAGAACATATAAGAACCGTGACGGCTGGATGTCCTACGCCGGCATATGGGACTTTCAGGGAAGGCTTATAAAAGACCTGGAACTGAAAAAACCCCTGGGGATCGGTGAATCGGAAGAGGACCGGGATTTTATCAAGAGTTCGGCACTGGTAAACTTCGATAAAACCGGCAGGATGCTTGCGATTATCGGAATAAACGGCAGGATAAACATCAGGAGCATGGACGGGAAGCTCATAAGGAAGATGGAGACCCGGCTGGAAATGCCCCACTGGCAGAGAACCAATCTCCTCAGTATCGGCTTTTCCCCCGATGGAAAGGATATCTGGATCGGTAGTAAAGGAAACATAGAAGTCCTGGACAGCCGCGGCATGAGGAAACAGAAAATACGTTTGGGGGATGTCTGGCCAATCAGGTTTACCCCCGACAAAAAGCACATCATCGGCGCCACACCGGACGGTGACCTGAAAATATGGGACAGCAGGGGCATCCTGGAACAGGAAGTCTCAAACCCCAACCTGGAAATATCCGAGTTAACCGTATCACCGGACAGCAGGAGAATTATATGTGAATTTGAAAGGTCGAGACAGACCAGCTACAAACGCTCCCTGATCTGGGATGTTGCGGAAAACAGCTTTAACTATATCGAAGGGGAAGCCGGCTTTGTTAAGGGCGACAGGGAATACAGAATAATCAACGGCAGGCTTGCCGCGGTGGACAGAAGGTTCATGCTCACTCAAAAAACAAAAGACCTGGACTACAACAGGTACTTCTTCATTCCTGACGGAAAGATCGCAAAAATTAAGGGAAGCATGCATCTTTACTACACCATCATGATCTATAATCCCGACGGTTCCCCTTACCA
Source organism: Spirochaetota bacterium (assembly GCA_050298055.1). Taxonomy (GTDB): domain Bacteria; phylum Spirochaetota; class UBA4802; order UBA4802; family UBA5550; genus JBNKTL01. Next base: position 79,979 of record JBNKTL010000002.1, read on the forward strand.
GACAATACATATCGGGCTTAAGTCTTCTGCGCAGAGGTTCAGGTTCAGTCCCGACGGAGAGTATTTTGCTCTTTATAAGGGTTCCGTCTACAGAAAATCCCTTGAGCTTTACAGCAGACCCAAGGGAAAAATCATAAAACAATTCACGTTTGACCATGAAAAAACCATCTATGGACTGGCAATTGGCCCCGAAAGTGAATATATTGCCGCCGGGTATGGCGGCGGGGATATTGATATCTGGGAGCGAAGCGGGGGAAAGCTCACCACACTCCGTGGCCACAATATGAGAGTGCTGGGTCTTGCATTTACATCTGACAGAAAATTTCTCGTGTCCTCCTCCCAGGACAAAACAATCCGCGTGTGGAATATTAAAACCGGGGAATCTGTTACCATAATGGCATTTGATGCTGACAGATGGGTTGCCTACGACCGGGACGGCCGATTTGACTGTTCAACACGGGGACGGGACTATGTTAAATTCGTTAAAGGATTTTCAGTATTCAGTTTTCAACAGTTCTGGAATGATTTCTATACCCCCGGGCTCATCGCACGATTCATGGGAGGCAGGAAGTTCCGGAAACTCAATATAATGAGAAAGGTCAATAACGCACCCCGTGTCACAGTTGAAACAGTGAAGAAAACCATCAGGGAATCGGAAGCCAAAACCGCAACAATCAAGGTATGCGCAGAGGCCCGGGATAACGGGATTGGCGAGATATTCCTCTTCCATAACGGGAGAGCTGTTGGTGAAAAGACACGGGGCCTTCAGGTTAAAGGGATTGGAGGATGTAAAAATTTTACCGTTCAGCTCTTACCCGGCGAAAACTCTTTTTCCGGCGCGGCATACGACAAAGAAAACCTCGTCTATGGCAGGAGCGGCGAAAAAAATATCCGCTTCATACCCCGCGAGATCAAAAAACCGAATATGTATATACTGGCAGCGGGAGTCAGCAGGTACAGGGACAGAAACCTGAATCTCGGTTCCCCGGCTGATGATGCAAACGCGGTATCCCGTACGTTCAGTTCAACCGCGTCCACCCTTTACGGGGAAGTAAAAGGGATAACTCTTGTCAACAGCAGAGCAACCGCCCGTAATATTAAAGCCGCAATGAATAAAATTGCCGAATCTGCGGAGAAATCGGATACGATTATACTCTTCTTCGCAGGCCACGGTGACACTGAGAAGGGCACCTATTACTACCTCCCCTACGATGCCGATATCACAAACCTTGACAAAACATCTCTCTCAATTAATATAATCAACTCAGCTGTACGCAGGTTCCCGGCAAATAAAATTGCCATATTTTTTGATACATGTAAAAGCGGCGCCGCGACCAGGAGCCTGAGCATCATTGCCCTGGAGAGAGGTTACGAAGACAGAAAGATCATTGCGAACCTGGCCAAGGAGAGGGGAATTGTGGTATTTTCCGCTTCAAGTAAAACAGAGTCCGCCTATGAAATAAAGAGCCTGAAACATGGGATATTCACATACTGCCTTCTTGACGCCCTCAACAACAGACGATCTGAGATATCAAACGGAAACCTGATCAGCATTGGTAAACTCCTGAGTTTTGTAAACAGGGAAACACGGGAGATTGCTTTTAAACATCTGAAAATTGAACAGACTCCCATCATCTACATATTCGGACATGATTTCAGTCTTGGAAGGATTGATTAATCCGTAACCTCTTCTCCCCTGATATATTTAATTTTCTGAACGTAATAGCTTACAATGAGCATCACTGTTCCTATACCGGTAAAGAGAAGAATCCTCCATATTGCATCAAGCTGTTTCATGTCATAAAAAAAGAGCTTCCCCACAACCAGGAACATTGTAATCACAGAAAGTCTGCTGAGAAAGAGACTCCGGTACCTGAAACCAATAATATAGAGTATTACAACATAGAGGCTCCAGAGCAGGGTTACATATCCTCCGGTACCCGTTAACAGTAAGACACCCTCAAATATCCAGAGCATGAAAAGGAGATGGGTACTTGAAAAAAAGAGCCGGGCGTGGGTCCTGTTGGTAATGAACTTAACAGAGACCAGGAGCAGCAGAATGGAGAAAAAGTTTGCAAGAGTTTCAGACACTGCGGGAGAAATGTCAAAATATTCATATGTTATAATCCTGACAAATATCCATACCCTTAAAATGACAAAAAGACAGTAAGAACCAAGGAGTATATCTCTCTCCCTGACGCGGTGTGTCAGGTAATGAAGTGCAAGTGCAACAAGGGAGAGCACAACAAGCAGAATGTTCCCTTCAAGATAAAAGAGCAGGGCCAGAACAAAAAGGAGCAGTGCCACCTTCCCCTGGGTCTTTATTATTTCGGGAATTTCCTTTTTTTTGTAATACACGACAAATATAAATCCGTGAAGAACTGCAAATATAAGTGAAATGGTGCCCCAGAGAGAGTCCGGATAATTCCAGAGAAGCCGGGTAAGATAAAGGGAGATAAGCGGGGAAAAGACAAAAACAAGATGATGTCTGCCAGGCATGCTGAAATCATCCTTATTCCTGATGGCCGGAACAAGAGGACCCAGCCAGAAAATGAAAAATGAAAGAGTTATACCGGACTGTAAGGCTATCCTGTTTGCAATGACAGGATCAAGTAAGACTCCCCTGATAAAGAGTATATAATAAATCAACCACCCCCCTGCCGCAGATGACCAGAGAAGAATGTACCATCGCCTGAAATTGAAGATGAGGATACTTCCCATGAGGATAAGCAGTGTATAGGTCACTACTGTTATAATATCCCCTATCCCCGTGTAGAGAAGAAAGGGTGTACCCAGCCCCCCTATTACAGCTGTTACCGAAAGTGCTTCCTCGCTGTAACGGATTGAAAGGAAAAACGAGTGAAGGGTTATCAAAACCATGAAAACAAAAGAGACCGCAAAAGGAAAGAGCTTCAACAGATAAAAGGATGCAAATACGGTTATGTAGAGAGTTGCAATTCCACCTCCGAACATCAGCTGGCTGAATCCCCGGTTTTTATCATAGGTCCTGTACCCGATAAATGACAGAACAAAACCGAGGATGAAACCCATTGCGGATCTGACAACCGGTGTTATCCATCCCTGTTCAATTGAGTATTTGAAAAAATAAGCGACTCCAAAGAGGAGCAGGGATATTCCTATCCTGTTAAACCATCTATCTACACGGGAAAAACTTGAATCAGGTGATTTTACATCATCCAGCAGGATATTATCAAGCACCGTATTTATCCTGCCCCGGGTATTCAGTTGACTGTTAAGACTCTCAACTTTTTCTTCAAGGTCATTAAGCCGCTCATTGAACTTTTTTAGCTGATCTTTATTCATCATATCCCCACAAATAACTCATTGCGAATAATTTCAACAATAGTAATAAATTACAAGAAATTTCTTGACACTATATACCGCTTGGTATATTTTATTAATATACCATCGTGAAACGAGAATGAGAATGGGCAAATCCGAAGAAACGAGACAGTATATTATCGAAAAGGCATCACTCCTCTTCAACAAGCTCGGCTACGAGGGGACATCCCTCAATGATATAACCGAAGCCGTGGGAATGACCAAGGGTGCCATTTACGGGAACTTCAAAAACAAGGACGAGATCGCACTGGAATCCCTCAACTACAACATGAGGCAGATAACCGAACCAATAATCAGTGAGATAAAGAAACAGTATACAGCCATTGATAAACTCAAGGCCTATGCCGGGGCCTATAGCAAGTATTTTAATGAGATTGCGGCAATGGGAGGATGTCCCCTGCTTAATGCCGCAACAGACTCAGATGACGGTAACCCGCTCTTAAAGAAAAAGGTTCTTGATTTTATAAAGATGTGGCATGAAACAGTCGTGCGGATCACAAAAAGGGGGATACGGAGAAAGGAGATACATGAAAAAACCGATCCGGAAAGTTTTGCATCACTCTTTATCACACTGATCGAAGGCGGCATCATGCTTTCCAAGACAACCGGTGATAAAAAGCATGTAGAGGAAGCCATCAAGCATATCATTGACCATATCGAAAACCGGTTGAAGGTCTGATTTTTTGCAAATAAAATATACCCGGTGGTAGAAAAAGATAAATTACAATTCAGGTTACTATTCAGTTATATGGCTATAATCAACCTATTGACTAAAATATAAACAATATGTCCCCACCGCCGAAGACGGCGGGGACATGCCGGTTAGCTTTTTAATGAATATGATTGTTCTTAAACATAGTTGAGTAGTTACCAATATAAAATAAGGAGATACTAATCATGGAAAATATAAATGATGTATACAGGAAACTTCAGCAGCACCTTGACAAACTTCCCGTAGGATACCCTGCCACAGAATCGGGAGTTGAGATCAGGCTGCTCAAACACCTCTTTGAACCCGGGGAAGCAGAGCTCGCGACCCGCTTATCCCTGATACCTGAACCTCTTGAAAGCCTCTATCCGAAATTTGAGGGACTTGGCCTCAGCGAGGAGAAAGCGGAAGAGATGCTCAACAGGCTTTCGGAAAAAGGGGCCATAACAGGAACAAAAAATCACAGGACAGGCAGGATGGTCTACGCGAATGCCCTGCTTGCCGTGGGCATATTTGAATACCAGGTCGGCAGGCTGACCAAAGATTTCGCGAAAGATTTCCAGGAATATATGCACGGGGAATTTAAAGAAGAAGTTATAAGAACACCCCATCCCCAGATGAGAACCATCCCCATCGAAAAAAGCATTAAAGTCGACAACTTTATCGCCACATATGATGATATAAGAGAACTTATTAAATCCAGGGATTATTTTTCGGTAGCAAACTGCGTATGCAGAGAAAGTAATGAACTGCTTGATAACAACTGCACACATCCCAGGGAAACATGCCTTCAGTTCGGGGGAGTAGCCAGGATGTATGTGGAAAAAGGCCTTGCGCGGGAAATAACAAAAGAGGAATCACTCGGCATTCTGGAGAGAGCACAGGAGGAGGGACTTGTTCTGCAGCCGACAAACTCAAAAAAACCCAATTATATCTGTTGCTGCTGCGGCTGCGCATGCGAGATACTCACAACGGCCAAAAGACTTCCCCGGCCTTCGGAATTCTTCGCCACCAACCATTTCTCATATGTTGACGCAGATTCCTGTACCGGCTGCGGTTCCTGTGTGGACATATGCCCCATGGAAGCACTGGAGATCGTTAATGACATATCTGTAGTTGACCTCCACAGGTGTATTGGCTGCGGCGTCTGTGTACCCGCCTGTCCTTCCGATGCAATCGAACTCAGGAAAAAGGGTGAAGAGAGAGTACCTCCTGAAAATACTGTGGACCTCTACATGAAGATAATGCAGGATAAAGCAAAACTGACAGACGGTAAATAACGGGAATCTCCGCCAACTATTAATCATTTAATAAAATTTTCTTGACAAATTTTTAAAATGATTATTACTCTAACCTGAATCCATTACAACCAGCGGTCAATTCTGATGAAATCAGAAATAGACAAACATGCGAAAAAAGTAGAAAAGTTCTACTCTACGGGTCACGGTGTTGCCGACCTGTCAGAGGATGAAAACCAAAAGGAGAATTCCGAATTCCTCTCTTTCGGCTACTGGTATAATAATACAAAATCTTATCATGACGCCGCCATCAACCTCATAGATTACGTTATCCACAGAAGCAAAATAACAAAACCGGACCGGATACTGAATGTTACCTGTGGTTATGGAGCGGAAACATTTTTATACTACAAAAAGATCAGGCCTGAGATAATTGACGGTATTGATATCACTAAAAAACATGTTGACTATGCCAATCAGAAAGCAAAGCGGCTGAAGCTGGATAAAAATGTCAGGTTCTTTTACGGAGATGCAGTCAAACTTAAATTTCCGGATAACATTTATTCACATATAATCGGTATTGAGGGCCCGGTACATTTCAGCTGCAGAAACGAATTCTTCAAATCTTCTTTCAGGGTGCTAAAAAAAGGCGGGGAGCTTATACTAACAGATATTATTGGGAAAAACGAAAACAGCAACAAAAGCAAATATCTCTGCCTTCTTACCGATATGACAGCCCGGCTGTGGCAGGTCCCAAAATATAATTTAATAAGCGATTCTCAATACAGGGAGCAGCTCCGTAATGCAAATCTTGAGATTATTGACTTTCAAAGAATAGGGCAAAATGTTTTTCCCGGTTATTCAATGAATGTTTTTTGTATTAATACAATAAAAACCAGGATAAAACAAAGGGGATTTATTGCAACAATCGGGCTTTCCCTGATCTCTCTCGTTCTGAAACATCTTCATAAGAATGGAATGATAGACTATATATTTGTAAGGGCCGTGAAAACAGGATGATATGAAAATAAACAGCATGAAATCAAAATATGAATGGCTGTACAGAGGATTGCAGGATTCTTTTCTGGTGGGAGAGATCAACGGAAGAACCCTGGTTCCGCCAATATACTTAAATGATAAGAAATTCGGAAAGTCATGGCAATGGCCCCTGGTTCTTGAGGTCGTTGTTAAAAAATGCGGTTTAATTTCCCTTAAAGCAAGCAGGTTATCAAAAAAAAGATTATTCAATACTGACAAATATAAAGGTAAATTTATATTAAATGTAAATTTCTCCTGCGGTTATCACAGGTTAAACGAAAGAAGTTCATACTGCGATCCTTTTTCACACTGGTTTAATGTTTTTTTTGGTTATTACCAGATTGACGTTCCAAAATCAAGATGGGACCGGCCTTTCGCTTATATGAGCAGCAAACCCGGCAGTAAAATAAACGGAGAGGATATGCACAGAATCGCAAAGGCTGATTGGAACTACTACTCCAACTATATGTATGGAGTCCCGGAAGAGAAGATACTCGAACACAACTGCAATTCCCTTGATGACAGCGGCTTCTCCTTTTACCAGGAGAAAAACCGAATAAAAATCGGGAAGAAGTACTGGGATTATGCGGAACTTAATAATTTCACTGTAATATCCGCATATCAGTCCCAACAGGGTGATGAACTGGTTGATAACAGCAAACTTTCACCAATCTGGAGAGATTGTTTTGGATTACCGAATCCCCGAAAAGAATTTCCGGAGAGTTTTTTCCCCACAAAGATGAAAACAGCGATGTATATGTCTTTCGATGAGAGATATGACCCTGACCTCAAGGAAAAAGCATACAGTACATATGTATTCGGCGGATCAATAAACATCAATTACCCTGACTACATGACAATAAACAAAAACCTATCCGGGGAAAAACTTAAAAAGAAAAAAAGAGAGCTTGAAAGGTTCAACAATGATTTTCTCAACCTGCAGTTAAAAAACACAAGAGAGCTTATTGAAGATGAATATGAAAACCTGGGATTTGATAATCCCGGAAAATAATGACCTGCTATAAAAAAAAGCCTCCATTTATATCAATAACTCAAAACTCAATCATTAATCAGCTTTTTTATTGACTTAGCCCTATTATCATAATAAAATTCACAAAGCAGTTAAAATTCTACAGACGATAACTCAATAGACCAGCATATTGTATCCATGAATAAAAAAGAGAGCATTAAAAAAACCGGCAGTACAACAGTAATGTTTGCAAATTTTTCCGGTTTTAGCGCAATGTCCGGAAAAATATCACCTGACCGGATTACTTCACTCATGAATGATTGTTTTTCTCGAATGGAAGAAATAATTAATCGGTATGGTGGAATCTCCGAAAAATTCATTGGTGATTCAATTATGGTCACATTTAATACAACGACCCGGGCTGAAGATTCCGCAAAAAAATCAATTATAGCTGCCCTTGAAATGAGAGAAGAGATATACAGATTTAACAAATATCATTCTTCTGAACATCCCCTGGAAATTCAGATCGGGATTGAATCGGGAGCATATCAAACGGGCAGTAAGAGAATTGGTGAAAAAGCAAAAAGTGATGCTGTCAACATGGCCCTGAAACTGGAAGAAACATCTATTAAAGGGCAAATACTGATTGGACCGTCGGCATACGAAACAACAAAAAAAAATATTATTTACCGAACCATAAACCCGGTTACTTACCAGGAGGAGAAAGATCCGGCAGCTGTATTTGAGGTTCTCACCACAAAGGAAAACCTGTCTCAATCAAAACCCCATTTTGAAAGATTGACAACTTCAAGGATAATTGGAAGAAAACTTGAACTTGAAATTCTTGATAATGAAATTGAAAACACCATTAAGGGGACAGGTTCAATTATCATGATAATCGGTGAAGCGGGCATTGGCAAAACAAAACTCATAACAGAATTTAAAGATTCAAAGACAGTAAAAAAAGTCAAATGCCTGGAAGGAAAATCCATATCCATCGGACGAAACCTGAGTTTTCATCCTGTGCTGGAAATTATAAATAAATGGACCGGTATCGATGAAAATGATACCGATACAATTGCATTTAAAAAATTAGAATCCTCTGTCAATGAACTGTCATCGGAAAGTGGAGATGAAATATTACCCTTTATGTGTATGCTCCTGGGCATTAATCTTCCCCGGCAATACTCTGACAGAATAAAAAACATTGAGGGTGAAGCCCTTGAAAAAATGATCATTAAAACAATTTCATCGATACTGATCAAAGGTTCAAGCAACAAACCCCTTGTGTTGATATTTGAAGATATCCACTGGGCAGATAACAGTTCTCTGGGTCTTATCGAATCCCTTTTCTGGCTGGTAAAAAGTCATAAAATCACATTTATTCTCCTCACACGGCCGGGCTACCCTGATACCGGGGACAGGATTATCAGGAGATGCCGGGAACACTATCATGAAAATTACACAGAACTTGAACTTGCTCCCTTTAATAAAAAAGAATGCGAGCAAATGCTGAGCAACTTTATAGATATCAGGAATCTTGATAAAGTATGGCGGGAGCGGATTATCAGCAGATCCTCAGGACACCCATACTTCATTGAAGAAGTTATCAGGTCACTTATTGATTACAGGGCACTTGAATTCAGTAACAACATCTATGAAGTGACACAGAAAATCAATGAAATCAAAATACCCTATTCACTGAATGAACTGTTGCTGACAAGGATTGAACGTCTTGATGACGATACAAGGAACCTCTTAATAAATGCCTCGGTTATAGGGAAAAACTTCCTCTATAAAATACTTAAGGAGATATCAAGCGGGATTGATAATATTGATACCCGCCTTAACCTCCTGAAAAAAGTTGAACTGATACTTGAAGACACAAGAAGTGAAGAAATTGAATTTTTCTTCAAACACACACTGGCACAGGAAGCGGCATATGAATCAATCCTTGTTAATAGAAGGAAAAAGATCCACCTTGAAGTAGCTCAATCAATAGAAAAGATATTCAAGAACAGACTCCAGGACTTCTACGGAATGCTCGCCTATCATTACAGTAGTGCGGAAAAGCCTGATAAAGCCGAAGAATATATGATTAAAGCCGGCAATGAAGCTCTTAAATCATCAGCTTCCAGTGAGGCGATACACTATTTCCAGGAGGCCCTGAATATATACAACAGACTGAACAGGAAAAAGATTGACCGGGAAAAAATTACTCTCGTTGAAAAAAATCTTGCAACTGCTTTTTTTAACAAAGGGCAGTATGAAAATTCACTGAAATACTTTGACCGGGTATTAAAACAGTATGGTGATGAGATCCCCCAGAACAAATTTCTCATGTTATTAAAATTCCTGGTTAATATTGTCATACTTTTTCTTAATCTCTTCCTGCCCCTCAAGAGAAGCAACAGGGAGCCCGGTTCCAGGGAACAGGAAATTATCAGCATGTTTCACAAGAGGCTAACCATTCTTGCCGTTGTAGCTCCCCGGAGATTTTTTATAGAATCAATATACCAGCAGAAAATGCTCATCAATTTTAATCTGAAAAAAATATTTAATGGTGTGGGAATGTTCTCTGCAACCAGCAACACATTTGCCTGGACCGGGATCTCATACGGGATAAGTAAAAAAATACTCGATTACTGTAAAAACGATATTACAGAAGAGGATAAAAGATCAAAACTTCTGTATAATTTTTCCGTACTTTTGTTTAACTTTCTTACCGGGAAATGGGACCATAATATATATGATGATCAACTGATTAATGAGAACCTTAAAATCGGGGAACTTTTTTTTTCATCCGCAGTTGTGTTGTGGTTCGGATATTTTCAGGTCGAACAGGGTTACTATCAGAAAACAATGGAACTGGTAAATAAACTCAGCAGCACAGGGAATATATACAGTCACGATTATACAATTGCATTAAAATACGAATTGCATAACAGGTTATTAATAAAATACGGGAAACTGGAGGAGGCAAAGGCAAATCTCGATGAGGGAATTAATTTTACCAGAAGTACAGATATTCTCAACGTATGTTTTGTACTGCTCACACTTCAAGTCAGAGCCCACGCACTTCTGCAGCAACCGGACGAAGCTGAAATCTACCTGAGATCGGCAGATGAAATTAAGGAAGCCATATACCCAGTTCCCTTCCATATTAATTACTATATGATCAGCAAGTTCATTTATTTTTCTTACCGGCTAAAGAAAGCACTGGATGAGAAAGTGAAAAAATCAATCCCCGAATTATTAAGAGAACTGAAAGTCATAAAAAAATATCTTCTCTCAGGTGCCCGCAAAACAGCATCTGATAGAGTTGAGGCGTACCGCCTGGTATTCACTTTCTACCATTTAACCGGCAAACAGACAAAAGCCTTCAAGTATATCAGGAAGAGTATAATTGAAGGGGAAAATTTGAATGCCCGCGTTGAACTTGCAAGGACATACCTGGATGCCGGTAAATTTTTATTATCAAACGATAATAATTATAAAGAAATCAATGGAATTAACGGGATGACGTATATAAAAAAGTCCGAAGAACTTTTCGAAAAAACAGGGATAAAGTATGATCCAAATGAATTTGAAAATGAAACACCTGCTCCATAAGGGAAACGAAATTTCTACCTGACGTTAAGAGAACTCAGGTTGAATCTTATTACAGTTTCCACACCTCCCTCATCCCTGTTGGAAATCTCCAGGTCTGAAAATTCATAATAGTAGTGCAAACGGTCCCTGATGTTCCCGAGACTCCTGTCAAACAGGTCTTTCTCTTTCAGAGCTGTCCCATTATCAATAACACTGATACTTACATTATCTCCCACCCTTTCGGCCCTGACATCGATAAATCCCATTCCGGACCTCTGTCTGATTCCATGTTTTATTGAATTTTCTACCAGTGGTTGAATGGTCATGGGGGGAATCATAACTTTTTCGAAATCACCGTTTTTCCGGGTTTCATATTCTAATACATCAGGGAAACGGATCATTTCAAATTCAAGAAAATTCATCATAAATGTCCACTCTTCATGAAATAAAACCATAGACTCAAAGGATCTGTCTGTCAAAAAATGGAATATCTCAGAAAGCTTAATTGTTGCAAGATCAGCTTTATCCGGGTTCTTGTGGATCAATGCGTGTATAGTATGAATTGCATTATAAATAAAGTGGGGATTCATTCTCTCCTGAAGAGTCATATACCGGGCATCCTCAAAACGCTGCAGAAGTTTATCCCTGATAACGGCCATTCGTTTCAGCTTTTCAATGTAATTCTCCTGTTCCCTGTTTATCCTGACAAGATCATCAGATAGCTGGTTGACCCTGCTGTATGCTTTCTTTGTTCTCTCTGTGAGTTCTCTGAGATAGACATATCCAAACAGGGGAATTGCCAGAATATAGAGATTATTCCCCAGGGGAACCAGGTTATTCATAAAGTTTAATTTATGAAAATATACAGAAATCGAAATAACTTCATTAATAAAATAAAACAGCAATGCTGCTACAATTGCTCTCCTTTTCCATCCTATATCGTGCTGTATTATTACTGAGACCGGGTATAAGAGTATCAAAGATATTATTACGTGTGACAGAAGGTGATGCCATGAATAGCAAAAACCTGTAGTACAGAGTTCTGAAAAATTATCAATCCATAAAAAAACAGATAGGATAAACGAGAGCACAACAAGGATTCCACCGATGTTCAAGTAGAGAATAAGCTGTTTCAGATCACCTACAATAAAAAACATGAAAGCCGATGAAACAACCAGGAGAGTCAGGTTGGAAAGAAAAAGATCAAAAGGTGAAATAACCCCCAGGATGATATTAAAATCAATTAAACCTAACACAGCAACAGATGTTATTATAAACATTATGGACTGATGCACCAGGCCTATTGAGAACCCCCAGACAAGGATCTTTTCCCTGGGATTTTTATCTATCCTGAGCCTGTTTACTGTTACAAGAAGAATAATTGTCCAGAAGACACTTGCCAGACCAAAACGGACCAGTTCATTCTTTAAATCACCCCTTCCTCCGCCGAATTGAGAAAAAAGATCCAGTAAAAAAGTCGCAAAAGTTTCCATATATAAATTATTGGTTTCTACTCAGCTATTTGGCACAAACAAACATATTAAAAAAATATCAACAATATCTCCCCGCTAAAGATATTTTTTAATTGCATTAATATAAAAATGAAAGTATTTTTTTAAAATAAAGGAAAAAAATCATGCTCAGTAAATTCCTTGAAAATAATATTCTGATTCACCTGCCAGAGGGTGCGGGAATTCAACCGGGCACTGTTGTGATACGAAAGGGCAGCGCCAAGGAACAGCAGGGGTGCTTTTCACATTATGATGAGAAGAACCTTGTTCTCATTAATGTTCTGGACCTGAAAGAGAAAAGTTACATTGCAAGGGAGGGAGTCCTTAAACCGGAAGATGACGACAGGATATTTGCGTATACGACTTCATTCAGGAAAAATCCAAATTCCGGGAAGGCGCTGGACATCGTCAGGGACTGGTCTTTATTTAAACAAAATGAATTCATACAGGAAGATATTCTCCGTTTTGTGAAAACCACATACGTTCCGGAGCAGATCCTGGAGCTTGAGACGCTGGATGATCTGGCAATCCTTTTTGTACCCATTCAGCAGGTTTTTCGTATCGGCAGGTTCAAAGAAAGACGTGACGGCGTCAGGGTCTGTACTGACAGGTTCAGACAGTGGCTTGAATCACTCAACAAGGGAGACCATATAACATATCTGGCAAAAGTCATAACAGGAAGCGGCCACAGACCCCTGTTCTACTCGATCGGGACTAAGCCCCACCAGGAGATAGAGAAATATCTCAGGAGTGAGGAGTTCAACTTCATGCCAACACATGGAGGTCATATTAAGTGTATCGGAGTAAAGGGAAATAAGAAAGAATTCCAGATAGACGCAGGATCAGACTATATCGGCCGCGGTATTAAGACAATGCTCAATGTGGCAGATGAGGTCGCAAGGGGACTGAGCCGGGTTTATCCGTCATATCTCTTTATTCCCCTGGAGGGAAGGGGTGCTTTCGGGACTGATCAGAGTTACTGATCAAGAATACCTTAAAACCGGCAGCTGTACATCAAATCCGATTAATATTAATTCCCTGGAGGGAACGCAGTTTGAATCCCTTATTTGAGATAATCGCACATTGCCTCAAAATATGAGGGAAGAACATCCCAGGGATTGGGATCAAGGCTATCATCAGTATGGCAGACCCATCCGGCATTGTTAGCCGCAGCATGCTCTGAGAAGACCCTGTAGTCGCCCACCGGTGTTTCAAGTGTCAGTACGCAGAAATTGTCACTCTCATGGTTAAAGACCCATGCCGGTGCTTCCCATTCAAGATAGCCTTTTTCATTTTCAAAGATGCATATAACATCCATGACCCGTTTGCCGTTGTTAAAAAGATACGTTTCGGAGGGAGTAATCCCCGGATTTCCCACAACAAGTGCAGCGGGACTCTTCGCCTTTATAGAGTTTCTGATCTCAAGGTAGTGGTCTTCATAACCGGGATTGATGGCCTGCTCATCCAGGAAAATCCCATCGATATCGTAAAAGCTGTACCAGCTGTGGATATCAGCCTTTATATCATCAATATTCCTACTGCCATAAAGTGTATAGACATAACCCAGAACCCTTCCGCCACTGCTGCGAAGATTATCGATTGCAGCGGTATAGCCGGCATCAACTCCCGGTCCCGGACCATTTTCGGGATTGACAATAGCGAAGATCCTGTCCGGCATCTCAGCTGCCTTCAGGGCAATCCGGTTCCAATCACCGGGACTTCTCAGGGGATTAAAATATGCAGGCACAAGGACTTTCATATGTTTCATTCCCTGAACTTCATTATGAGCAGCGCACCATGTCTTCAATTCTCTTCCTGAGCCTGTCTGCCAGGACCAGGGCAATATTTTTATAGAGCTTAGCCTGAATTTCGATTTTCAGGTCATCAGCCCTTTCCACATCTATATCCAGGAGAACCGTATCAGCATCTGATTCAATGGTTGCCGAGCGGTTGATATCTGACAGGGCACCCATCTCGCCGAAACACTCACCTGCCCTGAGGACATCAATGGTTTTCCCTTCTTTCCTTATAATCACAGATCCGGTAACCAGGATGAAAAAATCACTCCCCTTTGTACCTTCCTTCAAGATAATCTCACCCCTTTTAAATGACCTGCTTTTGCAGATCCTGAGCAGATCGAAGACCTCTTCCTCGGTAAATGTTTTAAAAATTCTGCTGTCCTGCATAAGTATCGTAACGATCTTTTTTATATCCATTATACCTCCCTATTCATTATCAAGGACCCTGGTGATCTCATTATACAGCTCTTTGAGAAGAAAGGGTTTTGTCACGTGCCCTGAAAATCCATAATCCCTGAAATTGGATATCACCGGGTCTGTGGAGTAACCACTTGATACAATACACTTTACATGAGGATACTCACCTTTTATCTTCTTTACTGCTTCCTTTCCTCCCATACCTCCCTGTATTGTGAGATCCATAATAACAATATCATAAGCCATACCCTCTTCATACATTTTTTTGTATTCCTCTATTGCCTTAACTCCGTCATTTACACACTTAGAGTTGCACCCGATCTCCTGGAGCATATCTTCGATCACATTTACAATGACCGGGTCATCATCCATTACGAGCACCCTGGCGTCCAGTGGGGGCAGAGAATCCGGTTTGTCATCGGCTGTAACTCCTTCATCCCGGTTTTGAATCGATGTGGGGATATAGAGTGTAAAAGTTGTCCCTTCACCCGGTTCAGAGTTGACTGTAACCAGTCCTTTATGTTTATTAATGATCGACAATACAGTTGCCAGGCCGAGCCCGCTCCCATCCTGTTTGGTTGAAAAATAGGGATCAAATATCTTTTCAAGGTATTTTCGGGGGATTCCGATTCCCTCATCCCTTACAGTTATTTTAACATAACTGATTCTCTCAAGAACAGGCATCTCCTTTTCTGAATTATCATAATTATATGCGGATATCCGGATTCTCCCGCCATCTGGCATGGCCTGTTTCGAATTTATGACAAGATTGGATATCACCTGGCTTATCTGTCCCGTGTCAACTTCTGCTCTCATAAGGTTTTCCGGGAAATCAAGTTCCAGTCGGACACTGCTGCCCCTGAGGGCCAGCCGTGTTGACTCTTCGATTATTTTTCTGATATCTGCAACCTCCATTACCGGCTTGCCGCCCCTGGAAAATGCCAGAAGCTGTTTTGTGAGGTCGGATGCCCTCTCATAGACTTTTTCAGCAGATTCAATATTTTTAAAAGCCCTGCTCTGGGGATCAATTCTCTTCTTGGCCAGTGATATATTTCCAAAGATACCTGCAAGAAGATTGTTGAAGTCATGTGCAATCCCTCCGGCAAGTAAACCAAGGGACTCAAGTTTTGCGATCTTCAGAAGTTCTTGTTCCGACTTTATCCTTCCGGTTACATCACGAAAAACAAGCACCACCCCTTTCAGAGTCCCTTCCGAATCCATAATTGGAGCAGCACTGTCAGCAATGTTGTATTCCGAGCCATTTTTTGATTTCAGAATAACATTTTCAGAAAGGAGCATCATCTTCCCGGTCCTGATCACTCTTGTCACCGGTGTTTCAACTTTGACCCTGGTTTTTTCATCAATTAAATGAAAAATCTCACTTATGGGTCTGCCAGCGGCTTCCTCTGAACTCCATCCTGTAAGCTCTTCACTGATATAATTGAGGAACTCCACCCTCTCCCGGATATCCGTCGCAATAACACCATCACCTATACTTCTCAATGTAATAGCAAATTTCTCCCGATCTTCATCTGCTTTTTTCTCTGACTCCTTTCTCTGAGTGATATCCCTTACTGTTGCTAAAACAGCATCTCTTCTTTCATAGAGTATTTTGTTAAGGTTTATCTCAATATCAAAAGTTGACCTGTCCCCCGGCCTCATGGCTAGCCACTCAAGCTCATGGGGATTATCATCCAGGACACTTCTCCATATTTCATCCATTTTATCAAACCGGTTTTCGGGAGATGAAAAAGACCGGATATCCCCCTTAAGCGCTTCATCCCGGGTAACTCCAAACATTTTGAGCATTGTTTTGTTTACATCAAGTATCCTGCCATCCACATCAAAGATAAATATTGCGTGGTGACCCGAATTAAAGATATTTCTGAATTTATCCTGGCTTATTTTGTATTCGTTTTCCGCACTTTTTCTCCTCTGGATTTCATCGGTAAGACTTCCAATTTTTTCATTAACAGCATCCCGCATATAAGAAAATCCCCTTTCGAGAACACCGATCTCATCATCTTTTACCACCTCAACAGGAACATCCATATTCTGATCAGTAAAAGCTTCTACTGCCTCATTAAGCCGGGAAATCCGTTTGAAAATCATCTTTTCAAAAAGTTTCCTGATGATAATAATTAAAACAATACCGAGCACTCCCAGAATAAAGAAGATCTTCGATTCAAGAGAGCTCCTCTCTTCACTGCTTATCACCAGATATCCGATAAAAACAATAAAGAGGATAATAAAGAAAATTATCCAGCGAATAAATACATTTTCAATTCTTTTGAGTGGTGCTCTGTTAAATTTCATGTGAGTCACTGATGATATCCCATAGGAAATATGTACAGCAATACTTCTTACTACATTTTAATTATAGACCAAAATTTGCGTTAGTGTCAATTATATTAAGTACGGGAATGGGCCGGCTCTCATTCCTCCTCCGAGAGGAGAATGGGAAGGGACCGAATGAATAAATTCAATTTTTTTAAAAAAGATTCTTACCTCACTTGCAATTTTAAAAAAAATAATTATAATTATGAATAATTTATCGGCCAGGCATGATTCCGGATTATGTCTCATATGACATCAGGTTAAGAGTTCATTCAATTTTAACAAACACCGAGGTAAAAAAAATGAAATCAAAATTCACTTCTCTCTTTCTTATTCTATTCCTTTCAATAGTTATCATACCTGACAATTCTTATTCAGCAAAAATGAAAAATGCCATCAAATCGGGTTCCTATATCCCGGGAGACATTGTCTCAATAGAGAGTCTCAGGTTTCTCCCTGTACCATCTACAAGCAATAACTACAACATATTTCAATCAATTGGAAACATCAGCAATATTATTATTGGAAGGTTTGACGCTGTACCGCAGAGAATTACTCTTATCCAGGACACGAACGCCGACGGCAAGGTTGATGTTGCAGCACACTGGCTTATTACGGACAAAAAAATCCAGAAAGAAAAAGACCCGGGAAAATTCTGCAGTGCAGAGAAATTCAGGGAATACAAGGAGAGCATTCTGAAAGGCAACTCGAGCTTTGAAAAGATTGACACCCTAAATCTTTTTGATTATCTTCTTAAAGATAAAACAAATATTCGCAGGCAAAAAAACGGTTTCAGAGTCGTCCTGGCAGACATCGACAGCAGGAAAAGAGAAAGGATAATATACTATTTTGCTAATAATGGGATAAATGGATACGACCTTGTCCTGGAAGTTAAATATTTTAAAAGAAACAGGAGCAGGATAAATCCTCTGATCAGCCACTATGCCTACTGTAGGGGAAGCAGGGACTCCTATGTGAAGGAGTTTGTGGACAGGCTGTTAACAAAAACAAATAAAGCATTAAACAGGTAATCAGTTTCCGGTAAAAAATTATAAGGGGACCTAAAAAAATAATTTTTCAGGGATACCTGTAATCCTGTACAAAAATATTATTATTTCCACTTTTTTTTGCTTTACTTATTTCGCTGTTATCAATCCCATTGCAGATAACTTTTTAAGGGAGAAAGAGAACCGTTTTAAATCTAAATATTCAATTTTTTTCAGGGAAAACCAAGAGAGAAAAACATAATTTATTAATTGTAACTTAACAATCCGTTTTTACTCTCCTAATAAAATAACCGATTAAATCAATACAAGAACCGATGTGACGACTTAAGCACAGCAGAGATATTTCTAATCACTCCCCTCTGCCTTCACCGGAGGAGACAAGTTATTAATATTTTTATCGGGATGTGTGTTTTTAACCATACTACTGAGTTGTCACAAACCGATCTGAAACGAAACTATTAAATGTTTTTTATTATTTCATTTGTAATACTGATACTCATGTACGGCTATGTAGGATGGAAAATTATTCCCCTGGCAAGCCTCGATTATCCGTATAACTATATTGCCTGGTTGTCACTGCTGCTGATGATAGTTGTGCTCTACCTCCCCCTTTTAATGAGAACAAGAAAAAAAGAATCATTCTTTTCGGATATTCTCTCCTGGGTAGGATATATGACATTCGGATTTATATCCCTGCTCTTTCTTTACCTTTTTGCAAGGGACCTGATACTGGTAATCGGATCAACAGGAACCCGGCTTGCCGGCATTGTCAGAGATATAATGACAAACTCTGCAAGCGGAGTCAATGAATTTGGTGCAACCAGAAGAGAAGCCCTGGTCAGGGGTTTCAATCACGGTGTCATGTCTTTTACATCACTTCTTTCCGTGTATGGTGTTCATGAGACACGGAAGGTACCGGAAATCAGAGAAATTGAAATACCCATAGAGAACCTTCATGATGAGCTTCATGGATTCAGGATCGTTCAGGTTTCCGATATACATGCGGGGCCAACGGTTAAAAAAGAATTCGTGGAGAAGATTGCAGACAGGGTAAACAGCCTTGACCCTGATATATTTGTCAATACCGGGGATATGATCGACGGGACCGTGGAATATTTACAAAATGATGTCAGGCCACTGGAAAAGATCCGTTCACGGTATGGTAACTACTTTGTAACCGGAAATCATGAATATTACAACGGTGTTCATGAATGGGTAGAGATGGCGGAAAACCTCGGGATGAAAACACTTCTCAATGAAAGCGCCAGAATAAAGAAAGGAAATGGCGAGCTTCTCCTGGCAGGGGTCCCCGATTATTCAGGGGAAAAATTCTTTAAAAACCACAGGGCCGATCCCGCCCTGGCAATAAAACAGGAAAAAGGGAACGAGATAAAGATCCTCCTTTCTCATCAACCCCGGGCCATATCGGATGCGGCGGCTGCAGGATATCACCTGCAGATTTCCGGTCATACCCACGGCGGACAATACTTTCCCTGGAACTACCTGGTAAAAAGGGAACAGTCCTACCTGAGGGGACTGCACAGGATTGGAAACACCTGGCTCTACGTGAGCAAGGGCACGGGATACTGGGGACCGTTAACGAGAATGGGCGCGCAATCAGAGATAACCCTCATTAAACTCGTTAAAGCCTGATTGCTCAACAAAGAATTCAATTATCAATTGAATAGTACATACTCTATTCTATAATTTTCTTAAAATCAGTTAAAGGTCGCGGTAAATGCAATCCCCCAGCTTCTGCTTTCAACCTTGTACTTTTCACTCATGACCGGATCATCAATATCCAGTTTTTCCTGATAGTAGTAGAGAGATATCCCCAGCCCCCAGTTATTCGAAACCCACCACTCTTTACCGATTGAAACAAAATAGCCGATACCGGAGACATCCTGTGTGTCAATAAGATCACCCTTGAATTCTGAAACAACAGCACAAACACTCAGCGCAATATAAAAATTAGACGGCATCAGGTAATAGGAAATTCCTAAGCCTAACTGGGAGGAAAAATACTCTGTATTAGCATTTTCCATTTTTATATCACCCCATGTAACCTCTGATTCAGTAACAGTGATTCCCGCATAATCAAGAAACAGATTTATACTGTTGCCAAAGGAATATCCGAACTGGGTCCTTATCATTCCGTTGATACCTTTCAAGTGCAAATCACTGCCAATATAATCATCAACTGTAACTTCACCGCCGCCATAACCCCATATCAATCTGAACAGAAACCCGTCATGTTCATGCGCTCCTTTTGCAGCCTGGCTTCCCTTATTAAGTTTCTTCCTTTTACTCCCCCCCGATCCGGAAGTAGTTACGAAAATGACCTTCCCGTTTTTATAGGCTATCTTGCTGACCTGGCCCCGGGGCAGCAGGTCCTTCAGCTGCTTACCTTCGGGTACATATTCGATATATTCACTTGTCATTCTCACAACAGCACCTCTGAAGACCCTGCCGTCCAGGAGGTATATCTCATCAAATTTCCTCTCCGTCTGCCTGCTTTCTGTTAATTTCTCCGGATCTGCAGATTTGCCGTCACCGGAAATAACAACCTCCAGGCCGCTATCATACTTGAGTTTGCTGACACTTTTTCGTTTTAAAATATTAAAGGGAATTTCACCTTCGGGATCATATTCGACGCTATTTTCGGTGACCCTGATTATCCTGCCTTTAATTATTTTTCCACTATTGAGATGGATTTCATCTGCATACAGAGTCTGGAGAGAAAAAAATACCAGTAAGAGAAGAACTGCTTTTTTCATTATGGATACTCCTAGTTTCCGGAACAGTATTTTTTTCCGAATGAACCTTCTACACACCTGCCGGAACCTATACAGTCCGCATCAATATTACACGGCTTTCCTGTTTTGCCCGATCCGCCGAAATCCCACTCCTTCTTTTTAACGCATACGCCGTCACTGCATTCAAGCTGTGAACCGCACTCCGCATTATTAACACATTTCTCCCCTTTGCCCTTCCAGCCGGCATTTGAAGATGTAGATATAATCATTATGGAAATGATAAATAGTGCACATAAGATTTTGTTCATTATACTCCCCCTTATAAATTTAGTGCTGATGCTGATAAATTATGCCCTTCCAAACATCCTGCTGTTTTCATATAACAAGAGGTCCCTTGAAATAGGAAAAAAGTGAATGAATACCAGGTATCATGAGTTTTTCTTGAACAGGTTTTATATATTTTAAGAGAGGAAAAATAGTCAACCGAAAACAAATTATAAAGAAGAAATTAAGGAGATGCCCCTTAATCACAGGTTTTTGTCATATTACAACCTGAATGTTATTCCTCCACTGAGAGTGCAAAAAACATCTCCAAACTCAAGAAAGGCGCCAATTTTATCCGTTATAAAATAACGAGCTCCCCCGTAAATCCCCCAGATTGAGTAATTGCCTTTTTCTCTGTCATTCACCGAGGGAGCACCATCCGGTTCATTAACTTCGGCCTCTGTTATCACATAACCCAGAAAGACTCCCGCGTATGTATCCAGGTCCTTCACCCTGATGAATGGCGTAAAATGATAGGCTACACGCGCTCCCAGCAAATAGTATGAGTAAGAATACTCCCATACATAAGTTCCATCGGCAGGCACATTGACTCTGACTCTGTCCTCATTCCCCGCATAGCCCAAAACTCCTCCGAAGGAGAGGGGTACTTTCGGTTCTTTCTGTATGTTATATTCAACGCTTCCCCATATGAGGGGGATAGTTATATCACCTGTTGTTTTTCTCAGGTCATCGCCAATACCAAGCTGAACGGTAAAAGAATTGTCCTTGAAAGCGGTGCTGCCGGTATTCCCTGCTTTTAATTCTGAAAAGGAATTTAAGGATACAAGAGAGACAACTGTAATGATGAATGTTTTATACATAATAATTAACCTGCTATCAATACCATTTATTTTTTTTGCACTGCCCGGTGAAGTTTTTTGCAGTTTTGTATAGTTTACCTTTAAATTTCGCGCGCCTGTAGGCCCTGTATGCAAGTTCAAAGTGCCGGCACGCAGTTTTTCTCTCCTTAATGTTATAGTAGAGGACTCCTGTATTCAGGAGAAGGTTCCCGTAGGATGATGTATTCTGTAATCCGAGTTTCTCCATGAGTTTTCTTGACTGCTTGTAGTATGAGAGTCCCTTTTCTCTCTGCTTATTTGACCTGTAGGCGGTCCCCAGGTTCATGAGAAGTTTTGCAAAAGACCGCGTTTCGGTAAGCCCCAGCTCCCTCCAGATCTTCTCCGATTTCCTGAAAAGGGGTACGGCTTTGTCATACTTTTTCTTCCGCGCGTAAACATTGGCAATATTCATGAGAACAGATCCATACTCACTGGTTTTGTTCAGCCCCAGCCTCTCCAGAAGTTTTTTTACCTGGAGATAGATCTCCAGGGCCTTGTCTAAATTATTCAGGCTGAAAAAACTTGTGGCAATGTTGTTAAGGACAAGAGTATAATTATTTGTCCGGGTCATCCCCTGCCTGTCTTTTATCTCTTTTGATTTCATATAGAACTCTAACGCTCTCCTGTACTTCCCCTTATAAGCATAGGCGATTCCGATGTTGTTCATCAGGGCTGAATAGGCGTTTGAATCCGCTATCTTTAAAAGCTCCATGAGGTCCTTTGACCTGAAGTAATAATCAAGGGCCTCGTCAATATCCCCGATATAGCTGTACTGCTGTCCGAGATAAGTAAGGAGTATGGAATAGTCCACACTCTCATTCAGTTTCAGTTTTTCATAGAGTTCCCGGGACCGGTGGTAATAATTCAAAGCCTCCTTATGTTTTCCCTTTTTCGTTGAAACAGTACCGTATATCCTCAGCATATAGGCGTACTTCGCGGAATGAACTTCACCCCGTTTTTTCAATACTTTATCTGCTCTTTTGAGGAATCCAAGGGCTTCTGAAAACCTGTCAAGGGTACTTCCCGATACATAGGCCGCTTTCAGCAGAGCATCCGTGTAATTGCCGTCAATACCGATGGCTTTTCTGAAAAATGTCATGGCCTTATCAGATTCAACATATCTGGCCTCAAGCCCCCTGCAATACCACTGGTAAGCCGTAAAAGCGGGTTTATATTTTTTTCTTATTCTCCCGATCTCTTCATTTTTAATGTCAACGGGATCAACATTTTTAATTTTTATCTTTTTCGATTCTGTCAGTAACGCCAGTACGACCTGATCCTGCAGGAGAAAGATCTCCCTGAGTTTTCCCCGGAGGGAAATTTTCTTTTTCAATTCCCCGGTTTTGACCTGGATCAGCTTCACATCGACCCTGACGTCTTCACCGGAGACACGGTAATCACCGGAAAAGACAAGATCAGATCCTGTAAGACTTCCGATTTTAACCATTACCGCCTCTTGTAAAACACCGGTCTGGCCAAGTTCCATCTCCTTCATGGCTTTTTCTCTGTCTTCATCGGATATCACATTGATGCCTCTGATGGAATTGAGGTCAGATATAACCGTATCGGATATTCCATGCGCTATCCAGGAGTAGCTGTCGCTGCCCCTGTTCCGAAAGGGATTTACAAGTATATTCAGTTTTTTTGCATGGAGAACTTCCGTTCCGGCAATGAGAAAAAGTGCAAGAATAACCAACACCGAAGATTTTTTTTTCAACGGGTTTCCTCCCCCTTGTGAGATCTCAAGATCCCTACCCTTTCACCCTTTTCATATTAAATCAAGAGTAATTTACACCGGTCAGGTGATTTTTCTGTTTTTTCCTCATGAGGAATTGTTATTGACGGATAGGTATTTAGTGACTCTCCTATTACCGGCTTCCAATATTTTCGTCCGGGGTATAACATGAAAAGCATAAAAAAACTCCTCCTCCATACATCATTGATGATCATGGCCTTCATGGCCTTTTCAACGGGTCTGTCTGCTGCAAAAAAAGTCAACCTGCTTGTTTACCCTTTTGAGTACAAAGGACCAAAAAACTATAACTGGCTGACCCGGGGGTTCACGGAAACAGTTCTTTCCGATCTCATGAAGATAAAGAGTTTTAATGTCTTTTCCGAAGCAGACAGAAAAAATGCTGTCCGGGAACTTGAGCTCAGCATGGCAGGAGCCCTGGAGGAGAAAGATATTGCGA
This sequence comes from Spirochaetota bacterium, assembly GCA_050298055.1. GTDB lineage: Bacteria > Spirochaetota > UBA4802 > UBA4802 > UBA5550 > JBNKTL01. The sequence continues at coordinate 104,070 of JBNKTL010000002.1, forward strand.
AAGTAGGAAGTCTTGTGGGAGCAGATATCATATTCACCGGCAGTCTGCAGGTATCGGGGAAAAGGGTAAGGATATCCGCACGTCTTGTAGACGTGAAAAGCGCTCAGCTTGTTAAATCTCTCAAACTGGATGGGGCGGTAAAAAATATACTGGATCTGCAGAACAGGATAATTATCGAACTGCTCCGCGGGAAAAAGAAGATCGATATTGCAGATCTCCCCCCCCTGGTTATATCCGAAAAAGAAGAGAGAAGCTTACGTAATAAACCGGCAAGGAAGTTCACTGCATACCAGTACTACTCCCTGGGGCTTGAAAACCGGATAACAGACAGAGTGAAAGCCCTTGAGAATTTCAAAAAAGCCTTCGGGCTGGATCCCCATTACTTTGAAGCCTACCTTGAAGCAAGCCAGACCGCGGGACGGCTCTCGGAAGAGTATAAAAAAAAGAAAAAAGAGTACACAAAGCTTGAAGAGAATTATCTGGAGGAGGCGGGGGAAATACTCAAAAAAATTAAAAAATGCGAATACAAATACGCATATATCATTATGATGAAGGGAATTGCTCTGGGGAAGCAGCACAGGATAGAGAGAGCACGGAAACTTCTCTTCAAGGCCGGGGAAATATTGAAATGCCTCGGACAGGAGAGAACAACTAACTATGCCGCTCTTATGCTGAACCTGGGCAACACCTATTTCATGAAGAATAACTATAAAAAAAGCCTCACCTTCTATAACAGGTCGAAGGCAATATACAACGAGCTCGGCCTTGAGGAATCCATAGGCTATACCGACACAATGGTAAATATCGGGAATGTTTACTCTGACCGAAAACAATACCGAAAGGGACTTGAGTTTTACCGGGAAGCCCACAGGATCATACGCATGCTCCGGAAAAGAAACCCGGAACTCTATGATTCAAGCTATGTGAACATCGGAACCATCTACAGGATGATGGACAACTATCCCGAAGCCCTGAAAAATTACAGGAAAGCCGAGGAGATGATCCGGGAGCTTGACAGGGAAGATACCTATAAACACGCAACACTTCTGATCAACTTTGCGGCATATCACGAAGAGACGGGGAACAGAAAAAAAGCCGCGAGGATGTACAGAAAGGCATATGCCATTTACACGGAACTGGGTTACAGGGGCCCCTTAAAAAAACTTGCCCGGGAGAGAGCGCGGATGAACGAAAGACGGTGACAAAGCAACCCGGGATAAAGATCTCGGTGAGCAGATGATCTAAGAGCTTCCCTTTTTCAGAGAATACCGGTTGACCAGTATTATTGAGACAACAATAAAGAACATCCCTGCCACAGGGAGGAGTTCGGGATTTTCCCCGGGCAGTATCAGCCAGCTGAGACCCGCGCCACTTATGGGAATAATAAACTTCCAGATATTTAATTCGGAAACCTTGACCCCCGGCGTTGAGAGGAGAACAAACCAGATTGAAAATGCCGTGGCCGAAATAAACACAAGCCACGCGAGAGCAAAATAAAAATTCTGACTATGTATTAAAACCGGCCTCCCTTCAAAAATAATCGAAAGAACAAACAGGAGAAACCCGCCGATAAAAATCTGGGCCGCGTTAAGAACCAGAGGGTTTACCTTTTTGTCCTTTGCCACAATAATATTTCCCATTGCCGAAGAGACTGAACCCACAAGGAGAAACAGCATCCCCGCAAACTCCTTCAACCCGTGTCCTGTCCACGGTTTCCTGCTTATACTCAGTATGACCACACCGATAATACCGATGGAAAGGAAGAGTGTCTTTCTGAGGTCCATCTCGTCATCGTCCATTGCATAGTGTGAAGTGATTGCTGTAATCAGCGGTGCCGAACCAATGAGTATGGCCGCCAGGGCACCGGATATGAATGTCATGGTATAGAAAAAAATGCCGTAAAGCACGAATGTCTGCAGAAAGCCCAGGATCAGTATCAGCCTTATATTTGAGGAAACTGTTTTAATAAAGGAAAATAAATTTCCGCAGAACGGGAGAAGCACCAGTCCCGAAAGCATGAACCTGAGCCCTGAGAAATAAAAGGGGTTCGAGTATTTCAAACCGATTTTTACCGCAACAAAGGCTGTTGACCAGAGAAAACATGCCGCTATTGCCAGGGACGTTATCTTAATAAACGACTTTTGCTTCATCACTTAAAAAGAAATTTTCTTAAAATTGCATCACCGGGAAGCACCTTGTGGGCCGTGAGATCAAAGAGATGCCGGCTGTATTTCATCTCTTCCAGGTAGTCATCGATAAGCTTTTTTATCTCGTTCCTGTAGAGCTTTCTGAAGGCAATGCCGTCGGTCAGTTCCAGCGTGAAACCAAAAAAGATGAAAAGGATAAGCCCGGTAATTGCCGAGAGAACGATGGGTTTAATGGCAGTAAGGAAGAGACTTGAATAGAAAAAGTATGAAGCAACTGCCATGACAGCCAGCAGGAAAAAGACGACACCCTGTATCCAGGACTTGCCCTCAACGGCTTTGAACTTTCCTTCCACTGCCCCGATAAATGCTTCGAGGTTCTCACTCTCCTTTTCTGATAGGTCAGAGGATTTGATGACCGGGGTGTTGCAGTATCTGCACACTGCATCAGAATGGCCAATTGAGGCACCGCAATTACCGCAGTTTACTTCACTCTCTTTTTTCCCGATTTTCACAGCTCTTATCCTGCTCCTAACCTGTTTCCCTGCAGGCAGAAAATACACGGTAATATTATTTTGTCAAGTACCTGGTGAATCCTGGAACAATTTAATCGTATTAAAATATTTTTTTTAGTCATTAAAAAATATTTGATTTTATTCATTATTACTGTGAGGTTATGGATAAAAAAGAGAAAACACCATGAAAATTACAACCCTTATTGAAAATACCCTGGCTGATAAATTACTGAAAGCGCAGCATGGTATCAGCCTCTTCATTGAATATAACGGCAATAATATTCTCTTCGATACCGGCTCAAGCGATCTCTTCCTGAGAAACAGTCAAAAAATCAACATCAGCCTCTCAACCGTTGATTCTGTTATCATATCCCATGCTCATTACGATCACGGAGGAGGCCTAAAAGCTTTTTTTTCAATCAACAGCAGAGCGCAGATTTTTGTCTCAAAATATGCTGAAACTGCATGTTATGCGAAGGCGGCCCCGATGCTCTACAAGTATATAGGTCTGGAAAAAGGCATCCTGAAAAAATATGAAGACCGGGTAACCTATATTGAAGAAAAGATAAGCCCCGTTCAGGGAATTACACTTCTGAAAAACAGCTGTGACACCTACCCCCGGCCTGCGGGGAACCGAAGGCTTTTCCTGAAGAAAGAGGGAAAGAACTTCCCCGATACCTTCAACCACGAACTGATCACTGTTTTTGAAAATCGTGACGGGACCATAACACTTCTGACCGGCTGTTCACACAACGGCATTCTCAATATGATAACCTCCGCAGAAGAGGCCTTCCCCGGGAAAAAAATAAGAAGCATAATCGGCGGCTTTCACCTCATGAACCCCATTACCAAAAATCTCTCTGAGAAAAGAGAAAATGTGGAAGAGATAGCTGATTTTATCGCTGCAAGGAACATCGAAAAAATCTATACCGGCCACTGTACCGGGGAGAGAGCCTTTGATATCATGAAATCCAGGCTGGGAGAGCATCTCGATAAATTTCAAACGGGAACTGTTATTGAATTATAACATCTATTCTAACTACTCAGCTATGTTTAAAAATAATCATTAATCAAAAAATAAAACTGATATGTCACCGCCGCCGAAGGCGGCTATGACATATTGCTGGTATTTTAGTAAATAGGTTAATAATAGCAATATTGCCGAGTAGTTACCATCTATTTCTTTTTTGGCTCTTTATTAAAATTGTTTATAAGGGCGGTGAAACGCTTACCCAGCCCGTTTATTTCATTTCCTTTTGCAGTCAGATCCATAAGAATTTTATGGGATGTCATTCCGGGGCCCGCCCAGAACCCGCCCTTTTCCCCTGCCTCCCTCCTGAAATCTTCCGCAATACCGGTCATCTCTCTGTTTTTTACTTTTATCTGTTTCATGAGATCTTCCATCTGAACAAGGAGTCCCCTCTTTTCATTTATTACTTTTTTATTGTATCCCTTTGCTTCAAGATCCCTGAGATTTGCATAAGCATTTTTAATGTTTTTTCCCGAATCCGACAAAATCTTTAAAACCTGTTTATTAAACTGGTCTATCTTTCCGCTGATTTTTGCGCTGTTTATCTTTGTTATCTTATATTTTTCTGCAGTGGATGCAAATGCTTTCGATGCTGCGCTGTATTCCCCGGATTCTTTTACGAACATTTTAACATCATTTTCAAACCTTTTGTTCAGGTCATGGTACTTCTTCCACGCAGGATTGTTGGACTGAATCTTTTTCCTTGGGCCTGCAATTCTGTTAAATTCCTTTTTCTGTCCATGAAAGACGGCCCTTCTCCCTTTCATTTTATCCAGGGCCTTTTTCATATTATCCAGATGATTTTGAAGAAGCGGATAAGGCTGATTTTTCCTGTCAACATAGGGGACAATGGAGCCGTAGACCTCCTTCTTGCTGTTATAATCACCGGCAGCTTTTTTAATACTGATGTTTGATTGCTTAATAACCTTATTAAATCTGCCCCTTATATCAGAAGATTTATAATAGCGAACACACCCGTTCGGTCCGGCTATCAAGAGAACGAAGAAAGCAAGTATCAATTTTCTGTTCATTTCTGCCTCCTCATGTTGACACCTGTTACAAAGTCGTTTTCTGATTGTAGTGAAAAAACAGAACGTTGTCAACTGAATAGATCAACCTCATAATATTTATTGAAAAAAAAACTGTCTGAATCATTATTGCCTGAGGAGGCATCTCATCTGAATAGACCGGAATTACATATTATTCTGCATATTCTTGTTCCTGCAATAGCAGCAGCCCTTTTTTTCAGAAAGAACTTTACCAGGGCATATATGATTATGGCCGCAACACTGATCATAGATCTCGATCACCTTCTGGCAGATCCGGTTTATGATCCGGGGAGGTGCAGTATCGGATTTCATCCTCTGCACACAATATGGGCTGCAGCTGCATACATTGCCCTCTTTTTTGTACCCCGCCTGAGAATAGTCAGCGTTGGGCTTTTCGTTCATGTTTTGCTTGATATGATAGACTGCATATTAATTAAATGGAGTTGATAAATCCGGATCTCTGTCAATGATATTCATTGACAGAGAAGTGTATTAAAGATTAATAAAAGCAAACAGGAGATAACTATCAAAGCTGTACTTTTCGACATAGACGGAACAATTCTCAACTGCCGCGGTGCCGGGAAAAGCTCATTCCTTCAGGCTACACAGGAGGTCTACGGATCATCCGGAAATATGGAGAATATAAGCTTCCAGGGCAAAACAGATCAACTTATCCTGAGGGAATCTCTTCTCAGTGAAGGTTTCACTCTGGAAGAGATAGAGCTGAATCTTGAGATCTTTAAGGAGAGGTATTTCAGTATACTGGAAAATCTCATAAGCAGGGAAACCGTTCTCATATTACCCGGTGTTAAAGAAGTCATAGAAAAGTTAAATGAAAAGAGTGACATTATTCTCGGTCTTCTCACCGGGAACTTCAGGAAGAGTGCAGAGATCAAGCTCCAGTCACACTCTCTTTACGGGAACTTCAGGTTTGGCGTTTACGGTTCGGATACCTGGGACAGGAACATGATGCCTGCAATTGCCCGTCGAAGGCTGCTGGACACTTTCTCCCTGGATATTGACTTCAGCAGGATGGTTATTATCGGCGATACGGTCCATGATATTGCCTGCTCCAAAAACTCGGGGAGTATTTCAATTTCAGTGGGAACTGGCTGGACAGAGAAGGAAGTCCTCCTGGAAGAAGAACCTGATTATTTCTTCGATGATATGGGAGATGTGGAGAATATCCTTAATACCATAATCAACTGTTGAATCTTTCTGTCTTCATCTCTTTTTTCTGCGCAACCTTTTGTAAAGATAGACAGCCTCATCTGCTTTCATCAACAGGCTGGCAGCCAAATAGCTTATCCCGCCCCCTGCAACCATGAGAACAAGAACACCTGCTTTAACCGGCAGTGAGCTCCCCCCCCAGTCCGCAGTGATTGCAATACTCCTCACCGCATAAGCCATTACCATTCCCGAAACAAGAAATTTAAAGAAGGATCTGAGTACCGGGAAAAGCCTGATACCTCCGGCAAGTCTGTTCAGCCATATGAGGAGAAGGAACATCTGTGCGGTTGCCGCCAGGGAACCTGCAAGTGCCAGGCCCGCATGTTTCAGTGAGGTCTGCATAAGGAAAGCACCCGATACAACATAGACCAAAAGTGCCGCTGCTGCGGAGAGTGCGGGTTTCTTCGATTCCTTGAGTGAAAAAAAAGCCGGAATGGTAATCCTGTTTACAGATATGGCCGATATCCCAATACTGGCGTAAAAAAGAGCCTTTGCAGTCAACTTTGCTTCTGTATGAGCAAATTCGCCCCGCATGAAGAGTACCGATATTATGGGAAAACCTATTGTCATGAGCGCAAGAGATGCCGGTACCGCCAGGTAGAGTGCTGATTTCAGCGAACGCGTATAGAGTTCCCTGAACCTCTCCATATTATCAGACGCAGTCAACCGGGACATCTCGGGAAGGATCACATTGCCGATGGATATAATAAATACACCCAGTACAATCTCGGTCAGCCTGTCTGCATAGTAGAGATAGGAAATACTTCCCGAATCCAGCGTTGAGGCCATTACTGTTCCTATGAGTATGTTTATCTGTATTATTCCGTTGGCGAAAAAAGCCGGCGCCAGCAGCCTGTAGATCTTTTTAAGCTGGGGGTGGCTGAAATTAATACTTACCTTCAGCCTGAAGCCGGACTTAACCAGATAAGGGATCTGAAGAATTAATTGGAATAATCCGCCAAAGAGAACACCTGCCGAAACCCCGTAGAGCGGCTCATCAAAAAAACGGCTGAAAACCAGGATCCCGGATATCATTCCCACATTGAGAAGCACAGGGGAAAAGGCAGGTGCGAAGAAATAGCCGTGAGAATTGAGGATTCCCATGGAGAATGCCACAAATCCCACAAAAAAAAGATAGGGAAACATGACCCTGTTCAGGTCCACGGCAAGACCAAAGGATTCACTTCCCCTGAAACCGTAACCAATGACGCCGATAATTTCAGGTGAAAATATTATTCCCAGGTATATAAGCGCGGCAATAACCAGCATCTGCAGAGTCAATGCCCGTGAAGCAAGATCCCCGGCTTCCTTCTCACCGTCATTCATAAGCACTTCGGTGTAAACCGGGATAAAGGATATTGTGAGTGTCCCCTCGGCAACAAACCTTCTCAGCATATTGGGGATCCTGAACGCAACAAAAAACGCATCTGTGGCCCCACTTGCACCGAAGACCGCAGCCATAAGCATGTCCCGGATAAAACCGAGTACCCTGCTGGCAAGTGTTGATGCGGCAACAACACCTGTTGACCTGACCACACTGGATGATTTCTTAATTCCCGTTGACTTATCCATTTAAGCTCATTCCTGTTAAAAACCTGAAATGTCCCGTTCACAACACTATTTCCCGGCATCCTGTAGTCAAACAATTATTCAATTACAACCCTGTGCTGTTTACGGTAAATATTAATCTAATATATCTTGACAAATGGCACCATTAACGGGAAACTTCAAAATCACGGTTTTCCGGTATATATTGCTCTCATGCAGAGAATCCTCAAAAAATCTGGTACTATTTAATTAAATATGAACAAAAATAAATTGAAAATTATCCTGGCTTTCTTTCTTCTCATCTTCCCCCTGGTGTCCCTGCACGCAGGATATTACAACAGGGGCAGGACACAGTTTGTCTACAAAAACTATGATAAGGCTAAGGAGATGTTCCTGAAGGCGGTAGAAAAACATGAACATGGAGATTCCTACTACTTCCTTGGTGAGATCGAAAAGCTGCAGAAAAATTATAAACAGGCAATGGAATATTACCAGAAAGCCGCAACGCTGCATACGACGAAGAAATATAAAAAGAACGCTTTCTGGAACCTCATTGTCCTTGCGGAGATGAGCGGAGACTATGATAACCTGGTAAAAACGAGCCTCTATCTCTGGAAAAAGCTCAAGGACAACGGCGCCAGGAAAAAAATTGAGGGTATTATCAACAAGTCACTCTGGACAGACAACCCGGAAGCAGTGGCAAAATATAAAGCCGGAATAAGACTAAAAAAAAGAAAAAAATTTGACGAAGCAGAAGTTAAATTTCGTGAAGCAGTATCAATTGAGCCTGCATTCCTTGCTCCAAAATTTGAACTGGGCATGTCTGCATACAAAAAAGGGGAAACCTCAACGGCCCTGAACTACCTGGAGGATATTTCCAATAAGATCCCCTTTTACGCGGAGGTCCATATGATAATGGCCGATATCTATTTCAATAACAGGAATTATGAAAAAGCGGCATGGCACTTTGACAGGGCCATAGAATACGGTTTCATAAAGGGGAAAACCAGGTACCTGCTCAGGCTCAAGAGAGGAACATCCTACTATAACACGGGGAACCTGGAAAAGGCCAGGGAGGATATCGACTACGCAGTTAATTATCATAAAAAGTCCCTGGAGCCCCTGCTGCTTCTCTCAGCTATAAACATCAAGCTCAATGACTATGATGGGGCACTCAGGGCCCTTTTGAAAGCATCGAAAATTGACAACAACAACCCGGTCATCATATACAAAATCGGGAGTATCTACTACAAGAAGGATGACTGGCGGTCTGTTTCCTATTTTGACCGGTTATTCGATATGACAGTCAAGGGAGATAAAAAGTCGAACAGCAGGTATTTAAGGGCCTTTGAGATACTGGCAGAAAAACACTTTGCCCGAAAAAACTACGGCAGAGTTCTGGAGATCACCGGTTCACTGAAGGATGAGCTGAACAATTACAAAATACTCCTCATAAAAGCAAAATCATATTTTTATACCGCACAGTATGATCACGCAGTGGATATTTTTGAAAAGCTCTCACTTGATAATGAGAACAGGTTTATGCTCTGCAAGGCTTATTACCTGAGCAAAAGAAAAGAGAAGGCGGAAGAACTCCTGAAGTCTTTAATAAACCATGACGAATATTATAAAAAGGCAAAAGAACACAGCTTTCTTTCAAAGCTTGTAAAAAAAATTGAAAAAGAGAAGCTTGATAAAGAACTGAGAGAAAAGGCCGAGTTAGAAAAGAACAGGCTGGAGAATACAGCTCCCCGGGAGAAGAGTACCGGGGAACAGGAAAAGAGTCATACCAGTGAGAGGAGATAATGCTTGAGCAGAGAAGTGAACAAATATGTTAAGCACAGTCCCCGTAATTCTGTTATCGCATTAATACTCCTCGCTGCAGCGTACATTATTAATTATACATTTCATGCAGGTCCGGTACTCCTGCTCCTCTATTCACTGGGTTCCCTCTTTTATGTTATCTATATAAAAATCAACAGTATCGGTTACAGGTATAACTCCGATTATATACAGTCAGGAGAAGCATCTGTTGCTCTGCTGGCAATAATTGCCGTAAGCAGCCGGTTATCTGAAAACCTCTCTCTTCTCTTCCCTGCCGTGGTCCTCATTGTTTTTCTGTCTGATATTTTTTTCAACAGGGTGCTTATCAAAAAGGGATCCGAAGCATGCACAGCGGGTATCTATATAAATATCTTTTCCGCAGTACTCCTTGTTTTCTCAGTTTTCAAAATACCCGGTTTTAACAGCAGTCTTATTACAAAAGTCCTTCTGGGATATTTGACTCTGCCGAATCCCGAACCTCTCTTTCTGGTCATCCCGGCAACACTTGCTTTGCTTTCTGCACTGCTTTACCTCATTCTGAAACCCGAACTTCTTTTATTTTCCCACGGCCCCGCCTATTTCAGGTCTGTGAGAATAAACTACACAGGGCTCAGGCTCATTGTGACATTCTTCAGATCCGTAGTGTTTACAGCGGCATTTTTCCTTACCGGAATTGCCGGGGGTACGGCACTCTATTACCACAGGCCCGGAAAGGAGGGCCTGTACCAGCTGGAGTTTATAATGATAACCCTTGCCTATACACAGCTTATTGTGATGGTTTCACTTTTTTATGGGAAAGTACCGGCATCTGCGCTCTCCATAGCAGCATCATACATTCTCTACTTACTCTTAATGAGAAGAAGGATTTACCTCTATGATAGAAATTAAAAACCTCAATTTCACTTACAATGACAGGCATCTGTTGAAAAACATTAACCTCGCACTCAACGACGGTGAGATTATCGGTATCACCGGGAGGGGGGGCTGCGGAAAGAGTCTCCTCTTAAAGATACTGGCAGCCGTCATTAAAGAATACCAGGGCGAAGTCCTGCACAACGGCAGGAAACTGATCTCATATATGAGAAGCGATCTGCAGAAGATCATTTCATATATGGACGGGAAAACACCGGACAATCCCGATGACTCGGTCTATAATTTTTCTCTCCTTTCACGGATCACCTACAAGAGCATGCTCAAGCCCTTTTCTGATTACGACATACAGGTTACCGAAGATTATCTCAAGGCCCTTGATCTTGAATCCATAGGTGACAGGAAACTGGGAACACTCTCTGACAGCCTGATGAAATCCGTAAGACTTGCACACTCATTTATCAGGGAAGGAGAAGTCCTTGTTCTGGATGATCCCACGGAAAGTTTAAGCATCTATACAACCGCCCTCATAAGGAAACTCATATTAAAATACACACTCAACGGGGACAGGATCGTGGTAATGGCTTCCCACGATCTCAACTTTCTTCTGCAGACTGCCGACAGGATAATCATTATGGACGAGGGAACCGTTTACGAAGACGGCCCCCCCCATATGGTTGATGCCGATTGCGTGAAGAAGTATTTCGGGGCTGATGTTCTGATCTCCAGAAATATCTATAACGGGAAACCGGAGGTGCATATTTTCCCGGAAGATTAACCGGCGGGACGTTTTACTCCGCGTAGTGTTTAATCTTTGTTATACCCTCTTCGGGACTGTCGGCAAAGATAAGGGCTGAATACGCTTCAAGAGTATCGGTAAGATTAATAAGTTCATCACTGGGCCACATAATGATAAGTCTCTCCCCGTTCTCCTTGGCAAAATAGGAAAGATCAATAAGGGATGTAATCCCGGCTGTGGTGATCATAACCACATTAGACATATTGAGTATCAGGCTCTCTTTGTCTATTATTGATTTTACTGCAATTTCAAAACCGCTGATAGTGTTTGAATTGAGGTTCCCCGCGAGGTCCATTATCTTTATTCCGCCATAGTCCCGCATTGTATAATTAATGACATTCATAATAATAAATTCCTGACTACTCAGATATGACTCATTATCTCAATTAAAAAAACTAACCGATATATCCCCGCCGCCTTCGGCGGCGGGGATATATTGTTGATCTTTTATAAGATAAGTAAATTTTAGCCATATTAAATAGATACAATAATTCAGGCGAAGAGACCTGAAAGGACCTCTTTTAATAATTTTTCATCAACCTCAATATTGAATTCCGGGTGAAACATTCCCCTGAGTAAGACAAATTTTATCTTTCCCCCGTAGTTTTTCTTGTCAAATTTCATATGGTCAATAAGCTTCTCCGGATCAAGCCTGTCGATTCTATTGAACAACCGGTACTTTTCAACAAGTTTTTCCGCAAATTCAATATCAGCCTCTTTGATCCATCCCATTCTTCCGGATATCTTCATTGCCGCAACAATCCCCATTGCCACTGCCCGTCCATGGGAGATACCGCTGTATTCCATAAGAGATTCCACTGAATGGGCAGTAGTATGCCCGAAGTTCAGTATCGCCCTCCTGCCGCTCTCCTTTTCATCACCGGAAACAACAGATGCCTTGAATGCCACATTTCTTTCTACAAGCTCTTCCATCACGGATGTATTAAGAATACTCTCAAGATCATGATCAGCAAGAATGTTGAGAGTCCTCTCTTCACCCAGAAGACCATGTTTCAGGACTTCGGAAAGCCCGTTTTTAAGTTCATCTTCAGGGAGGGTTTCCAGAAACCTCATGTCGCTTGCAACCATTACCGGCTGATGGAAAGCACCGGCCATGTTCTTCCCATGGGAAAGGTTGACTGCGACCTTGCCTCCTATGCTTGAATCGACCATGGCAAGCAGAGTTGTGGGAACCTGGATTACGGAAATACCCCTCATAAAGAGGGCCGCAAGATATCCCGCAAAATCTCCCACAACACCTCCGCCTATGGCAACAACAAGCGACTTTCTGCTGAGGCCGCTTTCAATAAACTTCTCCAGAAAGCCGCCGGCATAGCCGTAATTTTTATTTTTTTCAGAATCATCCATGAGAAAGGTGGTGCATTCTCCGAAAAAATCCAGGGAATCCTCAATATAATCCCTGTGCAGAGAAAAGACCCGTGAGCTTCCAACCAGTACAATCCTGTCAGGAGTAAGTTTGTCAACAATAGCATTTACCCGGTTAAGTGATGATTCTCCGATGACCGCACTGTAACTCTTTTCACCTGTTGAGACAACAAGTTCTTTCACTTACGCCACATTTTTCCAATATAAATTTCGCATTCTTTGCCGTCCATTATTGAAATCAGCTCGTTATTAACCGGGGGAAAGATCTTTATTTTTTCTATCTCCTTCCTGGTGAAAAACTCATACCCCAGAAGTCTCTCCTCCTGCCCGATGGAATAATCTCCCCTGTTATATGAGCAGTGGAAAAATATATTGATAATATGTCTCTCGCCGGTAGGATCTATTGAATCGCAGATAAATGCCGGCCGGTGAACATTAATTGTTATGTTGAGCTCTTCCTTGAACTCCCTGACGAGAGCTTCCTCCAGAGATTCGCCAAAATCCACTCCCCCTCCGGGAAGCAGCCAGTAAATATCCGGTCCTTTTTTATGGGATATAAGCAGCAGCCTGTTATCATCCACAATAATGCCGGCTACCCTGACCCTGACATTTTTTCCATTCTCATTCAAAAGCTGTTCGTATCCTTATCAATATTTTCAAGGGCATCCCTCGCCGCTTTCATCTCGGCTTTCCTCTTGCTGCCCCCCCTGCCATTGGAGACCTCCCTGCCGTTTATGAGAAGCCTTACGATAAATTCTTTACTATGCGCCGGCCCAATTTCATCGGTAACTTCGTATACGGGGCTTTTCTTATATTTTTTCTGGACATACTCCTGGAGCCGGGTCTTGGGATCAGTAAGGGTCGCCTGGTTGCTTACATTATCAATCTTCTTCTTGAAATGCTTGAGTATGAACTTTCTGCTCTGTTTGAGTCCCTGGTCCAGGTATATGGCACCAATGAGGGACTCAAGTGTATTTGCAAGTATGGATATTCTCTCTCTGCCTCCACTGTGCTCTTCACCCTTGCCCATAAGGATAAACCCGCCAATATTGAGATTTGAGGAGACGACTGCCAGAGATTCATCGGAAACGATTACCGATTTCATCTTTGCCAGGTTCCCTTCCTGGTACTCAAGAAATCTCTTGAAAAGATATTCACTTATAATAAATCCGAGCACTGAGTCTCCCAGGTGTTCAAGTCTTTCATTGTCCTTTACATCATTCCCCGTTTCATTGATGAATGACCTGTGAGTAAGCGCCGTATTCAATATGCGTTTGTCATTGAACTTGATATTAAGGATGCTTTCAAGTTTTGAAAGCTGCCGGGACCGGCTCTTTCGCGCCTTCTCTTTCTGTTTTTTCGGGCTGGACTTATCTTCTTTTGACATTACCAGGATTTCCCAGTGTTCTTTTAATCTGTAATTTATGTATCATATACTGCCTTCAATTATTATCGACTGTTATAAACTGTCAAGTTATAAGAAAACCTCTGTCAATTATTTTTATTAAGTTCCCCGGCGTGGCTAAGAATAATCAGTAGAGCTGAGTAGCCATATTCAATAAACTAAAAAAGGATGCTGTCACCAGCATCCCTCTTACATGAAATTGATTTAAGAATCAGTCTTTTATCTTCATCTTTTTCTCTACGACCAGCTGCCCCTTGTAGTAGCCGCACTCCGGGCATACCCTGTGGGGCATGACGTATGCATTACACTTGGGACATGGCCTTAAAGAAGGCACTCCAATAGCATCATGAGACCTTCTCATTCTTGATTTTGATTTTGATTTTCTTCTCTTTGGTACTGCCACGTCTATCTCCCGTTCGTTTAATAATAATTAGTGATGTTCAAAATCATATCCGGATATGTCAACAAAATTTTTCAGGATATTCTAATAATGTTCACCAGTGTAAAATTAATAGGTTTTAAAGCCCTACAAGGAAAAGCCGCTTTCTTGCCTTTTCAGCAAAGGCTGATCGAGGGAAGAGTGAAATAACACGATTAAAATAGATGACCGCATCTTCTTTTCTCTTTTGCATTGAATAGAGCCTTCCCATATTATAAAATGCCTGGTCGGCAATGACGCTGTCACTGTAATCAGCCTCTATCTTTTTGTAAATGCTCAATGCCCCTTTTAAATCACCACCCTCTTCCAGGGCAACCGCCGCCTTGTTAAGGGCAACAGAAGCAAGCAGTTCAGATCCGGTCGTATCGGAAAATTTGACCAGGAATTTGTGCGCTTCCTTATAATTCTTTTCTGAATAGTAGAGGTTCCCGATGTGATAATTGACAATATCATCAACAAACCCAAACTTTACAGAACCTGAAAGTGTCTTGAGGTCCTCAAGGGTTTTCTTTGTAATTTCCGGGTCCTTCTCTCTGTTCTTTTCATAGTTGTCCATGATCTTTTCATAGATAGCAAGATGTTTCTCAAGATGGTTTGAATAGTAGAGCAGCCCGATAATCAATGCTACCACAAGAACTCCCACCGCAATTAGTATATTTACAGTTTTTTTCCTGTTATCCTTAATGAAATCCCGGGCATTCATAATTGTCCTTTCAACGGGATTTCTTTCTATTTCTATGTCTTTTCTGACTTTTATCTTTGCCATACCTATTCTTTATCTTCCAGTTTAATATCTACAAAATCGCCAAGAGTGGCCTTTCGTGATCCTGTGTTATCCAGTATCTTTTTAAGCTCTTCCTTCTCCGATTTTATTTCGAACTGTTTGATGCTCAATGAAAGCCTTTTCTTCTCAACATCAACACCGAGAACTGTTGCCTGCAGGCTCTCACCTTCCTTAAAATGATCTTCCAGGTTCTCTATCCTCGATGTTGATACCTCGGATACGTGAACAAGCCCTTCTACATTCTCCTCAAGCTTGAGGAAGATACCGAACTGGGTTATACCTGAGATAACTCCGTCAACAATAGTCCCGGGCCTGTACTTTTCACTGATAACTTCCCAGGGTGACTTGGTAAGCTGCTTGATACCGCAGGAGATCCTCATCTCGGATTTGTTGATGTCAAGTATCTTGACTTCAACCTCATCGTTAACCTTATAGAGGTCCGCGGCATCTTTCTTTTCATCACTCCAGGAGAGATCAGATACATGCACAAGTCCGTCAATATCATTTTCAAGCTCAACAAACATACCGAACTTAACGATCTTTTTGACCTTCTTTTTATGCACCGAACCAACCGGGAATTTCTCTTCAATTGTATCCCAGGGATTTTCAAGAAGCTGCTTCATTCCAAGAAGTATTCTCTTCTCCTCTTTGTTTACTTCGAGAATAGTAAGCTCCGCCATTTCTCCCTTTTTAAAGTAATCAAAAGCATTGGGATTGTTCTTTGTCCAGGAAATATCAGAACTCCTTACAAATCCGTCTATGTCTTCATCAACCTCAATAAAGGCACCTGTATTGATAATGGTTATCACCTTTCCGGAAATCCTGTCACCCACCTTATATCTTTCATCTATGTTCAGCCAGGGATCTTCCTTAAGCTGCTTGAGGCCAAGGGATATCTTGTGATCGGCTTCATTGATATCCAGAATTAAAAATTCCCTCTCCTCACCAAGCTTGAGGATTTTCCTCTGCTTAAAAACATTCTTCCATGACATGTCATTCCTGTGAAGAAGAGCATCGATCCCCTCAATCCTGATAAAAGCACCAAACTCCACAAACTTTACCGGCTCGCCCTTTATCCTGTCACCCGCCTTGTAATTTGCCAGGAAGTTATCCCAGACCTCCTTATTTCTTGAATCCAGGAAGTCCTTTCTCGAGAGAATGACCGATTTTTTCTTGGGATTTATACTGTTGATAATGAATTCATATTCTTCTTCTGATGAAGAGATTTTTTTGAGATCAGCGGCCAGTGAATAAGGAAGAAACGCCGTAAGATTTTCACATTCAACTATTTTCCCTTTTTTCGTAGCACTGCTTATTTTTCCCTTAATTGCGTGAGCATCTTCTTTATATGTTTCAAGGAAACTCTGCCAGCGTTTCTCGGTATCAGCTGCGATCTTTGAAAACTGGTAAACTCCGTCCACAAGTCTTCTGCTCTGCAGCATGACATCGATCACATCCCCCACCTGAGGTTTCTCATCGAACTCCTCAAGTGAAATGCCGCCATCAGATTTAATTCCAACATTTACATAAGCATATTCTGAATCAATTGTTACAATCTCGCCCCTTACTATCTTACCGGGCTGAATGCTATCCAAAGCAGAGTCTGCAACATGTTCCATATTTATTGCATCAACCGCTTCACTGTTTTCTTCTCTATGGTCCATAACCAACCATCCCTAAAATATTAACTTTTTTTGTAACTACTCCGCTATCAGCAAGAATATATCTAAGTAGTTACATTTTTTTTTATGAACAGCCGCCTTTTTACAGGAGACTTGAAAAATGCGACTTTAAACGTTTTATTGACAGGCTGCATGAAAAATGTTTTACTTCAATAGCAATCCTTTTGTCATTCTGATCAGTTTTTACCTGTTTATAAGATCGGATATCAGGGAATTTAATTTTTCAATAACACTTTCCTTGCTCATGTGAGAAGTATCAATATAGATGACATCCTTGGCCTGCTGAAGTTTTCCGAATACTCTTGACATGTCTTCCTTATCTCTCAGTATAATTTGTTTTTTCACTTCATTTTCGTCAAGATTTTTTCCCATTTCCCTGTATTCTTTAATTCTTCTCATTGCCCGCGCCTCTACATCAGCGTCCAGGTATATCTTCATTTCGGCATGGGGGAAAACAACGGTGCCAATATCCCTTCCGTCCATTATTATTGATTCATCTTCGGCCCAGTTCCTCAGGGTCCTGTTCACAAAGTTTCTTATATCAATATTATCAGAAATAATACCGATATTTTTCGCAATATTTTCATTTCTTATTTTTCCGGAAACATCATCACCATTTACAAATGTGGAACACCCCCCGTCCCTGAATTCCTGGGTTATCACAATCCCCGGGAGGTCACGGGAAAAGTCCGTCTCTTTTTCCACTTTCCCGTAGAGTGAAAGGAAATACCAGGTAAGCGACCTGTAGAGGGCCCCGGAATCGATATACTTAAGCCCAAGCGCCGATGCGACCTCTTTGGAAACACTGCTCTTCCCGGAACCGGCCGGACCGTCAACTGCTACTGTGATTCTCCTTCTCATTTCAAACCGTCTCTGAACTCTTTTATCCTGTGGAAAAAATCTTCAATTTCATCCGGTTCAACTCCTTCCCGTTGAATAAGTTCCCTGAAGTTTTCAAGGGCCTTTATCATCTCTTCTATTGATTCAGAGAGAAACCGGCGGTTCATCACTGAGATGTCCCTCCACATAACCGGTGAACCGGAAGAAATCCTTGTCATATCGTTGAATCCCCTGCCGATAAAATCCGAAATACTGTTTTCACTACTCTTTTTATCGAGAAATTCCCTGAGGACTTCCACGAGGCTGCAGGAAACAACATGGGGAAGGTGACTTGTCACGGCAACCGTGATGTCATGAGACCGTGGTGTTTCAATACATGTCTCTGCGCCCAGGAGCCTCCAGAAATCCTCAACCCTCCTTACCTGCCGGGGACTATTCTTCTCTGCAGGTGTAATTATCACCGAGGCGCCTTTATAGAGATCCGGTGAACTTGAGCCGTACCCGCTCTCTTCGGAACCGGCCATGGGATGGCACCCAATGAATTGCCCGCTCTTCCCGCATCCTGAAACCTTCTCGATAATGGGAGTCTTCACGCTGCCCACATCAATAACAATGGTCTCCTTCTCAAGATCATCCCTGTGCAATATATCTTCGATGATGTTCACGGATGTTACAACCGGGGTGGCCACAATAATAAAATCAAGTCCCTTAAGATCAAGCCTCTCAAGGAGTTCAATCCTGTCTACTGCTCCGTCATCGTTTGCCCGGGAAAGCCTGTTTATGTCCCTGCCGTAACCGGAGATCTCAATTTTCGGATTTACCTGTTTGAGGGATTTGCAGACAGATCCGCCCAGGAGCCCCAAACCGATAACGGCAATTTTCTCTATCCTGTTTGTGCTGTTACTGTTCATATGCAGGTTCTCTCTATTGATATCCGATATGCCGCAAAACAGAGAGCCAAAAAGATCTATTGTTCAGTTCCAACCGGGTATGAACCAAGTATTTTTAAAAATACCGTCTTACTCTTCATATCCTGCAGGGCATCAACAACAATCCTGTCATTTTTATGCCCGGTGAAGTCAATAAAAAAATTGTACTCCCACATTCTTTTCTTATTTGGTCTCGATTCAATTTTTGTCATGTTGATCCTGTGGCTGCTTAAAGGCTTCAGGAGATCAAGAAGCGCGCCGGGCTGATCCGTGATTGCGCAGACAATGGATGTCTTGTCATTTCCGGTGGGTGAACTCTCCTCCCTTCCTATGGCAAAAAACCTGGTATAGTTCTGTCTCAGGTCCTCAATTCTCTCTGCAAGGCTGTTCAGTCCGAATATTTCACCTGCAGCTACAGATGAAATGGCAGCACTCTTCTTCTCGCCGGATGAGATCTCCGCAGCCCGGGACGTTGAGTCTACGGGGACAATTTCAGCGTTGGGAAGGTTCTTTCTCAGCCACTCCTTGCACTGCCCCAGCGGCTGTGGGTGTGAATAGACCCTGTGAATATCCTTTAAATGCTTCTCCCGGGAAAAGAGAGAGTAGGATATCTTTATGTTTTTCTCAGCCACAATGCAGAGATCGGTTTCAATCAGTTCATCCAGAGTAAAAGTCACGCCGCCTTCCGTGCTGTTTTCCACGGGCACAACACCGTAATGGGCATTCCCCGATTCCACTTCCCTGAAAATATCGGTTATGGTCTTGACCGGGAGCTTGTCAACAGAATCGCCAAAAATCTCATTCATTGCCATATGGGTAAATGTGCCCTCAGGTCCCAGGAACGCAACCCGCACAGGCAGTACCAGGGAATATGATCCCGAGAGAATCTCCCTGTATGCGTTCATTAAAATTCTTTTCAGATCCCTTTCTTTTTCCAGTGATTCAATAAAGTCCTGAAGAGCTTTTTTCTCTTCCAGGAGTGACGGGGTTTCTTCCTGTCCTGATCTTCTTGTGCTGATATAGGCGTCTATGCGTTCTTCAAAGAGCCTGATAATTTCACTGTCTATTTCCCTGATATCCCTTCCCATGGTTTCACTCATTATCAATGGAGAATTCTTTAATCTCTGATAGTTTGGGAAGGTCTGAAAGCCTGTTGAGCCCGAAGTATTCGAGGAATTTATCCGTAGTACCGTAGGAGAGGGGCCTGCCCGGAAGGTTTACCCGGCCCATGGGTTTAATCAGGTTTTTTTTCATCAGGTTAGCAACCATCATACGAGAAGAGACTCCCCGCAGTTCATCAATATCGGCAAGCACAATGGGTTGTTTATACGCAATAATTGAGAGTGTTTCCAGCATTCCCTTTGAGAGTCTGTCCCTGCTCTTCATGCCCAGGGACTGGCGAAGCTGTTTTGAATACCGTGAATGAGATACAAACTGATAGCCCTTTGCTACTTCTATAAGGATAATGCCGCCGTCACGTTCACTGTACTCATCCAGCAGTGAACCGAGAATAATCTTTGCATGTGTGGGATCTACCGAAAAGTTTTTAACAAAAAAAGATACAGGAAGAGGATCATTGCTTAAGAAGAGAGCTGCTTCAAAGAGTCCTCCCAGGTCAGATTCCTGTAATGAGGGAGACTCATCTTCAGAATCATCCATATGCTCCTTTTCAACAACACCCTGGTCCATCTCACTGATACTCCTGTCTTCCATGCTATTAAGAAAGCTCCTCGGGCTTAAATCTCCTCTTGATTCTTATTTCACCGAATACCCTGTGCTGCACTATTTTTATTAACCTGATCCTGGTCATTTCAAGTATTGCAAGAAAGGATGTCAATATCTCGATACGGTTATTAGCTGATTTGTAAATATCTGTAAAAAGAATCAACTCTTTTTTTGAGAGAATTTCCTTAATATACTCAATCTTATCACTCACCTGGATTTCATCAAATACAACTTCATCCTCTTCAATAACAACCTGAGATTCCAGGGCAGTTGCAAATGCTTTGAGAAGGTCAAAGAGCGAAATCTCAAGATAATCCTCTTCATCCTCCAGAGAATCAATGCTGCATACCCTCTCAAACATCTCCGATCGGAATTCATAGAGTTCTTTTAAATTTTCAGAGCTTTTCTGATACTTTTTATATTCCAGGAGTTTATTAATCAGTTCGGGAGGAAGAGGAGGAACAAAAAACTCATCATCAAGCTCCTCTGCAGGGAGGAGGGCCTTACTCTTGTAATAGAGAAGCTCAGATGCCATCCAGATGAACTCAGAAGCAATCTGCACATTGATTTCTTCCATAAGTTTGAGGTACTGGAGGTATTGTTCTGTGATACCGGAGAGGGAAATCTCGGTAATATCAATTTTGGATTTTTTTATCAGGTCCCAGAGAAGATCAAGGGGACCGTCAAAGTTCTCTATGTGAATAGTGTGTTTTTTTAATTCACCGGATTCATCACTATTAATATGCTGGTTGTCCATCTCTCATTTTACCGGATAGAATAATATCGCTGGTTTCAGTTTTTTTTAAATACTAAAAAATTCCCCTCTTGAGTAAAAGATACAAAAGAGGGGAACCTTATGTCGCTCTATAAAATTACGTGTATTCAGGCAAGTGCTTTTTCAGCTGCCTTCTGGAGTCTTTCAGGGGGAAAGGGTTTTACAACAAAATCCTTTACACCAAGCTTAATCGCTTTGGTCAGCAGGTTCTCCTGTCCAAGAGCTGTCACCATAATTATTCTTGCCTGGGGATTTATCTGGAGAATCTCCTCGGCAGCTTCTATCCCGTCTTTTTCCCGCATTGTTATATCCATTGTTACAAGATCCGGATTCAGTTTCTTATAAAGATCTACTGCTTCATTTCCGTTTTCAGCTTCGCCAATAATTTCATGACCACTGGGTACCAGCGCGTCTTTCACAAGGGTCCTCATGAACTTGGCATCATCAACGATTAATATTTTAGCCATTAATAATCTCCAAAATATGTAATTTCATGTATATTCTAATATAATTAACGAATAATATCAAGGTTTAATATAAAAAAAATAAAAAAACCGGTACTCTGTTGAACTGATCCACAGGTAAAAGCAACAATTCATATCCGGCATTTAATGACAAAATAGTGTAAATTAAAATTAAATCAATTAAAATATTATTTATTTGATAAAATTCTTTTCACGAGAACCCGGTGATGTCTCACCATAAATCGATTGTTATATATAGTACAGATACTATACATGTTCAACTATTTTTTTTGTTATTTCATGCAGTGGTACAATCTCTACAACACCGCCCATTTCAACTGCCACCCTGTTCATACCAAAAACAACTGAGGTTTCCTCATCCTGGGCAATTGTATATCCACCGCGGTTCCTGATCTCCCTTGTTCCTTCAGCACCGTCTCTTCCCATCCCTGTCATGATGACACCAACGGTTTCAGCCCCGGAATTACCGGCAAGAGATTCAAAAAGTATATCAATGGAAGGGCGGTGCCCGGACCTTTTGTCCCCCCTGTCCAGCCTGACCCTGTATTTGCCAGGGTTACCTTCAAGTTTTATATGGGAATGCCCCGGTGCTATCAGCGCATGTCCCGGCAGGACCTGGTCATTGTCCTCTGCTTCCTTTACAATCAGCTTCGATGAATCATTCAGCCTTTCAGCAAATGCCCGGGTAAAACCTTCAGGCATATGCTGAACAACAAGAAGCGGAGAGGGGAAGTTATCCGGGAATCCCCTGAAGAGTTTCAGAAGGGCGGCAGGCCCCCCGGTTGAAGTACCGATCCCAACGACTTTACTGCTTGCATCCCCCGGATTGAATAATCTATCAGATATTTTAACCGGTTCGGCAATTCTCTCCCTGTTTTTTACAGGTAATATCGGTTCGGTCCTTTTCTGTTCTGTTTTTGGAAATTTAATATTACAGACTGATTTGACTTTTGATATAAGGATATCTCCGAACTCATCCAGTGTAAGCGAAAGGACCGATGAAGGTTTTGGGACAAAATCAACTGCCCCAAGATCAAGGGCCCTGAAAGTTGCTTCCGCACCATGCTTCGTAAGCACACTGAGCATGATAACCGGTTTCGGATTGGTTGTCATGATCTCTTTCAGTGCTGAAAGACCATCGAGTATGGGCATTTCTATGTCCAGGGTGATGACATCCGGTTCAAGCTCATTGTTGCGGTATATTGCCGTCTTCCCATTATTCGCCGAACCTATAACGTTAATCCGGGGATCACTTTCAAGAATATCAGTAATTATTTTCCTTACAAGGGACGAGTCGTCAACTACGAGGACATTGATTTTATCCGACATTTGAATGCAACCCTTCAATAAGAGTTTTCATAGATTCTGCTTCCGGGAAAATAAGAAGATTGCCGAGAAGCTTATCATCCTGGAGAAAGAAAGCCGTGTCCATAACAACCGCATAGTCGTTTTGAACATTCTGCACAACCAGGATGGAATCAATTATGGATTGCATGTAGTCGTGTACAATAAGAGGAACATCCGGTTTTATCATCAGGCCGGTTTTTTCAACCATTGTGTTTATCATAGATGAACCGATTATATTGGTAATCTCCTGAAGTGCCGATTCACCGTCTTCATTAAGTGTCTTTGTTTCACTGCTGTTCGTCCCATACAGAAGATCAATAAGTTCGAAGCCAACATCATCTTTCAGAATATAGAGTATGGTACCCTTAACATCACCGTTCATTGGGAGCATTACGCCAATATAAGTACTGTCAATTTCTCCGATGTACTCGGGGATCTTTTCATTGGGTTTTAATGCAACGAGGGGTATTGAAAGGTCAATTCTCTTATCCACAATTTTTGAGAGAGATTCAGCCGCAACCGTTGCACCCACATTTGCGACCATCTGCAATTCATTCAGGTCTTCCCTGCTCAGCTGGAGCGAGGCCTCCATATGGTCTCCCGGTTCACCCGTTCCCAGTGTCTGGCTGATATTATCCTTAAGCTCACTCTTAAAATCATCAAGCGCCTTTTTTACTTCAGGATCCACATCCCCGCTTTTTTCACTTGCAAATGTCTGCCCGACGCCTGTAAGCTTTTCGCCGGTTTCAGCTTTTATCTTTTCTTCTTCAATTATTTCAACAGGACCGGATTCCTTCATTATCTCATCTTCATCCAGTTCTATTATATCAAACTCTTCGTCTCTTTCCTGAGTTACCGTATCAAATTTTTTCTCTGCTTCTTCAACTGCCGGGATGTCCCGGGTAATTTTCTCCTCAAATACTTCAGTTTTCTCATCAACCAGGTCCGCCAGGGGCTCAGCCTTTACCGCCTGTTCAGTAAGCAGGGAAGATTCACTCACCTCCTCCACAGCAAGCTTTTCGGCACGGTCTTCTATTTTACTCATGACTTCCTGTTTCTGGATTGTGCTGATCTTATCCTGCTCTGTTATGACCTTATTGATCATGGTGGCAATGTCGAGGATAAGGCAGATACTTCCATCACCAAGAATAGAAGCCCCGGCCAGGCCTTCAACAGTCCTGTAGTTCTGCTCAAGGGACTTGATAACAATTTCGAGTTTTCCCTCAAGAGAATCCACAAGGAGTCCAATCTTCCTGTTTCCGAAACCTACAACAACCACGGGGATCTTTTCACCCTCTTCGAGGGCGCTCTCAAGGCCCACGAACCTGTTCAGTCTGAGCAGAGACAGGATCTCCCCCCTGAGGTTAATAACCTCGTGCCCCTCAATAGTTGTCATATCGGATTGGGATATTTTGATTGTCTCTATAACATCCGAAAGGGGTATTGCGTAGAGTTCTTCTCTTATCCTGACCATGATCGCGGGTATAATCGCCAGCGTCAGAGGGAAGGTCATCATGAACCGTGTCCCCATACCCGGCTCAGATTCAATACTTACAGAACCGTTGAGGTCACTGACGATCTGTTTAACAACATTCATCCCCACACCGCGGCCGGATACATCTGTTATTTTTTTTGCGGTTGAAAAACCGGGCAGGAAGATAAAATTATATATGTCACCGGTGTCCATATTGGAAAGGAGTTCCGGAGTTGCCAGCCCCTTTTCCAGGACCTTCCGCCTTATGGTCTCAATATCCATCCCTTTTCCGTCATCACTTACTTCGACGAAAATATGGTTACCTCCCTGGTAGGCATTCAGGGTCACTCTTGCCTTTTTCGGTTTCCCGAGCTTTTCTCTCTCATCCGCCGGTTCAATACCGTGATCAACCGCGTTCCTGATCAGGTGAAGAAGAGGCTCACCTATTGCATCGATAACCTTTTTGTCAAGCTCGGTATCCTCACCCTTTATTATCAACTCTATATCTTTGTTAAATTCCTTTGCAAGATCTCTCACAAGCCTGTTAAACCTGTTAAAAATCTGTCCAATCTCCACCATCCTTGTTTTCATGATCCCGGTCTGGAGGTCCTTTGCGATCCTGGACATTCCCTCCATCCTGTTCTTGAATTCGTTGGCAGTAGCTTTATCACTGGTCATTTTTCTGATATCTTCATACAGCCTGTAGAAACCGGAATTTGATATAACCAGCTCACCCACCGTGTTAAGGAGTTGATCAAGTTTATCAATGGAGACCTTCACTGTCTTTGAAACTGCTGTCTTTTTCCTGTCCTGTTCAAGTTTTTCTTCCAGTTTTGAAGGAACAGCTTCTTCCTGCCGGTCCTCTTCACTTTCGTCTACAATCTCTTCTTCATATTCCTCTTCAGGCTCTTCAGTTTTCTCCGCTGTTTCCTTAACCGAAGACTTCTCTTCCGCCTGTCTCAGGAGTGAAAATTTTTTGTCGAAAACGATATTGTCATCTTCATCCTTTACAATAGTCCGGAGATCAACACTCTGGATAAGGTCGATATTGCATGCTGACTCAATATCATTCCTTGACTTATCCGTTGCAAATATTACCAGGAAGAGATTATTCGTATCATCATCGCTCAAATCTTCCGTTGACGGGATGGTTTTTATAATCTGTCCGAATCTCCCAAGGTTGCTGAGAATCAGCTGGGCCTTTACCCACTTCATCTGTGCACTTTTATCAATAACTATTTTAATCTCGTAGGCTGCCTGTCCCTGTTCAAGGAGTTCAACTATCTCGTATCTTTCATTGTCATCAAGCAGGGACTCAACATTCTCCATTACACTGCCGCCGGCCGGGGACTTTACCACGCTCCCAAAATCCTGGGGTGCGGCAGAACTCACGGCCTGGATCTCGTTTATTATCCATGTGAGGTCCTGTGTGGGTTTTTCTCCCGAAGCAATTGAATCAATAACAGAGTTAATCTCATCGAAGCATTTAAAGATAACATCAACTATCTCCGGTGTTATCATGAGGGTTTTGTCTCTGATTCCCTGGAGAAGGTTCTCCATTTTGTGTGCGAGATTGCTGAGATCATTAAGGCCCACAAAAGCAGCCGAGCTTTTCAGTGAATGGGCGGCCCTGAATATATCATTTATTATATCAATATTGTCTGGATTTTTCTCCAGTTCAAGGAGGTTCTGATTCAGTTCCTGAAGCTGTTCATCAGCTTCTTCAAGGAAGATGTCCTGGTACTCTCCAAGGGTAAATGACATGCTGTTACTCCAGTAAATTAACTCTGAGGGAAAATGAACTGTCAGACCTGTACCGAGTTCATCTCGTCAATTTCCTCTTCTGTAAAAATGATATTATCCATATTCAGAATAACTATCAACCTGTCTTTGAGTCTTCCAATCCCCGATATAAAATACTCGGATACTCCCTCAATAAGGTCGGAGGGTTCATCAATATTCCCTTCAGGGATCCTGACCACCTGATAAACATTGTCCACAAGAAGCCCGACTTTTCTCTCACCGGTCTGTATAACGATTATGCGTGTAAGGTCTGTAATCCCCACAACAGGAAATCCGAACCTTTTCCTTGCATCAACAACAGGTATGACATTACCCCTGAGATTTATCACGCCTTTTATAAATTCCGGTGTGTTAGGAAGCCGTGTTATGGCAGGGATCCTGAGGATTTCATGAACCATGAGGATGTCAACTCCATACTCAACATCATCAATAGTAAAACTGACAAGCTGTGAAACATTCCCCTCGGCATAATGCTCTTCACCCTCTGCTTCCGCAAGCTTTAGTTTCTCATTGAGTTCATCCTGCTTCTTGATCAGTTCATCAACACTCATATCATGCTTCATTGTTTATTTAACCTGAAAAAACTTTTCATATTGAAAACGACTTCATTATAAAGTCAGAAATATTCATACGGTACGACTTATATTTTAAATGCTTCCGATATCCGTTTTATTATTTCATTAATGCGATTATCCATAAACATATCCGAGTTACTAATAATATTAAAATTTGAGCTTATAGTTCAAGCAATTTTTTTTTTCAGTGGTAATTTCTCACTCTTCTTCGTTTTATATAATATCGGAAGATTTATTGAGGAAATCAATGGTAATATTTAATAATATGACGAGAGATTCTCCATCTCAATACATTTTCTATCTGCATTAATCAGCGATTTCATAAATTATGCTTATCAGTACTTCAACGGCAGCCCTGCCCTTTTCCACGATTCGATACCGCCGCTCAGGTTATATATCTCCCTGTATCCGCTCCTTGCAAGAACCTGTCCTGCAGCATAGCTCCTTCCTCCAACTGCACAGACCAGAACAATTGCCTTGTCTTTCGGGAGGTTATGCTGCCCTCTCATCACAGACCAGAAGGACATGAGGTTTGATCCCTCAATCCTTCCATATTGCAACTCCCCCGGAGTTCTGACATCAATGATGAGTATATCGCTTCTGGAATCAATCAGTCTTTTTGCCATGTGAGGCGGGATGGATCTGAATGAGCCCTGGCCCGGACCAGATAATCCTGCAGAATTCTGATTTGAGGACTGATTATAATTATACTGGTCCTCAGTCTCGCTGCATCCAAAGAGCAGAAAAAGAAATGCCGTAAAGAGAAACACTATTCTTTTCATTAAATAATCCCCGTGCACATTGCCCCTTATAAGGACAATGTTCTCTGTTTAAAAAATATTGTGAAGTATGGTTAACTGGAGGATTCTTTGTTACATCCATCGAGGTTTAACCTTTTTTTACTGACGAATTGTTATTTCTTTAATTCAGTCAAGCCTTTTTTATCAGTAACAAAAAGGACTTTTTCGCCGGATGCGGCAAGATTCCCGGATATAACGGAGGGTGTGACAACCGACCATTTTACGTCACCGGTTTCCTTGTTAACAACATAGAAGGCTTTGTCCACAGCCAGATAGATATGTTCCCTGTCCGATATGGCGTTTCGCTCAATCCTGTTGCCGATACTTGACTTCCATATGGATCTTCCGGTGCCGTCAATCTTATAAATAATCCCTCCTGTTGTAAAGATGTAGATATCCTTTCCTTCTATAAGCATTTCCGAAAGTACATCAGACCCAAAATTTCTACTCCAGAGGAATTCATCAACGAGATAGTTATAACAGATCAGATTACCCATATCTGAAATAATAAAAAGATTGGATTTATGGATAACCATGGATACAATTCTCGATTCAAACTTTTTCCTGATTATTTTGATACCCCTGTTCCTGTCAATACCGTACAACCTGCCACCTTTAAGAGAAATCAAAACCATATGCCTGCCCAGAACCGGCGTGGTTTCAAGTGCATCTTCAAAACCGAGTTCCCATAACTCTTCCCCGTTCTTTGTGTACCGGTAAAGGACCCCACTCGTCGTTGCAACGTAGAGGCTCTCCCTGTCTGTAATTACCCTTACATTCTTCTGTAAATATCCCTTTATTTTCCTGGACCAGAGAAGTTTGCCATTCATCAGGTCAACGGCCCCCAGGATGTTTCCGGTTGTGGAGAAAAAAAGCCTTTTCCCGTCTACCACAGGTCTTGATTCAATTTCACCGGGAAGTGACAGGGACCATTTAACCTGTTTGAGGTCAATTGCTTCAATGTCGCCATTCCCGTTAACACTTAAAAAGACACCGGTTGCCGGAACATAAAGGAGATAAAGGGCCCTGTTTTTCTTTTTCCATCCCACAAAACCGGATGTTCCCGTCCTTTTTTTGACGGACTTCTCCTTTTTTGCCTGCAGTTCTGCCAGAGAATTACTGATCTCTTCTGATTTTGCCTCTCCCTCATGTTTTTTAATGAATGAAAGCATGTTCCCTGATGTTTTAAATTCTTCCGGTTTTTTTTCCCTGACTGTTGGTGCCGGAATCAGGGACAGTTCTTTCCTGAGAGCTTCCGGAAGCACTGTATCAAATTTTTTGTTATAGTGTTTTACATTGCAGCTGCTCCCCCTGTTAACAACAACAGCATTCTCCTCCAGGGCTTTTTCCAGCTCCCTCCTGGCTCCTGCATCCAGTTTATTGGAAAAAAGAGGAAGATTGTTCTTCACTTTTACTTTCCCTTCATAGACCTCGATAAGCGAATCCCTGTTTGTGTCAACCTTCACACCAAAAAGGGTGCCTTTAACCTCGACAACAGATGACGGGGAGTTAATACTTATTGTGTCTCCCCTGCGCAGTTTTTTCACATTGAGCAGCAACTCCCCTTTCACAAGATCCAGGATGAATTTTTTCCTGCCGCCGGAACTGCTTATCTTCCCGAGGTGAAGCCTGCTTTTCTCCGCAAGCCTGAACCTTACGTCACTGCCAAGGGAGATATCGGAATAAGACGTCTTTCCCGTTAAAAGGAAGTCTCCCTCTCTCAGCCTGCTTTTACTGTCCAGCGCCCCCCTTTCTGCCCCTCTCTCAAAACTGACATTGCCGGAGAAACCCTCCGCAGTTGCAAAGAATCCCCTTTTACTTTCCCCTGCTTTCTCTGTTTTGAAAACGTCCAGCGCAAAAAGAGTCATAACGATAACCAGCGCGGCCAGAGCCGGAGCAATAAGATATCGCAATTTCCCTGAAAAACCGTGATCCGGGGATTTGAGCAGAACTTCCTCTTTCCGTTTTCTCTTTATTTCAGAAAGATGGTATATAGAGGGAAAGAGCTCATGTGCGCAATTCAACTCTGCAGCAAAGAAACAATTCATCAGTTTCCTCCTGTTCAGATTTGCGAAGCTCTTCTTATCCGCAAGCTCTTCAATTATCTCTTTTATTTCTTCTTCTATCATCATTATACTAAACCCTGCGATTTCAGGTGCTGGGAGATAAGTTCAATGGCTTTTTTCATTCTCCATTTTGCCGTTCTCTCCGAGCAGTCAAGTACATCTGCAATCTCCATATATTTCATCTTGTGGTCAAAGCGGAGAATAAAGACATCCCTGAATTTATCCTTGAGGTTCTGCACAGCATTATTAAAGCCCTCTATATCGATATTTCTGACAATCTCTTCTTCAGGCGTATTGTTACTGAAGGGCTTCTCTTTCATCCTGAATTTCTCCTTTTCAACCAGGACTTCATTCTTCTTTTTCTTCTTGATATAATTCTTACTGCAATTTACCGCTATCTGGTATATCCAGGATGAAAAATTCATTTTAACATTGAATTTTTCAATATGATTTATGACTCTTATGAAAACATCATGAAATACATCATCTGCAATCTGAGAGTCACCGAGATAGTAATAAATCAGCCTTTTGAGTTTTGGACTGTACCTGTTATACAGCTCATCAAAAGCCCTCTCGTTGCCGTTCTTGAAGAGCTTTACAAGCTCTTCATCTCCGGTTTCTTTCAGGTTATCCATTACTATAATACTTACTTACCTGTTAAGGGTTTAGTGCAATTTATCATATGTATATATAAAAAAAACCAGAGAAAAACCGGGTTTTTTTTACTATTCAAAATGATATTCCTGTCTGTGAAGAGTGTGAAGAATTCTGGGGTAATAATGATTTAATGACAATCACCTTGCAGGATAGTCCTCTCTTCATATTATTCATAGCCTGATAAAGCATATCTCAGGCCATTTTTTGAATAACATCCCCGATCAAACCGTCATCAAGCATGGAGACAAGCATTCGCGCCTTCTCTTCAACAGCTTCTTCACTGCCTGCTTTGATCTTTTTAAGTTGAAAATACTCATCTGCAATATTCAGGGCCGCAAGTATTGCAATCTGTTGGGGATTGGTGTTGGGGATTCCCGAACTTATGTCGATCATCTTATCATTGATGTAGTCAGCAAGCCGGCTTATGTACTCCTGAGAAGCATCTCCATTGATTGTGTAGGTCTGGCCGAATATTTCGACTTTAACACTGTTTGTTTCCACGATGAAGCCTCCGAAAATAGAAAGATTTATTTATCATCCTCTTCTACAATCAGGAATTCATCATCATCGTCCAGGTCAATATCATCAGTCTTTTTCGCATCTGTTGAAGCCTCTGTGTCATCGACAATAACCGTATCATCGTCAACATCATCAATAACAATATCATCATCATCGTCATCAAGAAGAATAATATCATCTTCTTCATCTTCCACAGCGTCACTCACAGTATCAACTGCTACTGATCCGTTATCCATGTCAGAATCATCATCGATAATAATAATATCCTCATCGTCCTCATCAAGATCCATTGCATCTGAAGTATCAACTGATTCAACATTGATCTCATCTTCCTGAATCCCCGCAGACGGTTTCTCCGACATTGCAGCTGATGGCGTTCCGCTAACCCGTGATGGCTCATATGTATCTCCCGCAGGGACTTTTCCGGACTGAATAACATCCAGTTTCCCAAGGAGGCTTATGACCTTCTTCTCAAGGACTTCTTCCTTCTCTCTGATCTCCAAGAGCTCTTTCTGTGCATCATCAAGTTCACTTTTTATTCTCTGGATCTCCTGCTCCTTCTCTTCCAGAGATAACTTAACTTCCTCGACTTCACCTCTCAGGGCTTCATTCTCGCTCTCATATTTTGCATTTTCTGTCCTTAAGTCTCCTATCAGCTGCAGGGCTTTAACAACACGGTTTTCCAGCTCTTCTAGCTGCTGCATTGAAATCATCTTTGAACCTCCAAGAATCCTATTAGATAAATAACCTGTATTTCCTGATTGCTTTTTACTATTTTCGGCCGATAGTCGAAAAGCAATTAATCCTAAATTCAGTTTATAAAAATTATTTTGATGTTTTTCTTTGAATAAATATATGTTACTACTTCATTATACTCATTCACGCATTTTTATTGCCTGAAAAAAGTAAACATCCTTATAGTTGATACAGTTAATCAAATATAATACTTTAAGTCAAGTATATAATCTCAATATATACTTAGAAGAGAATACCCGCATCGATTCCTGTTATATAACAGGTTTTCTCAGGATTGTAAGCACCATACAGACCGGCAAAGCTGCTTCCTGTAAAAAAATACCGCAAACCTGCCGCAAGGTAAAAGCTCCCTCCCCCGCAGGGGATATGTTCCGGAAGGTTCCCGTTAAATCCATAATAATAATGCAGAGAAATAAAGGGAATCAGTGGATAAAGTCTATCTGAGTTTATACCGACAGATGTACGAATATAATCATTCTTCAGTTTTTCTTTATAAAAAAATGCATCCTTCTCGGCATAGTTGAAACCAAGGGCTTTTTTATATGATGATTTATCTGATATATTAAGACCAAACCCGTCATAAAAACCTTCCCCTTCCCCCTGGCTGAAAATATAGAAGAGGTTCAGGTGAATATAAAGGGATGAGCAGAGATCTATCTGAAATACAGGCCCAAGTGTCAGCTCATTGTTGCCGAAGCTGACTCCTCTCCATTCGGGGACAGAGTAGGAATCCTTACCTGTAGGCATCCTGAAATCCATAAAAAAAACAGCGTGCATCTTTTCCCGAAAATAATCACCTGCCGGGAATTTCAGCGTTAAGCGGGAATCTCCGATCTCACTTCTCCCACTGTGGAAATCCCCTCTGTGCAGGTACGATGAAGAAAACCAGAGGGATATCCCCTGCAGCACTGCAAATCCCATACGAAATCCATCTATCCTGCAGGTTTCATCCAGGGAGTGGTACTCCTCTTTCAGGGAAAAATCAAATTCGTTTTCAGGTATTGTATAAATTGTTTCCAGATAGGGAAATGCCCGGGCATTTGATGCGGAAAAAATCCAAAAAAGCGCCATAATAATGACGCTTTTCATCGATGATCCGGTCCTTCTCATTACCTGGATTATTATTGATCAGGCACTCTCTTTGACTTTATCTACAATTTTGCTGAAGGCATTAAGGTCCCTCACTGCAAGTTCTGCAAGCATTTTCCTGTTGATCTCAATATTTGACTTGCCAAGACCTGAAATCAGCCTGCTGTAGGATATATCACACAGCCTTGCCGCTGCATTGATCCTGGTGATCCAGAGTGATCTGAAATCTCTCTTCTTCCTCTTTCTGTCTTTATAGGAGTTTTCAAGGGCCCTTCTTCTGGCATCCTTGGCTGTTCTGAACAGCTTGCTCCTTGCACCAATATATCCTTTGGCATCCTTTAATATCTTCTTGCTTCTTTTGTGATGCACCCTTCCGGTTGTTGCTCTCGCCATTTTATATCCTCTCGATTATATCTCAGTAATTGTTCTTCGATTACTCTAAATTTCTGTTATCATGTCCAGAAAGAATCACGCATAAGGCATCATTCTTTTGACCTTCTTCTTTTCGGCTTCACTGGTTACTTCTATGCCCCTGAGGTTTCTCTTCCTCTTTGGTGATTTTTTTTCCAAAAGGTGGCTTTTAAAACCGTTAGCCTTTATGACTTTTCCGTTTTTTGTGATCTTGAACCTCTTCTTGGCTCCACTGTTTGTTTTCATCTTTGGCATTGTAGACCTCTTTCTTCCTGTTAATTGCTCTTCTTTTTGCCTGCCGACTTCATCGACATGAACATTGTAATATTTCGTCCCTCTTTTACCGGGTTCTTCTCTATAACAGCTATATCTTCCAGATTCTCCCGGATCTTTTCCATCACATTAAATCCCAGTTCAGGATGCGCCATCTCTCTTCCCCTGAACATCAGGGTAAACTTGACCTTATCTCCTTTCATGAGAAATTCCCTGGCATGTTTTACCTTGTGATCGAAATCGTGGTCGTTTATTGCAGGTCTCATTTTTATCTCTTTTACATGAATGACTTTCTGCTTCTTTTTCGCAGCCTTGGCCTGCTTTATCTGTTCAAACTTGAACTTGGTATAATCAATGATCTTTACAACAGGCGGGTCCTGGTTTGGAGAGATTTCAACAAGGTCAAGCCCCTTCTCATTGGCCAGTTCCAGCGCTTTATCTCGAGATATCACTGCTGCGCCATCATCTTCACCAACCAGCCTTACCTCCCGGGCAACAATCTGGTCATTTATCCTGTATTTTTCTTCTTTACTTGGAGGAGTTCGATATCCTTTCCTCATCTAATTACGAGTACCCCCGATTATTAATAGTTTATGGTAATGCAATTATTTAGCTATAGAGTACTTAGCTGTATGGCTAAAATATACGTATTTAATAAAATAACAGCAATGTGTTTCGCCGCCGAAGGCGGTGGGGACACATCAGTTATCTTTATTTATTAACATATCTATTTAATTTACTATTAAATCCTTAAATATTAATTTAATATTCAATCTAAAATGTAACATCCTTTAAAATCAACAAAATTTCAGATTATTATAGTTTTTTTTACTGTTCAGCTATTCAAGGTAAATAAAATTCATATTATTAAAGTAGCAAAGGAATTGAAAAAATCTATTAAACATCCGCTTCCCTGCTTTCAGTCTTTTCCCGGATTAACTTGATAAAGTCATCAATTTTCATGTCAACAGGTTTATTCTCACCCCTCTTCCGCACGGAGATCATCTTTCCTTTAAGTTCCTTCTCTCCTATAACGCCTATATAGGGAACTTTCTTTTCAATTATGTCCCTGACCCTGTAGCTTACAGATTCGTTCCGGGTATCGGTTTCTACTCTCATGCCGGTTTTCAGGAGCTTCTCCCTGAGCTCATCCACATAAGCAGTTTGTTCCTCTGAGATGGAGACAAGGACAACTTGTACCGGGGCGAGCCAGACAGGGAACCTGCCGCTGTAATGCTCTATAAGTATTCCGATAAACCTCTCTAATGACCCCAGCAGGGCCCTGTGGATCATAATCGGCCTGTGCTTCTGCCCGTCCGAACCCACATAGTTTATATCAAAACGTTCGGGCAGGTTGAAGTCCACCTGTATTGTACTGCACTGCCACTCCCTTCCAATAGCATCTTTTATCTTAATATCAATTTTGGGACCGTAGAAGACACCCTCCCCGGGATCGACTTTATAATCTATTTTCAGTTTCTCAAGTGATTTCCTGAGGCTCTCCGTTGCGATCTCCCAGTTTCTGTCCGATCCAACTGATTTTTCAGGCCGGGTGGAGAGATAGACATTCATCTCATTGAACCCGAAAATGTTGAGCATTTCAAGTGTGAATTTCAAAACACCCTCTATCTCGTCCTGCACCTGGTCTTCCCGGCAAAAGATATGGGCATCATCCTGTGTAAATCCCCTCACACGGGTAAGTCCGTGAAGAACACCCGATCTCTCGTACCTGTAGACGGTTCCCATTTCAAACCCCCTGAAGGGGAGGTCGCGGTAGCTCTTAAGAGAGCTGGTAAAAATCTTTATCTGGGACGGGCAGTTCATGGGCTTGAGAATATAGTCCTGGCCATCTATCTGGATAGGAGAGTACATGTTCTCGCTGTAGAAATCCAGGTGGCCCGAAGTCTTGTAGAGATCCGCTTTTGCTATATGAGGTACGGTAAAAAGACTGTATCCTCTCTTGAGGTGCTCCGAGGTTGTAAACTTGTCAATGATAAACCTGAGCAGAGCGCCGTTTGGGTGCCAGAGGGGAAGCCCTGCTCCTACCTCGTTATCAAAGGAAAAAAACTCAAGCTCCCTCCCAAGTTTCCTGTGATCCCGCTTCTTTGCCTCTTCCAGCATATTAAGGTGCTTTTTAAGTGCCTTTTTATCGGGAAATGCCGTACCATAGACTCTCTGGAGCATCTTGTTCTTCTCGTCACCGCGCCAGTAAGCTCCCGCTACAGAGAGAAGCTTGAATGACTTGAGCTTCGAAGTCGATATCACATGGGGCCCCCTGCAGAGGTCCAGAAATTCACCCTGTCTGTAGACTGTAATATTTTCGTTTTCCAGATCATTTATGAGCTCAATCTTATAACTCTCTCCCATCTCACCGAACATCTCCAGGGCTTTCTCCCGGGAAAGTTCTTCCCTTTCAATTTTTATATCACTGTCAACGATCTTCTGCATCTCCTCTTCGATCTTTTCCATATCATCCTCTGTGAGAGAATCCGCAAGATCAAAGTCGTAGTAATAGCCATTTTCAATTGACGGCCCTATGGCAAGTTTTGTCCCCGGGTAGAGCCTCTTCACCGCCTGTGCCATGAGGTGTGATGCAGAATGCCAGAAGATATCCCTCCCCTCTGCCGAATCAAAGGTAATGACTTCAAGTTCTGCATCAGCATCAACATGATATGTGAGATCAACCATGTTGCCGTCTATTCTTGCCGCGACTGCAGCAGTCTGCAGGCCCTTGCCGATGGTACCTATGATATCATAAACAGAACGGCCCTTCTCAGCATCAATGACCGATGAATCGGGCAGTGTAATTTTAATCTCCTTGCTCAACCAGATACTCCGTAATTCAGCATGTTTTGAAATGTGTGCAGTGAGAACAGGCTTGTTCAAAGGACATTCTTCACTGGATAATGTGAGCGATATTGGAGTTGAACCAACGACCTCCTGCGTGTCGGGCAGGCGCTCTAACCAACTGAGCTAATCGCTCAAACACTTGATTTACCCGATAAAGGTACATACCCGTCTCATAATAAATCATTTAACAGATAATTTTCTGGTGTTTATGTTGTCAACTATTTTAATGAAAAACACCTCTATTCGGCATTGGAAAGCATTAATAATTCTTACATCCGGATAAGACTTTGTCCTACAAAAAAAAACTACTGCCTCCTACAGCTGTTTTCATTTTTTTACTTTCCCTGGACACAAATTTAATATATTAATTTAACATGTTAAATAAAATATTTTTAATAAAAATAATAAAAATTAAATATGCTAATTCAATGATTTATTAGTTTATTAAATTTTAAATATTTTCAAGGAGAAGTAATAAGAGAAAGCAGTTCAACCGTCAGAGAAGGTAAGAGGGGAAAAATGAAAATTAAATCCCTGGAGGTACCAAAATGGCAAGACTTGCTAAAAAGAGCTATTACAAAGAAGACTCAGGATTTCAGCCTGAACTAATGTTTAAAAAGACCCGGTCACTCTATAATTATGAAGAGTATGATCTCATCGATATTGATAAGATTGTTCGCTATTATATTCAAAACCAGAGAGATAAAAAAACCGCTCTCTGTAATGTAGCCACTATTGTAAACAACATCATAGACAGTGCAAATTAATTATCATTTTTCCGTTAAGCGAAAGGGGCAGCAAAGTTATAATAATTAATATAAATCTATTTCCCAAGTTAAAAAAAACCTGAACCCTCACGCTATTATAACAGATAAGAAACAGGACCGACAGCAAGCGGTCCTGTTTTTTTGCTTAAGAACTTTTTCCTCTCCCGAATATTGATTTCTCCCAACAGGGAGAAGGGATCCACTCTCTTCATAATTTTTTCACTGAGAAAAATATGGTTGCCAAATCAGCCGGGAAGAGAAAAAAATAGAGAATGAAGTTTTTAAAGGACATTTTTCTCATAAGACGCCAGGAAGGTTATCCGGAAACTTTTACCGAAGAACTGAACTATCAATGCACCCGTGTGATAATACCCCTTTCTCTTATTGCTGCAGTGGCCTGGCTTCCATACATACCTCTTGATATCGCGTTGAACCCTCATCTTCCCCTGATAGTTGTTTTGCGGTTTGGCCTGACCGGGGTAGCAACTTTAATATTAATATTTCTCATTTTCCCTCGATATCGAAAAAAAGGGTTACTTTTACTGTCCATCTTAGGGATCTATACGGAGATTTCAACTGCTGTAATTACCGCCCTCTCCAACGGGGCATCTCATTATATCGGGGGGTTTCTTTTCATTTTGATGCTTATTCCTCTTGTCCCCTATCCGCGAATTGCTCAATTTACACTACTGGTTTTATCGGTAACAACTTTTTTCATTGTCGGATTTACTCAGGGTATGACCTTTTCCGGTTACCGGCATCTCTATTCACTGAATGATATATTTGCAACGACCACTGTTGCTGCATTTTTAATATACTTTCTTCATAAGATCCGATTTGGAAGCTGGGAAAAATCAAAACATATTGAATCACAGAGAATGGATCTCCAAATAATCAATGAGGAACTTAATAAGAAAAACCTGAAAATTGAGAAACAGCAACAGGAGATAAAACAGAGAAACCACTTACTTGAAACTGAACTGGAAATGGCCAGGCAGATTCAAAAACTCATGATACCTTCAGAGAGAGTGAGTAAAAATGTTTGCACCCTCTACAAACCTATGGATCTCTTGGGAGGAGATTTCTTTGATCTCATTCAGTTTGGGAATTCCGATAATATAGGAATTTTTATAAGTGATGTATCAGGTCATGGAGTTGCAGCGGCATTTATCACAGCAATGATGAAGAGTCTCATTCGCAATACAAGTACACGCAATTCCGATCCTGCACGGCTTCTTCATTTTATGAACGATGCACTTATAGATATTTCGGGAGACAATTTCATTACCGCATTTTATGGAATTTACGATTCCAACACCAGAACATTAACATACGCCAGCGCCGGCCATATCCCCCCCTATATCTTAATAGATGAGAAAATACAAACAATAAAAGGGAAAAGCGGCCCTCCCCTGGCTTTTCTGAAAAACAGTGAATTAGAAAAAAAGGGAAAATCCTATGGAAATAATATAATGCCTATTGTAAGAAATGCACGGCTGTTCTTTTACACTGACGGACTGACCGAAACAACAGCCGGGAAAGAATCGAACTTTATGTTTGGTGAAGAACGCCTTGAACAGGAGATCATCAATTCACACCATCTTGCACCTGATGATTTCCTGAACACTTTGTACAGGAGACTCGCTGAATTCAGAGGAAGTGATCGTTTCGATGATGATATCTCTCTCATCTGTTTTGATATCAATTAATAATGCTCTGCCCGCAACCTTCCTCCCCTTCCGGGATTAAAACTTTTTACAGGGATCCCGGTTACAGACATGAATGTCACCGGGACCCGTTTATTCCGCAGATTTTTACTCCTTATTCCCGTTCTCTGACACCGATTTATCAGCGGTAATTTTTATCTTATCGCTGCTGCTCACTGTAAAAAATTCCATTATCTCCTGGAGCTGAACGGCATTGGAGCTGAGCATTTCAGATGTTGCTGCAAGCTCCTCTGATGATGACGCATTCTGCTGCGTTACCTGGTTGAGCTGATCCATCCCTCTGTTTATCTGGTCAATCCCTGCTGCCTGCTGTTCTGAAGCAAGTGCAATCTCCTCAACAAGATCGGATGTTTCCTGTATGTTCGGGACTATTTCATCAAGGAGCTCTCCCGCTGAATTTGCCAGTGCAACACTGTTTTTTGCAAGCTCGCCAATCTCCTGGGATGCGACCTGGCTTCTTTCGGCAAGTTTCCTGACTTCTCCGGCCACAACGGCAAATCCTTTCCCATGCTCACCTGCCCGGGCCGCTTCAATTGCCGCATTCAGCGCGAGAAGGTTTGTCTGGTAGGCCACATCATCTATCAGGTTGATCTTTTCCGCTATATCATTCATTGCGTTTACTGTTTCCTTGACCGCTTTTCCTCCATTCCCGGCGTTTATGGCGGCACGTTTTGCCACTTCACTTGTCCGTTTGGCATTTCCCGTATTCTGTGTAACAGTAGCACCTATCTCCTCCAGAGATGACGCTATCTCCTCCACATTCGAAGCCTGCTCGTTAGAACCCTGGCTCATACCCTGTGAGGACGAACTCATCTCTTCGGAGGCTGACGCAATTGCATTTGAACTCCGGATTACCGTCTCAACAATATTACCCAGCGCTCCTATCATTTCATTATTAAGCCTGATCATCTCTCCTATTTCATCACCCGATTTAACGGCAATACTCCTGGTGAGATCCCCGTTGGCAACCGCCCCAACAAGGTCCCTCAGGGACTTAATCGGATTAACAATTGTCCTGTTGATGAACAGCATGAACACAATTATTGAAACAATCAGCACAAATAATCCCGCTCCCACTATTTTGTTCCTGGTACTGATAACCGGCTCTTCCACCTCTGCCAGGTCAATTTCAGAGAGTATTGCCCATGTCACACCGTTAATTTTCAGGGGCTGAAAAGAAGAGAGTACGGGATTACCGTTGTAATCGATAATGATTTTTGTATCTTTCTCACCTTTAAGGGCCCTCCTTACCGCTTCCGTATCAGCCTTGCCTTTGTCGGGATTCATGAATGATGCAAGCACCGAATGGTTTTTCGGATCCAGGTAAGAATCAGACCTCATGAGGAGGTCTCCCCCGACAAGGTATGACTCGCCGGTTCTCCCCATGCCTGTTCTCTCTTCCATAATAGTGTTTATGGCGTCTAATGAAACCTGAAAAGCCAGCACACCGATAATCCTGCCATTTTCCTTAACAGGTGTTGCAATAAATTGTGCCGGGGCATCGTTAGAAGGAGCATAGGGCCTGGTGTCTGAAATAGCAGTCTCACCTTTAAGGGCTTTCTTCCAGACAGTTTGAAGTGACGATTCAACTTTTGAGACCCTTGATGCAAAATCAGCTTCTTTTGCTATGGTAAATATTACATCACCGGTACCCGGTTGAATGAGAAATATATCGTAATATCCATACTCGGTCAGATAGTGCTTGAATACGGGAAAGTACCTGTCATGAACCTTCTTATAGCTTTCAGGCGCCCTGAACACCTCCTTTGTAAACCCTTTGAATTGACCGCCCAGTGAACCGCCCGCATTATTATAGGGCCTCATTAAATCATAGTACGCCTTTTTGGTATACGGGCTGTTTGCAAGAACCTTCGCGTCTCCGATTCTCTCTTTAAAGAACCTCTCGATCTCTACCTTCTTGATCGTATTCACAGCTTTAAGCTGCTGAAATGCATCCTCCTCCAGCGCATTCTTTGCTGAAGTAATGGATATCAGTGAAACCGTAAAGACTGCGATAAAAATTGTGGTTACTGCAAGAAGTGCTATCTTTATCCTGATCGATAGACTCCTGCGATCTTTTTTTTGTCCTTCCATAATCAACACTCCATCATCCTTTAGTTTTTTATAATATACTAATACATTAAATATTAGTCAAAAATTTATATATTTTATTTACTTCATTTTTTTCAATAAGCATTAATGCTTGTACCGGAATATTATCAGAGAAAGCATTGAAGCAATAACAGATTTAAGATACTGCAACAGATCCTCCTCCAATACTTTTTCTGCCGTAATAATAGATGTCTGGGAAATGCTGGACCTTTTAAAGAAGTGATTCTCTATGAGGGGATGCCTGCTCATTATTTTGCCCGACAGACTCTTGAAATCTCTTTCATGTGTTGAAATAATCAAACTTATCTTTCTTCCATATAATTATTAGTAATACTAACAAGATAATGAGAAATTT
Source organism: Spirochaetota bacterium (assembly GCA_050298055.1). Taxonomy (GTDB): domain Bacteria; phylum Spirochaetota; class UBA4802; order UBA4802; family UBA5550; genus JBNKTL01. The sequence continues at coordinate 145,110 of JBNKTL010000002.1, forward strand.
TGCAATTGTCAAAATATTTGATAAATTATGCATTTTTTTAATATATTTATATAATATTTTGTTTATGAACAGATTAAGAATTGTTAACAAGATTATTTTAATATTTTTTGTGACTAATCAGTTATATGGCTAAAAAATCTATTTACTAAATATTAACAATATGTCCCGGCGCCAAAAGCGGGGGCATATCAGTTATCTTGTTTTTAAGGGAAATGACATTGAACTTTATATTAAAGATATCATTTTTCTCTGTACAAAACCGGGGGTAAATGTCAACTTACATCATTATAATTATTAAATAAGACAACGGAGATTGTTATGCTTAACCAGAGAGTTGAAGAGGGTATTCTGTTCTGTGAATTTGACAGGGGAAAGGTCAATACCCTGACCCGTGAAACACTGGAGCTTCTGGACAACGCTGTTGATAAAGCCAACCGGGAGAGTTCCATCAAGGGAATCATTCTTACCGGCGCCGGGAGAGCATTTTCTGCTGGGTTTGATCTTTCCCTTTTCACCGGGTTCAAAGACCATGAGGAAGCAATTTCATTTTTTGAAAAGGAGGAAGAGGTGCTGCAGAACCTCTTTATCTGCAAAAAGCCTGTTGTATCAGCCATAAACGGCCACGCAATTGCCGGGGGACTCATACTCGCCCTTGCTTCCGATTACAGAATCGCAAAAAATCATCCGAAGATTAAATTAAGCATGAGCGAAATAAAGCTGGGCATCCCCCTCAGTATTACCATGAGTGAGGTTGTAAGGTTTGGCCTGGACAGCAACAGAGTATACCGGGATGTCATTTACTCAGGTGATATTTTTGATGTTAACAGGGGTATTGAACTCGGTTTTATTGATGAACTCGCTGACGAGGAGAACCTTCTTCCCCGTGCCGTTGAAATCATTAATAACTGGTCCGGAAATCCGGGCTCTGCATTTACCTGGCTCAAGATGAGCCTGAGAGGACCGGTTTATGAAGAGATAAAGAAAAGAATGGCCGACGGCAAATGGAAGGAAGGGCTGAAGGTTTTCTTTGATGAGGATGCCAGGAAGGCCATGATCCTTGTTCACTCAATGATGGAGCAGGGATAGCAGCGCAAAGTAAAAAAAAACTTGACTGTGAGGTAAAAACCTTAAATGTTAAGCTACCTGTCATTAAAATTTTGCAATAACTGAAAAGGTACCTATGAAGACAATAGAAGGAAAACTTGATGCTACCGGCCTGAAGTTCGGGATTGTCGTATCCCGGTTCAATGAATTTATTACCAACAAGCTCCTGGGCGGGGCCCTGGACACCCTTAGAAGAAACAATGCCAGTGATGACAATATTACCGTGGCATGGGTCCCCGGATCATTCGAAATTCCGGCAGTTGCCAAAAGGCTTGCGGATTCCGGAAACTACGACGCGGTTATCTGCCTGGGTGCAGTCATCAGGGGAGCAACACCTCATTTTGAATATGTATCCTCTGAAGTAACCAAAGGCGTGGCGGTTCTGAGCCTGAACTCATCAATTCCCGTAATATTCGGGGTTTTGACTACAGACACCATAGAACAGGCCATTGAAAGGGCCGGATCGAAATCGGGCAACAAGGGGAGCGATGCGGCATTTTCTGCCATGGAAATGTCATACCTTTACAAGCAGATTGAATAATGGGCCATAGAAGGAAAGCAAGAGAGTATGCCCTGCAGGGACTCTACACATTTGAAGTCAGCAATACACCGGTTTCTGATCTGACAGAACTCAACTGGGTCGACGATGATATACCCGATGATATCAGGTCCTTTGCTGTTTCCCTGATTACGTTAACAGTTGAAAATATCTCTGAGATAGATACAATTATAAAAAATCACTCAAAGAACTGGAAGTTTGAACGGTTAAGTTACGTAGATAAATCAATACTCAGGCTCTCAATCTGTGAGTTGATGTATATGGATGATATTCCCAGTGCTGTTACAATCAATGAAGGAATTGAACTGGGCAAGATCTATGGCGGAGAGAACTCCGGGCAGTTTATCAACGGCATCCTCGATGCTGTGAACAGGGACGAGGCTTCCGGGAAAAATGCAGTTTAAAAACAATTGATTTCCAGGAGAAGAGAGTGAAATTCGGATCGAAGAAAGAAAGAGAAAGACCGCTTCCCGTTGATGATGAAGAAGTCCTTCGGAAAAACAGGATACAGGGTATCGAGTCACTGGAACAAAAAGGATCGGGGATAAAAAAGCCCATTATCATCCTCTCCTCACTCGTTGCGCTAACAGTCATTACAATACTCATCCTGATAAATTTCTTTTATAAAAAACCGGAAGGATTCAGCCCGAAAAAAACTGACAAGGCAGATGAGAAGATTACATTTGACGCCGCCAGGACCAACATTCCCCCCGAAACAGAAAACGAGCAGATAAAAAAGGGAATTGAAAGCTATTCAAAGGGTTATCTCACCGATGCAGTTTCGGAATTCAATGAGGTTGTGGAGTCCGATGCAAACGATAAAGACAAGGCAACAGCTCTCACCTACCTGGGAATGATAGCTGACGGCAAAGGGGAGTATGATAAAGCCATTGAATTCTTTAACAGGGCAAAGGTCTATAACAAGACCCATCCGGCAATCTACATGAACATGGCAATTGCCCACCGGCATAAAAAGGAATTTGCAAAAGCCCTTAAGAATGCCGAGAAATCCCTTTCTCTTAAACCGGGTGATATCAATACGATGCTTCTGCTGGGAAACATCTACTTTGAGCTGGGAAAGTATAAGGATGCCGCCAGGGTTTACTCTGATGCCCTGAAGCTCTCTCCCGAAAATCCTTCCCTTCTTTTTAATATGGGTGCATCCATGGCAAAGACCGGTGATGAATTTGCCGCTGCGGAGTACTTCAAGAAAGCCGGTTTATCCGACAGTTCCGGGGAGATCGCATACAGGGCCTATTCACGGCTCGGGATAATCTATACAGAAAGAAACCAGTATGACCAGGCTGTTGATTACCTGAAAAAAGCATCCGCCCTCAGACCGGGTGACCCGGTAAGCAGATACAACCTGGGAATTGCCTACCTGAAACAGAACAGGAAGAACGAAGCCCTTGCCGAGCTTGAAAAGGCCGAAGAGCTTGGAAGCAAAGACAGTGAAATGGTTGAAAAGATCGGCGAGGCATATTTCTCACTCAACGATTATGACAGGAGCCTCAAAACATACAACTCTCTCCTGAAAACAAGAAAAAGGAATGTAAAAATACTGTCAAGGATTGGCGAACTCTACTATAAAAAAGGTGAATTGGACAGAGCCTACAATATTTATCGGAAGATAACAGAGTTCGAACCTGCAACAGAGAATGCCAGGATGGCGTACCTCAACATGGGGAACATTATGGATGATGCCGCCAGGTATGAGGACGCAATAAAAGCATATGAAAAAGCCATGACAATAAGCCCCAGGGACGCGTCCGCGCATTACAACCTCGGGATTGCCTACAAACACGCAGGGAAACCTGAACGCGCCATAAGGTCTTGGCAGGAATCCGCACGGCTTAATACGAAGTCACCGGCTCCTCATATTGCCATTGCCGATTACTACTATGAAAAAAAATTCTACGATCTAGCAGAAAAAGAGTTCCAGACCGTACTCAGCAGGTGGCCTGAAAACCAGGACGCACATTTCAAGATCGCCACAATCTATTATAAGAGAAACAATCCCGAATACGCGCTCAATGCCTTCAGGAAAGTAACGGAGCTTGATGAGAACAGCGAACTTGCCAGAAAGGCCATGATAAACATCGCAATTATATCATCGAGCCTGAAAAACGACGAGGAGACCCTGGAGAAATCGGTACGGCTTGTCCAGAAGGCACTCCTGATGAAACCCGCAGACCCGCAGGCGCTTTTGTCCCTGGGTATCATCTTTTCACGGAAGGAGATGTATGACAGGGCCATAGACACATTCTACCAGGCATTGCGAAACACAAATGACAGCAGGCTTACAGGGGAGATCTACAACAATATTGGCAAAAACTACTTCAAAAAAAAGCTCTACAGAAAGTCGCTTCAGGCATTCACAAGAGGCCTTGAGGAAGATCCCACCAGCGAAGAGATCAGGATGAACAGAAAAGCCGCCATGCAGGCATATGAGACCGAGCTCTCCAAAGAGAGATGATACGGGTCGTACAACGGGAATGCCGGTTAACGGGAAATGAAAAAAATCCACAATCAGAATAAGCTTAACCTTGCTCCCTGGGCAGCCTCAGATGAGCACTCCCGGGGAAGAAAATTTACTGAAGATTCCCACCCCTATAGAGGTGAATATCAACGGGACAGGGAAAGAATAATACACTCCAGGGCTTTCAGGCGCCTGGAATACAAGACACAGGTTTTTATAAACCACGAGGGAGACCACTACAGGACCCGGCTCACCCATACAATTGAGGTTTCCCAGATTGCCCGAACAATTGCCCGGGCGCTCTCTCTCAATGAAGACCTCGCGGAGAGCATTGCCCTCGCTCATGACCTGGGACATACTCCCTTCGGACATGCGGGAGAAAGGGAACTTAACGAACAGCTTTCCGGGAAGGGCGGATTTGAACATAACCGGCAGAGTCTTCGGATAGTAGAAGTCCTGGAGAAGAGTTATAGCCGGTATGACGGTTTGAACCTCACCTGGGAGACCAGGGAGGGAATAATCAAGCACTCGTCAGACTATGATAATCCGGATATTTCCAGCTACCATCCCGAGGAACAACCTGCCCTGGAAGCCCAGATCATTGACCTGGCAGATGAAATTGCATACAACAATCACGATCTTGATGACGGAATGACGTCCGGAATCCTTGTTTCCGGGGAAGTGGAAAAACTTGAAATATGGCAAATTGCATCATCTCTGAACAGAGGAAGTCTTCCCGAAAAGAAGATCTTACAGCAGAGAGAGATTATCAGGACAATCATCAACATGCTCGTTACCGACCTTATTAATTTCACAAGCGCAAACATTACAGAGCACTCAATAATATCGTATGATGACATTAGAAAAGCAGGGGAACGAATAGCCGGATTCAGCAGTTCCATAAAAAACGCAAATCGGGAGCTGAAGGAGTTCCTCCGGGAGAGATTGTACCGGCATTACAGGGTTGCCAGAATGACAATAAAGGCACGGAAGGTTGTCCGGGAACTCTTTGAGATATATACGGAACACCCGGATACCCTGCCTGCAGATTACCAGGAAAGGATTCCCGGAGACGGTATACACCTTACTGCCACCGATTATATTGCAGGCATGACAGACAGGTTTGCGCTGCAGGAGCACAAAAAACTTACAGATCCATCCATAAGGGTTTAAAAATGAAGATGAAAAAATACGTTTACTCAGTGCTGGGCCTCTCTCTCGCAGGAGCGGCAATATCAGGGATACTGCTGATCCAGCACTACTTTCCCGAAGCTGATCTGGGGATATTCTCATGTACTCTCGATGCAGATAATCCCTGCGCTGCAGTGAGCATGCCGGAATACTCTACACTGCTGGGTCTTCCCATCGCTTCATACGGAATACTCTCTTACCTCATCTATGCTTTTACAGTTCTTCTGGCAGATTACGCCGAAGGAAAATATTTCGGGAGGGCAATTGCAATTCTCTTTCCCCTGACAGTCATCTCACTGATGGTTGACCTGGTCTTAATACTGATTCTGATAATAATAAACAAGTTCTGTTTTTTATGCTTCATAACCTATATTATTAATTCATTCCTGGTTATTACGATGATTTTATGGTACAGGGAATATGTACTGGCAAACGACCTTAATCCATCAAGTATCTATACAGACTTCATGGATGCCGGCGATCAACATGATATAAAAGCCGCATTCTCTTCTTACATGCTCTTCATTTTCTTCATCTCATTTGCCGTTTTCTCAACAACCCATATATTAAAAAACAGGGCCGGAATATCGTACATAAAACAGTCCGCATTACAGAGTTTTATAAATGAATATGCCTCTACTTCCGCAGAAAAAATTGTTTTCCCCGAAACAGACATGGTAATCGGGGATAAAAATGCCGTGCTGACAATCAGGATATTTTCGGACTTCCTCTGCAGTGCGTGCTACGGATTATATAAAACAGAAAACTATCTGCTCACAAGGTTCAGGGGCAGAATAAAATTTGCATTTTACAACTTTCCTCTGGATATGAAATGTAACAGTAATATGGATAATACCGTTTACAGGAACTCATGCCTCGCAGCAGCATCAATGGTAGCTGCAGCTGAAAAAGGAATATTCACTGCCTATCACAGGCTTCACTTTAACCATTACCTGAACTACAGGAAAGGATATACATCAGAGAACGCACTGGAAAACCTCGATATTCTTAACTCCGGCAAAAAGGGATCAAACATAAAGAGCGGAGATTTTCAACAGGCGATGAAGTCTTCGAAAACTGCTGCAATAATAAAAAATCATACTCGCCTGGCAAAAGATGTCAAGATTAAGGCCACGCCAACTCTCTTTATCAACGGAAAAAGACTTGTTGGCGTACCCCCGAGAGAACTCCTGGAAGCAGCCATCCTTCATGAGTTAAACAGGATAAAATGATCAGAACTTGATATGGAGGTTCGGCCTGACCAGCAGCTGCCACTGGTCATCAACCTCTCTTTCCAGAGAACCGGAATATCCGCTTGCCTTGGTCTTTAATGCTCCTACACCCACAGATAATGTTACATTTTCCCCAAGGACAAACTTCTTCCCGAAGAGGAAAAAATATCTGACAGTTTTTCCCTTCTGGACCCTTTTAAGATCAAAATCCACTCTTGTTTCCAATTCGCTGTTATGGAAGAGGAACTTCCAGAGAAAGTTTATATCATGGTCAACATAGTCAATCCTGGTCCTCTTAAAGGAAATATAAAGCTTATCCCTGATCTCATCATTGTTATGCCCCTTGTACCCCAGCGCATAACTCCACGACAGGTCCCTCCTCTTCCTGATGTCTTTACCCTTGAGCTTAAGCTCAACTTCATACCAGTTATCTTTCACCATAATGTTATCCACAATATGCCTGTTCCCATAGCTGAACAGTAAACCACTGTAACCTTTGCCCGAGATCTTCTCCTCCCCCTCCTTAACATAATCTACAACATTTCCCCAGAAAAAAGAAACTGCCCAGGGTTCGGGAAAACCGGCAGAAATTGCCTTAACCGCATTTATATTCTCCGTCAGCTGACTGTCCCTGTAAAATTTCTCCTCGTTTTTCCTTATATAAACACCGGCAATGGGAAAAGGATACACACTGGCCTCAAAAAGAAGATACCGGGGAAGATAAATTTTTCTTAACAGGTAGAAGTATACATATCTCTCCTTTGAATATGATTCCTTGGGTATCGGATCTTTTGTCAGGGAATAAACATATGCTACGTTTGAATAGTATGGATCCAGTTCCATAGAGGCCTGGTGTCTCCCGTCATCATCCATCTGGAAAGTTTTTTCCCAGGCAGGCAAACTGTTTTCAGCGATAATGAGGAATGCGATTATTGTAATAGTTCGGATGAGAAACCTGTTTGAAAGCATAATCTTATTATTTCTTTTTCAGAGTTATATAAAAATATGCATATAAAACAATGTGTCAAGCATTAAAAATATCCCTGAAATTATTCCTCTTAATAATAAGTGATAATTTTACTCAATTCATATGATCATTTCAAGAAATATCTTTTCCCGAATCGGATAGAGTGGTCCTCATTTTTCACCGAAGATATAAACCATTTCAATGGATTAATATTTGACAGTCTCGCATTAATATGAATGAAATTATCATTGCAACTACTTAGCTATATGAATAAAATTACACGGGGGAACATACCAGCTGTGTTTTTTTGCAAATATGATTATTCTGATATATAGCTGAGTAGTAACTTGTTATTTAATAATGTTAAAGGAATTTTTAACAGGATCTATAACTTCAGCAGGAGCAGAGCCATGAAACTTCCAATATCACTTTTACTTTTCCTGACCCTTGTATCACCCCTTCCGGCGCTGGATACCAAAACACTCTCCGAAGGAGCAGGCAGGTATATATGCGAAACAGCAAAGAACAAAAATAAAAAAATCATCGCTGTTTTTCCCTTTACTGACATGGAAGAGAAGGAAAATCCGGATACCCGAAAGGCCACAACACTGGTAATAATAAGCATCGGCACATGCCATATAAAGGTTGTGGACAAAAGCAAACTGAGCAAAATTATCAATGAGCAGTCATTGACACAGCTGGGACTCGTTGATGATGAATCTGCCCCTGAAACGGGAAAAATCCTCGGAGCAGATACCCTGATCTTCGGCAACCTGGACAGCAGGTCTCTCCAGATCAGAATTATTGATGCTACAACGGGAGAGATCCTGGGAGCCTCACACCTTGAAGGCAAAGGCGGAAAAAGCGGAGAAGCAAAACTCGAAATCAAAAGGGAAGACCCGGAAAAATCAAGGGAAAATTTCAGGGCCAGAAGGCTCAGGGAATGGGTAAAACGGGTGAGAAGAAATAAACCGGGACTGTTCCTCTATGTAACATTGAATAATAATGAATGGGAAAATTTCAGAAAAAGAAATCCGGTAAGAGCAGAAAGGATTACAGGTAAAACCGAAAGCGTCTCCCGGGAGATAAAGGAAAGGCTTGCAAAGATCAAAAATAATATTGCCCTGCTCAGGGCAAAAGACCCCGGGTTCGATAGAATAATACGAAAAACACAGGAGAAAATACTCCGAAGAAGAGGCCCGGGGAGAGGGAGAAGGTAGAGAGCAATTACAGCAAATATATCCCGGCCTCCGGACCGGGATATATTAATATTAAGGATTATTCCCTGCTTTCAAACTTCAGTGATAATGAGTTAATGCAGTACCTGAGGCCCGTAGGGGGAGGACCGTCATTAAAAACATGCCCCAGGTGTCCGTCACAGACTGAACAGAGGAGCTCCTTTCTCTTCATGAAAAGAGAAAAGTCATCTTTTTCCCTGATGTTCCGTTTATCAACAGGCCGGATAAAGCTGGGCCACCCGGTCCCTGAATCATACTTGTCCTTTGAAAGAAAAAGCTCATTACCGCATGCTCTACACCTGTAAACCCCTTTTTTGTAAAACCTGTAATATTTTCCGGTAAAGGGCCTCTCAGTTCCTTTTTTTCTGATAATGGAGTACTCGGCATCTGAGAGTTCCTTTTTCCATTCCGCATCGGACTTTACTCTTTTCAGCCTGCTGATGACTTTTCCTTTCTCAACCACCTCTACTTCACCAGCCTCACCGGCAACTGATTCTTTATTCATCGTTATATCCCATAATTTAAATGTAAACAAACCGCCTATTACAGCTCCCAGATATTTCAAAAAACCCCGCCTTTCCATAAGAGTTCTCCCTGAATGACACATTTCCCGATACTACAATTGTTAGGAATGCATACCTGGGTCATGTTACAGACTTATAAAGATGAGAGGAGGATATGTTAAGAGTTGACAAAATAACTCCCCCTTTCATCATATTAATCATAATTTAATAATTACATTACATGGTAAACAATGAAAATATATTCATGGAACGTTAACGGCATAAGGGCCGTACAGAAAAAAGGATTTGTTGACTGGGTCCTTAAAGAGAAACCTGACATTCTCTGCCTGCAGGAAACAAAGGCAAACAGTGAACAGCTTGATGAAGAAATTTTGAATATCAATGGATATACTTCGCACTTTCACTCCGCTGAGAAAAAGGGCTACAGCGGAGTTGCCGTCTATACCCGGGCGGAACCTGTATCTTATTCTCACGGGATAGGGATTGGAAAATATGATGCGGAAGGCCGTGTACAGGTTCTTGATTACGGAGATTTTATGTTGATTAACGCCTACTTTCCCAACGGGCAGATGAGCGATGAGAGGCTGCAGTACAAGCTTGACTTTAACGAGGCAATGCTTGAACTCTGCAACAGCCTGGTTAAGAAAAAGAAGAATGTCATTCTCTGCGGTGATTATAACACCGCCCATAACGAAATTGACCTGAAACACCCCAAGGCAAACGAGACGAGATCGGGTTTTCTTCCCATAGAGAGGGAATGGATAGACCGGTATATTGCAAACGGGTACATCGACACCTTCAGGGAACTCTATCCCGATACGGTCAAATACTCCTGGTGGAGTTACCGGATGAACGCCCGGAAGAGCAACGCGGGCTGGCGTATCGACTACTTTTTTGTCTCAAAGGACTTCATGAAAAATGTCAAGGATGCGCTGATACTCAATGAAGTTATGGGGTCGGACCACTGCCCCGTGGTGCTGGAGATAAGGGAAACTCTGTGACTTAGTCCTGTGAGAGAGGAAAAGAGAGTCAACTAAACGTTACTATTAAAAAAATTGGTGTCAGGGAATATAAATATCTTGCCGCCGATTATTACTCTTATACTGTTATTATACTGAAAAATTTACAATGTAATCTACATTAATTCTCCACTGACATCGAATGTCTGGGCTGCATGATATACAATGAAGAAAAGATTACGATGAAATAAATTATTTTAATAATCTTCTGTTAGAATCAGCTTTTCTTCTTTCACCGGTTCTCTTCTCATTCAAGTATTTCAGTTCATCAAAAACGGCATTTATTCTTTTCTCCCTGTCGGGATTTCTCCTATCACCAACTCGCCTGTCTTTATTTTCCTGAGTTTCTTTTTTCATTAAGTATACCATAGAGATAAAAACTACTATGAGAAAAATTATTACGACACATCCAATTATTACCATAAATGCACTATCCCGATCAAATTCTTTTTTTAAAATATAATGTGATGAATCTTTTTTAGATATGATCAATAATCATTTATATTTTTTAACTTTAATATATAGAAAATTTAATAAAGTGACAAGACATAATTCAAAAAATATTTTCATTATTCTATGGGATAGAGGACAGGGGGAAAGATAAATGAGATACTGGAAAGATCATCTCCGTAAAGGGGGCCCATAACGACCACATCCAGTTCCCAGAAAGGGTTACGGAAATTATCATGAACAGAAACAGTATACATGAATCTGTAAAAAACAACTTAACTACTCAGCTCTGTATAAGGATAATCACATATTCATTAAAAAAAAACTGATATTTCAGCTAAAACATGTTAATTATTAACTCTTTAGCTGAGTAGTTACAAAATAACATCATAGTTAACAGCTTATTACCGAAAAAGCTGTGAGGAAAACTACTTTTTGTTTACATGGATAACACAAATATATTTTGTTTTTCCTTCTTCCTGCCTGGTTTTGCATTTTTCAGCATTATAGATGACAAATTCACCAAAAGTCTCTTTTGCAATATTTTCAGCAGAAATCATTGCCTCTTTTTCATTTGCACCAACTCCCTGTATTGTGGCGTCCGTGTTATTCTTTTTTAAGACCCTGCTTGTTGTAACACCGCCGCAGGATAGGGCCAATACGAATAAGGTGAAAAGTAAATTTTTGAAAATTTTTTTCATTTGATGATCTCCTGAATTTTTTTACTGACAGACTGTATATAATATGTAACACGCATAACAGATATAAGTGGAATGTCAACAATTTTCCCACATCGTTTAACGCATTTCAATTATGATTATGACAGTGATAGATTCCAAGAAATGAAAAATCTACTGAAGAGGTGCTGCTTCCCCTAAAAAAGGCCCGGAGTAAACCTTTAAGATCCGTATCTTCTCCCTGACAGCTGGCCGCAGGCACCGTCAATATCCGATCCGAGACTCTTGCGGACGGATATGGGGACATTCATCTTCTCCAGTTCCGCGATAAAATTATCAACCTCATCCTGGCCGGGAACTTCAAGGAGATGGCTGCCGGGATTCAGGGGTATGAGGTTCAGTTTGATCCTGCCGTATTTGAACATCTTTTTCAGCCTCCGGGCATCACCGGGACTGATGTTATCCTTTCTCATAATATATTCGATTGTTACCCTGTTCCTTGATACGGGTAACTTTTTTTTGAGAAGGCCGGTAATTCCCGAGAAGGGATATTTCTTTTCCACAGGCATGTTTATCATTCTCTTAGCCTGCTCAGTATCATTAAGGGATATTGCAAGATTGTAGGGCCTTTTTTCATCGATAAAGCGCTCAATCCCGTCTGTCAGTCCCGAGGTGGAGATTGTGATCTTTCTTGCTGATATATGGAAACCGAAGGAGTAGTTCATAATATCCGCCGCCTTCAGGACATTGTCGTAGTTCCGGAAGGGTTCACCCATGCCCATGAAAACGATGTTATTATTGCGAATTCCGGTAATACGCCGGACCTGGTTAAGCTGGTCGAGGATCTCCCCTGTTTCCAGGTTTCTTTTGAAGCCGATCTTTGCCGTCTGGCAGAACCTGCATCCCATCTGGCACCCGATCTGGCTGGAGATACAGACCGTTAACCTCCCCTCCCCCGTGCCGTCATTCTTGAGAAGGACGGACTCAATGTAATTCTCATCAAGGGTTTTAAAGAGAAACTTCTCGGTGCCGTCAATCTTTGAGACAAGATGGTCTTCAAGTTTCAGGGGTGCCAGGATGTAGTTTTCACTGAGGCCCTTCCTGAGGTCCTTTGAAAAATTTGTCATTTCGTCAAAGGATTCAATATTTTTCTCGTAAAGCCAATTGAAGAGCTGCCGGGCCCTGTAGCTCCCCTCTCCCCGTTGTGCGAATATCTCTCCGGCCTCACTGATATCAAAGTTCTTGATAATTGCCTGTGACATCAGCCTGTTACTGCTCCACTCTCTTCTCCCCGGTCCTTGTTGTACTGAGCTGGCGCAGTTCAAAGATTGCCATCTTGTTGTCGGAATCGAGGTTGACAACTCTCTCAAATGTCTTTTTAGCTTCAGCATTATCACCTGTCTTTTTATATGTCATGCCAAGGGCAAAGAGGGCATTGGTGAAGTTGCTATCAAGTTCAAGTGCCTTTTCAAACTGTTCTATGGCATAGTTATAATCCAGCATTTTATAGTAACATGATCCCAGTATATAGAATGCATACTTGTTCATCTTATCATGTACGATATATCTCTCGATGTAGTGAATTGCTTTGCTGTAATTATTGACCCTGAAATAGTTCTTGGTCAGGTTATAGAGAATTTTCTGGTTATCGGGAAACTTGACGAGGCCATCCTCCAGAATTTCTATTGCTTCGTAATATTTGTGTGTGGTGATAAGCTTTTTCGACTTCTTAACAATATCAACCGCTTCATCCCTGGCAAGCTCAATAACCAGGAGGGTAATATCATCCTGGAGTTCCGCATCACCGATATGCCTCTGGAGATCATCTATCAGGGTATTGGAGAACTCTTCCAGGGGGAGGTTCTTCTTTTCAACTGCCACCTGCACGAGCCTGTCAATGGAATACTCCTCACGGTCCCCATTAACCGCTTCAGGAATCCCATCGGTATAGAGAAGGAGCCTGTCCCCATACTCCAGCTTCGTGGATTTCTCTTCGTATGAATCCCGGGCTTCTTCAATGGCGCCGATAAACAAACCTCCCGTATCCAGGTACTCTACCTCTCCGGAAGCTGCTCTCAAAAGAAGCCCTTTCTGGTGACTGGCATTGGAATAAATAATATTATACTCATCATCTATGGAGACCATGAAACAGGTCATATAATCCTGTGTTTTGACATGAGTAAGAATATTCTGATTCACCTCCTGAAATATCTGTTTGGGGGAGTCATACTTGGCTCCCGCATTACCGAATGATATTTTTGCCATGGTTGTAACCAGGGCGGCAGGAATACCATGTCCCGATACGTCAGCAACCATTATACCCAGTTTATCGCCTTTAAGGTAGTGAACGTCATAAAAGTCGCCACCGATCTTCTCCATGGCAATATATCTTGTGGTAAATTTCAGTTCATGCCAGTCATCGACCCTCCCGGGAAGAATAGACCTCTGGATGATACTTGCCATATCCAGCTGTTTCTGTATCTGGGTGTCTCTTCCCTGGAGGTCAGTAAGCACCTTCTGGAGCTCAGTTGTCCGCATATCAACCATACTCTCCAGATTTTTTCTGTATTCATCTATCTCCCAGGCCATCTCCATGAGACCAAATTCAATGGACGCGAATTCACTCTCAAGCGAAAGAACATCAAATGCGGCACTGCCGCCGGAAGCTATCTGTGTTGTAACCCGTCTCATGTCATGGAGCATCTTTAAAATGGTCCGTGTATTTATCTGCATGAGCACAAAACTGGTAAAAATAGAAAGCGCAAAATAACTCAGAATGATCTCGGTCTTGTATTCGTCATAGAAACGGCTCTTCTCCATAAGGGCAGCAAAGGTTAAGAGCGTTATAACCATAAGTATAACGAAAAAGAGGAATTTGACACGGATCCCTATGAGAATTCTGGGCCCCAGCTTTATGCCGTTTCTCAGAAGATTGTTGTATACGCTTGCTCTCTCCCTGTTAGTCAGGGTCTCCGTAAGAAGATATGTTGATACACCGTAGATTATTAAAATAACCATAGTGGAAAGCGCGGCAATTTTTATGAGGACCGTAAGCTCAGCTATATTTATGGACTTGAAATGCATGTACTCAAGCAATGTAAATCCTATAAGCAATATCCCGGATATTATTGAATAAAAAACCGCGGCAAAGGTGTTATGCAGGGTAAAATCGGAAAAATAGGAATACATGGTCTTCAGATCATTAATATGGATATCCATGTCAGATTTATACGCCCTGTTCATCATCCTGTGAGATTTGAAGAGAGCAGGAATCTTAATGGGTGTAAAAAAACCAAACTGTATAAAATGGAGAATTGAGGCAATTAATACCGATACAGGAAGCCATTTTAAGAGCAGGATAAAAAGCTTATCAAAAGAAAATACGATAAATGAACTGCCAAGCACAAGTCCGAATATAGCTGCAATTAAACCGAATAATACTGTAACAAGGGAAACAGCAAAGGTATAACTTATATTTTTTGCAATAAAGCGAAATATCTTCATATCATTACCCGGTAACCTAAAAATTAATATAGAAAATCAACAAATACTTGTACATTTATTTAGACTTATCCACATATTGTTATTAAGATATCTACATTTGTGGATAACTTTGTTAACAATTCCTGACATATTACTCCTTTATTCAATTCTGTCAAGTGAAGTTGGTTCTTTTACACAGCGAAAACCGGCAATGCTGTCACTGTACAGGTTTGGGATACCGCCGATTTCCCTGCTGGTGACCCTTACCCTCTGTTTATTACTGAACCATGCACCACCTCTCATGACCTTGTACTGAGTGCCATATCTCCTGTCATCATGGCTGTTTCCCTTATATGGCATATACCAGCTTGAGGTCCACTCCATGGCATTTCCCGACATATTAAAAACCGAGTAGGGGGATTCCCCTCTCTTTTCAAATGAATAGACCGGGAGATATCTTTCCCCTGTAATTGAAAAATATTCTTTTGTTCCCCTGCCCGTTTTTTCCCGGGACCAGAACTCCAGGGAGTTTACCCTTTCAGGATTGAATTTTCTGCCCCAGGGATAGATACGTTTAAGGATCTTATTTTCCGTAATATCAGAATCTGCTCCTCCTGGGCCTCTGGCAGCTTTTTCCCATTCAAATTCAGTAGGCAGCCTCTTGCCGCACCACCTGGCATATGCAAGAGCTTCATGATAGCTGACCAGTACCGGAAGGTCATCTGCTCCCCTCCCATAGGTCCCCTTTCTCCAAGACAAGGGAGGTTCGTTGTGTGTTGCCTCAACAAATTTTAAAAATTCACGGTTTGATACTTCATACCTGTCAATATAGTAAGCATCGAGGAACACCTTCTGTTCGGGAGATTCATCCCTGTCTCCCCTGTCAGAACCGAAAAAGAACTTACCCCCGGGAACGAGGACCATCTCCCTTTCATCAACAACCGATATTATTCGCCTGCTGAATTTCAATTTTTCAAAAAATGGCGGATCTGAGAAATCTCTCACATACTTTTCCGTCTTTTTCAACAACCCGATCTTTAATCCGGAACGTATGAGCATTTCATCTTTCTCCCTGAAAAGCCTGTAGGTAGCAATCCCCCGAATTTTTCTCCCCGCAACCGGTTTTCCGGTGACTTTCATTAAATCTATCCTGCCGATCACCTTTTTATTTTCAATGATAAGATATTGAGACTTTTCCGGAATCGTATCAAAGAGTATGGTCACAAGGTTCCCTTTCCTTCTGCTTTCTATTTCAGCTGAAATTTCATATTCCCGGGATACAAGGGTTGCCCCGGAAAAAAGACAGATACCTGCGAGGAAAAAGAGTGCTGATGTTAAAATCTTTTTGTTCAATTTACAGTACCTGGATAACTCATTAATATATACCCCGGGAAGAGATTATAAAAACTCATTTTTAGAGGTCCCCATATATATATTTTCGGACCGGTCTATCACGATGTTTAAGATTTTTCACTCTTTTAAGAAGCGCTTGTAAAGATCTTTTTATCCGGCCACCTGAGGCATGAGAGTTCCCTGCCAAAGATAACACCGGAATCAATCCCGATTATATTTTTTGAATCGTCAAAATAGACCAGGTTGGATCCATCTAAAAATCTTGTAGGCGTATGACCGAATATTATGGTCTTTTCCCATCTTCGCGATGAGTTGAAGAAAGACTCCCTTATCCAGAGCATGTCCCCTCTTTCCTGATCATCAATTTTATCCACGGAGGGATTCAGGCCCGCATGTACGGCGATAAAATCTTCACCCTCATAGCAATAATCGAGACTCTTAAAGAAGATGTCGTGTGCAGGGGGGAGCTCGAACTTTTTTATATTTCTTTTATAGCTCTCTATTGTTGCCCTGCCCCCATTGTGAAGAAACATTCCGTGAAGATCATCCCCATCAAGATACCTCCTCAACATATTTTCATGATTCCCCGTAAGGAATACGGCATTTACCCTTTTTGATAGAGAAATAAGAAATTCTATGACTTCATAGGAATGAGCCCCCCTGTCGATATAATCACCGAGAAAAATAAAGGTATCATCATCCTTAAAATGCTCTTTTACAACTTTCATTAAACTCAGGAGCTTATCCAGGTAACCGTGAATATCTCCGATTATATAATACATAAAGAAAATTCTCCCTGTCAGCCGATATCCTGCCCCTCCAGATTCTTAATTATTTCGTCAACCTCAATAGGTTTTTTTATCACTATGCAACCGGCAGCGAGGAGTTTTTCTGCGATCTTATCATCACTTCCATTAATAACAATCACCCTCTTGAAACCGGATGATTTCTCAAGACACTCATCTATATCTATCCTTATCCTGTTGAGATGTTCAAGATCAATAACAAGGGCCTTATAAGTATCAGGATTTTTCAGAGTATCATTGTTACTCAAATCTGCCTTCTTTATGCTGTATCCGTTTTCTGCAAGAAATTCGGTCATCACCATCTCCAGGATAAAATCTGAACTTGCTATAAGGATCTGCCCTGACTTGCTCTTCCTCCTGTCAATAAAGATCTCGGCTGATCTCACATCATCAAGTGAATCCAGAAACTCAAGTGTAGGGAATGAAATAATGATTTTAAAATTTCCCGGATCATTAAGGCCGGGAATGCTTACCTGTGCTCCGGCGTCCTTAAGACCTGTGATGGCGGAATATATCCCGATCCCGATGCTGTACCTGCCGCCGGTTAAATAGGGGAAAAAAATTCTCTGTATCTTCGCTGCTCCGGGAAAGGATTCTGAGAGGCCAGTGAAGGAAATCATGGTGATAATATTTGAGTATTCCTTTCCTACTTTAATCTCACAGCCAGAAGAGTCTTCGAAAAACGGGTAGAGGGAGATCAGGATATTATAGAGCGCGCTCCTTACTCTCTCCCTGGATGTGAGAGTTTCATATTCACCTTTGCCGTCCGTCTCCCGGTTAAAATTACCGAATTTAAACGTGGATTTAAATTCTCTTATCAGATCGTTGATAAGGTTATTTACATCGAACCTGGATTTTTCAATATCTCCGGGCTTGACATTGTGTTCATACTCTTCAAGCATAAATGAATTTGCCAGTGCAAAAAGGGAGTGAAGGACTTTCCTGTAATCAACAGGTGTCTCTTCGCCAAACCATTTTTCAGAATTGTGAAGCAATATATCTATGTTTTCATTCAGTACACTCTGGAAGATGATTCTTCTCTGTTCAATCTCCGCGGTAAATTTTTTCACAGCTTCCAGCACCGCTTCATCAATCTTCTTTTTGATAGATTCTTTTTCCATTTCATCTCCCGGACTTTTGTACTACCAACAGTTATATTCTCTTTGTCGTGGTTTTTCAATTCTTTTTTAGTATGAAAAGCAGGTTTTATAATAAGATTTGTCACAGGGATATCGAGAAAGAAGAAGAGGTTTCACACGAAGCTCACAGAGCACACGAAGGAAGACCCCCTAACCCCCTAAGGGGGCATAAGAGGATCTGGGATTGATATCTTACACCCCATTCGGGGGATGGGGAGTCATTTATGAAACAACACTTTATATGCTTGACAATATGTATAAATACATATATATTATACATATGAAAACAACAATAAATATTGATGACACTTTATTAAAAACCGCCATGAAAATCTACGGGGCCAAGCATTAACAATTTTTTATTTTATAAAAATCCTGTAAATCATCCGAAGTAAATAAACCTTACTTTTTAGAAACGGAACGGGGGTCAAGGGCATCCTGCATGCCTTCACCCAGAAGATTATACGAGGTGATGGTAATAAAAATTGCAAAACCGGGAATCAGGGTAAGCCACCAGGCAAAATCCATAAAGTCCCGGGACTGTGAGAGAATGTCCCCCCAGCTCGGTGTGGGAGGTTGGACCCCGAATCCCAGGAAACTCAGTGATGACTCAATCAATATGGTGGAGGCAATACCAAATGTGGCGGAGACCAGTACCGGGGCAAGGGAATTGGGAAGAATATGCCTGATAATGATCCAGCTGTCCCTTGCTCCCATTGCCCGGGACGCGATGATAAAATCGGACTCCCGGAACTTGAAAAATTCCCCCCTCACGATCCGCGCAATACCCGTCCAGCCGGTCAACCCGATAACAACCATAACATTAATAAGGCTTGGGCCAATGAGGGCCAGAACCGTAAGGATGAGGAAAAAGGTGGGAAAACAGATAATAATTTCAATAAAGCGGGAAATAATGAGATCAACTTTTCCTCCATAAAATCCCGCAATCGATCCGATGATAATTCCGATACTCACATAGATAAAAACAGCAATGAATCCTATGAGGATCGACACCCGCGTACCGTGGATCATCCGTGAAGCAAGGTCCCTCCCCTGTTCATCGGTGCCCAGAAGATGCTTTGAGGAGGGTCCCGTAACAATTGAGTCAAGGTCATACTCGGAATATGAGTATTTTACGGGAGGAAAAAGCTTAAACCCGGTAAATTTTTCCTTTCGCAGATCTTCATTTCTCAGTTCCGGGTAGTCGAAGAAGATGGGGAAATAGGTTTTGTCCTGTGATATATAAATATAGGGTTTATTGTTTGCAAGGAGCGGCGCAAATATGGCAACAAAAAAGAGAACTGCCACAACGACAAGTCCGCCCATGGCATACCTGTTCCTCTTCAGGTCATACAGGACATTCTGCCAGTATCCCCTGCTCATATTTTCGACTCCAGTCTTATTCGCGGATCAACAACCGCGTAGAGGAGGTCCGATATGAGTATCCCGAAGAGGGTCAGGAGGGCCGATATGGAAGCGATGGCCATAATCACCGGGATATCCCGGGAAAGGATCGACTCAAAGGCCAGCATTCCCATACCCGGTATGGAAAATATCGATTCAACGATGACGCTCCCTCCCAGAAGACCGGGAAGCAGGGCCGCCATGAGGGTCACAAGGGGCACCAGGGAGTTCCGGAAGGCATGGACAAAGATGACCTTTTTCTCGGAGAGTCCCTTTGAGCGGGCTGTTGTGATATACTGCTGGTTGATAACCTCCAGCATGTTTGCCCGGGAATAACGTGAAAGAAACGCGAAGCTGCCATATGTCAGCGTGATAACAGGCAGTACCAGGTGAAAGGCAACATCTGCGGCTTTTGTGAAAAAGTCCGCTTCAGCGGCCCAGTCAGAGATGATCCCCCCCAGGGGAAAGAAGTTGAGGTATTCTCCCCCGCTGAGATACATGAGAAGCAGCAGCCCTATCCAGAAGGAGGGGAGTGAATAGAGGACAAAGAGCAGAAGACTTGTCCCCCTGTCAAAGAGGGAATCCTTTTTTACCGCGGAGACGATCCCCATGGGGATGGATATGATATATACGATTACCAGGGTAATAATGTTAAGTCCCAGTGTAATGGGGAGAGCATCGGCAATTCGTATTGATACGGGCCGTCCGTCCTTTCGTGATGTCCCGAAATCCAGGCGGACAAACCTGCTCATCCACTCCGCGTAACCCACAAGAATCGGTTTGTCCAGCCCGTAGAGCTTTTTCTCCTGTTCGATGATCTCTTTGTCTATGGAACCCGATTTAAGCCCCCCCTGCATTCCCATTTTAAGGGACGTATAATCTCCCGGGGCAAGCCGTACCATGAGATAGGTGATAAGGGTTATACCGATAAATGTGGGAATGATAAGGAGAAGCCTTTTTACGATATACTTTTTCATTGACTGACTTTTACCTTCCATTCTTCAAAATCCAGGCCCAAGGTATGGACTTTTACGTTATCAAAACGTCTGCTCACAGCGGAAAGCGCCGGTGATGTGAACATGAATGTGTAGGGCTGTTCTTCATGGAGAATCTCGTGGAACCGGTGATAGAGTTTAATTCTCCTGCCCTGGTTGAACTCCACCCTGGCCTTTTTAATGATCGAATCAGCCTCACTGTTGACAAAGGAACAGAAGTTTGATCCCTTCTCAACCTGCGAAGAGTGCCAGAGCTGATAGGGGTCCCCTCCGTACCCGAGGTTCCATGCAAGGGTGACCGCGTCAAAGTCCCTCTTATTGAGCTTATTTACAAATACCGCCCATTCAAACCTTGTTATCTCCATCTCAATACCGGCCTTTGAAAAATCTTCCTTGAGGATACTTGCCAGCCTCTCCGCGAACTTACTGCCCGATGAAATGGTAAAAGTAAAGGAGAATTTTTTCCCCTCCCTGTCGAGGATACCGTCCCCGTCACTGTCTTTCCAGCCCTCCTGTTCAAGGAGTTTTCTCCCCAATTTCGGATCATACTGCCATTTTTCTATTGTTTTATTATACTCTTTACTGAATATATAGAAGTTTCCCGTTACAATTTTTCCCAGACCAAACAGCAGTTTGTCAAGGATTGCCTGCCTGTTGATCATGTGGGTCAGGGCCCTCCTGACGATTTTACTCTTGAAATAGTCCCTCTTCGCGTTCCAACCGATATAGCTGTATGAGGGCTGGTAATATTTCAGTTTGTAAAAGTTCCTCTTAAATTTGTCCGATTGTGTCTGTCTCACCCATTGGATGCCCCGGAGTGACATGATATCAAGGTCTCCCTTCTTCAGCATCTGCAGGGCCACATTTGCTTCGGCAACCAGCTTGTAGACAACGGTCTTGATCTCCGGTGATTTTCCCCTGTACTTTTTATTTGTCTTTAAAACAATCCGCTTCCCCGTATCCCACCTGTGAAACCTGTAGGGGCCGGTCCCAATGGGGAACCTGTTGTTTTTGTGAGTATTGAAATCCGTTCCATCGTTAAAAATATGTTCGGGAACAATGGGCATCCCCCCGCAGAACTCTAACGCCAGGAAATAGGGCTTTGAATAGGTAAACTCTACCGTATATTTATCCAGTTTTTTCACATCTTTCACATCGATATAGTAGACCTTTAAATGAGCGCTGGCGGTTTTGGGGTCCTTCATGACTCTGAAGGAATAGATAACATCATCTGCCGTGAATTCAACACCGTCACTCCAGAGAACGCCTTTTTTCAGGGTAAACCTGTATTTCATTTTGTCCGGCGATATGGTCCACCTTTTTGCAAGCTGCGGGATGATCTCCAACGAGTCCTTGTCCCTCTCAACAAGGGTCTCATAGATGTGGCTGTTGATGCTGCTGGAATATGCATCGGTGGAAGTTATTGGATTCAATGTTCCGGGCTCCGCGGGAAGATGCGAATAGAGGGCAAAGGGATCTTTCCCGGGACCGGAACTCCCGCATCCGAAAAAAACAAAAACCGATACAAAAATGTAATATAGCCGTAAATATCTCATAAGGTTTAACAACTGCCTGACTATTTTCTCCTGCCCCCGCAGATATACAAGGAAAATAATTCTTTCCTTTTATCCGCCCAGGTAGACCTTCTTGACCTCCGGGTTGTTCTGCAGTTCCTCCGAGCTCCCCTCCAGGACAATGTTCCCGTTCTGGAGGAGATATCCCCTGTGGGCAAACTTCAGGGCCAGCCGCGCGTTCTGTTCAACCAGGAGTATGGTGGTACCGGCCCTGTTTATCTCCTTCAGCGCCTCGAACATGCTGAGCATGAGAAGGGGCGCAAGCCCCATGGAGGGTTCATCAAGAAGCATTATCCTCCTCCCGCTCATGAATGCCCGGCCTACCGCCAGCATCTGCTGCTCCCCGCCGCTCATTGTCGCCGAAAGCTGGCTCTTCCTTTCACGGAGCCGGGGAAAAATGGTAAAAACCTGTTCCAGGTCACGGGCAATCTTCTTTTTGTCCTTACGGGCAAATGTGGCAAGCTGCAGGTTTTCCATTACGGTGAGGTTCCCGAAAAGGCGCCTTCCCTCGGGGACATGGGAGATCCCGAGATCGCTCACCACCCTGTCCGCGGGATAATCCAGGAGGTTTTTCCCCAGGAATTCAATTCTCGACCCCTTGTCCGAATCAACAAGCCGGGAAATTGCCCTGAGCGTGGTACTCTTCCCCGCCCCGTTCGCGCCGATAATGGTAACAATTTCCCCGTCTTCAATCCGGAAATTGATTCCGTGAAGGGCCTTGATGGTGCCATATGAAACCCGGAGGTTCTCCACAAGGAGCATCAGTGAATATCCTCCTTCCCCAGGTACGCGTCGATGACCTTCGGGTTGTTCTGTATCTCCTCCGGGGTTCCCTGGGCAATGATCTCCCCGAAAACAAGGGTCTTGATATAGTCGCAGAGCTCCATGACGAACTTCATCCTGTGTTCAATGAGAACAATTGCAAGCTGTGAATCGCTGTGTATTCCCCGTATTATCTTTATCATATCAACCAGTTCATCGGGGGTCATTCCCGCGGTGGGTTCATCCAGGAAGAGCACCCGGGGATTTGTGGCCATGGCCCGTGCCATCTCCACCCTCCTCTGGGCCCCGTATGAAAGACTGCCCACGAGACTCTCCGCAAAGTTCTCCACTCCGAACCTTTTGAGAAGCACGTACGACTTCTCCCGGACCTCTCTCTCCTCCCTTATCCTCCGGGGTGTACCGAAGAAAGCCCCGAAGAGACCGTAGGTGAGCTGCGAATAGTGGGCGATCATAACATGCTCCAGTACTGTTATATGCCTCCAGAGCCTCAGGTTCTGGAATGTCCGTCCGATCCCCCGGGACGCGATGATATGGGGCATCTCCCCGGTAATATCCGCCCCCTGAAGGCTCACAATGCCCTCAGTGGGCCTGTAGACACCGGTAATCAGGTTAAAGACGGTGGTCTTCCCCGCGCCGTTTGGCCCGATAAGCCCGATGATCTCCCCCGGGTTTATTTCAAGGTTGAAATTGTGCACTGCCCTGAGCCCGCCGAAATAGTGGGTCATCTTCTCAATTTTTAAAAGGGGTGCTTCATTATGACTCATCTCAGTCCCTCCTCCTGGACCTGAGCAGGTCCCGCACATCCAGGTCTTTGAAAGAGATGAGACCGGTGGGCCTGAAGATCATCACCAGGATCAGCAGCAGGGGAATAACGATCCACTTATAGAGTTCCAGGGGCCTGAGGGCCTCACCCAGGATACTGATGCTCACGGCCCCCACGATTGAACCGTAGATAGAATTAAGGCCGCCGAAATAGACCATGGCCAGTATCTCCGCGAGTTTCTGCAGGCCGAATGTTCCCGGGTTGACATATCTCAGGAGATGGGCAAAAAGCCCCCCGGCAACACCCGCCCAGAAGGCCCCGAACATGAATGCAGTTGTCTTGGTAAGCCGGGTGCTCACGGTCATGGCGTCCGCCGCGGGCTCGTTGTCACGCACGGCGTTCAGGGCCTTCCCCATAATAGACCTCACAAAGTTATTGATGATCCAGACAGAGAGGACAGTCCATGCGAAGACAACGGGAAGGCTCGAGTAACCGGGCTGCCCGCCCAGTCCCCGGGGCCCTCCCACAACCTCGAGGTTTTCAATAACAGATTTTACAATAAACATAAATGCCAGTGATATGATCGCCAGGTAATCGCCCCGTGTCCTGAAGGAGGGAATGGCAACAATGAGAGCGGAGAGGGACGCGACGAGCCCTCCCGCGATAATGATCAGGGGGAAAAGAAAGGGGCCCAGCGCTTCGGGGAGAAGGGCCTTGCCAAAGAGCTTGTCATCGGCGAAAAGGAGAATGGATAATGAGGAGGATACGTATGCCCCCACGGCCATAAACCCGGGATGGGAACAGGAAAATTCCCCCATGTAGCCGTTGATAATATTTATACTCAGAGTCACAATGACCGCTATCATAGTCATTTTTAAAACCAGGAGCCGGTAATCGTTCACGCCGGTCCATACCTGGAAAATAAAATAGAGCAGAACAAGATGAAGGATGACGGATAGATACGGCGGCCTCTCCTCAAGCGCCGCGGCCATATTGTTGCTTATCCTCCTGGTTGTCAGGGAAAAGAGAAAAACCGGGACCAGGTAGATTGTCACAACATACATAAGGGTCCCCGGAATAAGCAGGGGGTCCTTCAGGATCACGAGAAACCCGAAGAGGACCGGTATCTTCGGAAGACCGAAAAGCCAGGTAAGCGAATCACCCAGAAAGTATTCAAGGGATACGGACAATAAGATCCCCAGCAGCCATCCCGCAACGGGGACCTCTGAACAGAGTTTCAGAAAATACCTGAGGGTATTTTTTTTGTCATCGATCTTCTTCATTTCCCTGATAACCGCTTACAGCCTCAACTGGGCGCTGTGCTCCTGGCCGAAAAATCCGTGGGGCCTGAAGGTCAGTATCAGGAGAATGATCGTGTAGGCAATGAGGTCCCTGAGCGTAGAGGGGAAAGCCATTGCCACAAATATCTCGATAAAGCCCAGGAGAAAACCGGCAAGTGCGGCCCCCATAATTGATCCCCGCCCCCCCAGGATTGCCGCCACAAAGGCCTTCCAGCCCAGGTTAACCCCCATAAGCGGGTCCAGAACGGGATAAGCCATACTGTAAAGGATACCCGCGGCAGCGGCAAGCCCGGAACCTATGGCAAAGGTCAGGGGGGCCACCACGTTTATGGATACACCCATAAGGGGGACAGCGACAAAGTCGTATGACATGGCTCTCATTGCCATCCCCCACTTTGTCTTCTTTATAAAGAGGTGAAGCGCCAGCATGAGACAGAGTGCCACGATAACGATAAGGATCTTTTTATTGGTGAGGAATACACCTCCGATCTCAAACGTCGTTGTCTTAATAATTGAGGGAAACTTGAACCGCTGCGCGCCGAGAATCGAGAGATTGCCCATCTCCAGGATAATGCCTATCATTAAACCGGTAATCGCCGCGGAAGCCCTGGGCGCGTCCCTCAGGGGACGGTAACCTATCCTTTCAATGAGAATTCCCAGAAGCGAGGTCACCAGCATTGCCGTGATAATGGTCATCACAAGGAGAAGCCAGCCCGGAATTGCAAGCCCTGCCGCCGTGGTAAGGAGATAGATAAAAAGAGTGGCTATCCCCAGGCCAATATACGCGCCTGCCATGAATACATCTCCATGGGCGAAGTTAAAGAGCATAAGGATACCGTAAACCATGGAGTATCCCAGGGCAATGAGCGCATAAAAACTCCCCCACTGAAGAGCATTAATAACATTTTGCAGAAAATAACTCATTAACTACGGGCAAACTGACTTATAGAACTCAAATTCACCCTTGTTGCTGATCTTTACAATAACAGCACACTTGTCGGGATCACCGTCTTCCTTAAATGTCATTTCTCCTGTTATCCCCTTGAAGTTCTTTATCTGTGCCAGGGCATTTCTCACGTTTATCCGGTCATCTTTTAATTTTCCCGTATATGTGCCCGATTCAATAGCGGCTCTGGCAATGTTCAGAGCGTCCCAGGTAAGGGCTGCGGGATCATCCGGCACAGATCCGTACTTTTTGTTATACTTGTCGATAAATTCTTTTGTTTTGCCCTTGGCGCCCGCAGCAGCATAGTGTGTGCTGAAGAACTGGCCGTAACATGCTTTCCCGCAGAGCTTTACCGTCTCGGCAGACCCCCAGCTGTCGCTTCCTACGATCGGCCCCTTCCAGCCAAGTTCCTTTGCCTGCTGAACGATAAGTGCCACCTCGTTGTAGTACTGGGGAGTAAAGAGGACCTGGGCCCCCGATTTGATGATCTTTGTAAGCTGAGAACTGAAATCGGTATCCTTGGTAGTAAAACTCTCATATGCCACAACGGAACCGGCCCCGTTATTCTTTTCCCACGCCTTTTTAAAGAACTCTGCCAGTCCCTTGGGATAGTCACTGGCCACATCATAGAGTACCGCGGCCTTTTTGAACCCGAACTCCTCTTTGATAAAGTTTGCGAGGACAGGTCCCTGGAAGGGATCGAGGAAACACCCTCTGAATACATAGGGACGGTTCTTCGTGGTATCGGGATTTGTGGACCAGGGACTGATCATGGGCGTCTTGTAGTTATCTGCGACACCCCCCGCGGGGACGGCCTGTTTTGAGGCCTGCGGTCCGACGATTAAAAGAACATCGTCCTGGGTTATCATCTTTGTATTGGCCTTGACCGCTGATTCGGCCTTGGATTCGTTATCTTCAACCACAACCTCAACCTTGAGTTTTTTCTCTCCGGCCTTGATCCCTCCGGTACTGTTGACTTCCTCCATCCACATCAGGGCCGCATACTTTGTGCTCTCCCCGACCTTGGGGATGTCCCCGGTGAGCGGCGCGTTAATACCTATCTTTATTACGTTTTTGTTTTTCTTTTTACATGAACTGAAAGATATGAAAATTATTCCCGTCAGAAGAATCGTGGTGATCGCGAACAGTTTCTTCATAATTCCTCCCTGTTTTACACATTTAAATTATCGTATTTCTAAATTTTTCAGGATTTTTGTCAAACAGAATACATTTTTGTCTGTGATTTTCTATTGACAGAATGAACAGAGATAAATACTCATCTTCCATGGACAAAAAAAGATTTTACCCGAATACAAAAATACTGATGCGGATTATTCTCGCATCGGATGATATCATTCATTTTGCAGTGGCCTTAACTCTTATGCTCAGCGCCGCATTTATCATCATAACGACCCTCCCGAATTTTTTGCATCTAAACAAAACCTCAATTCTCCACATTGTTAACGATGTTCTTCTTTCACTGATTGTCATGGAGCTTATGTGGCCCATTGTGAGGTTTTTAAAACGGGAAAATTTCAGCCTCAATCCCTTCCTTTACGTAGGTATTATTTCAAGCACGCGCCGCATACTCATGATTGAGGCGGAACACTCGGCACATTCCGCGATCATGAGTTCGGAAACAGCCAACTGGCAGAACACCTGGCCGGTTCTCGCCGAACAGGGAATCAACGTGCTGATTATTTTAGTACTGGCAATCGTCGTTCGCCTGGTAAACAGTACAAAGAAAAGCTGATAACAAAATATAACCGCATAGCCGAGTGGTTATAAAATCAGCAGTATCACGGATAAGGAGATGAAAGAGAGAAGTGTGGACAGCATAACAGCAGATGAGGCGTACTCGGTATCGCTGTTCAGCTGAGAAGAAAGTATATATATGGCTGTTGACGCGGGAAGGGCGAAAAATATCATTCCTGTTTTGAAGGGAAGATCCGGAACCCCGAAATATCTCATGAGAGAATACCCTGTTACCGGGAAGACAATGAGCTTAACCACCGTTGCAGCAAAAGAGAGGAGTCCGTGTTTTCTGATGCCCTTTAAACTCAGCGAGCTCCCGATTGAGATGAGGGCCAGGGGCAGTGTTACGCTGGAAGAAAGCTTCAGGGTATTGTTGATAAAAAGGGGAAAATAATTCACCGTCCGGGAAAAAATAATCCCGAAGATACAGGCGAGTATCAGGGGGTTCCCGGCTACGGCTTTCAGGGTATAACGGAACTTCTCCCTGACATTCAGGTTCTCTCCCGAAAACCAGATGAGTGTGCTCACTGCCAGAAGATTGATCACCGGGATAACAAAACTTATAAGAATACCAAAGTACCTGATCCCTTCATCACCCAGGGCATTCATTACTACAGCCATACCGATATATGTATTGAATCTGTAACATGACTGGGAAAACGCCCCTGCCGAGAATCTCTTTATACTGCCGATCTTAATGATGAGCAGCGAGAGAAGATAGATCACAAGCACCGCGATAAGCCCCGAAACGAGAAGACCGGTATCGATTCCCTTTGACGAAGAACCTCCTATCTTCCAGAAGAGCATTGCGGGGAAAAAGATATAATAAACCAGCCTGTCGGAAACAGCAAGGAACTGCCGGTTTGTAATACTATACCTTTTCAGGAGCCACCCTGCTGCCAGGAGTGAAAAAACAGGGAAAAGACTTGCCAGGATCATGATTATACTCTTTTCTTTCAATAAAATAAGATTATATGCCTTAAATTATAAATATGTGAAAAACAATCAATAAAAAGATTTGACTGCCGGAGAAATCTTTTTCAAATAAATTATTATACGATAAAACTGTCTCTTTAATATTACGGTATGAAAAAAGGTATTATTTACGGACTTCTTCTTGTATTTCTTACTCTCCCGGTATTCTTTTTCAGGTTTGAGACCCGGCTCTTTCTCTACCAGGTACTCCTGATCATTATTCCTTCAATCTATATTGGTTTTTCCCTGCAGAAAGGAGTGACCGGTAATGTTAAGATCATTGAAGCTATTCAGCTCCTCTTCTATATAATGCTCGTTATCCTTTCAAGAAATATATCGGCATACCTCATTCCCGCCGGTTTCTTCCTTCACGGGATCTGGGATATCCTCCACAAATCCGGGAGACTCAGAGTCAGTCAGCCATCATGGTATATTCCTGCATGCATAGTCTATGACTGGATATTCGCGGTTATATCCTTACTTGATCTATTATTCCACAGCAGCGGATTGCAGTAGCCTGTGATGAGTAAGAGCAATGTTATCCCCCTGAACTGGATGGATGACACCGAGAGGTGGATTGTCATTCCGGGAACAATAAAAGAGGGACGAAGACGGAGGATAAAGGAGCTTTTCCTCAGGAAGAACAACTGCTTCTTCGCACGGGGTGTACCGAAGAGCATCATCGACTTTACATACAGGTCGGTAAAAAAACTGGGGCTCACGGAGAAAACCCTGTTCTTTATCAGGGGGACCGTCAGGATTAAAAGAGGAGTGGTAAAAAATGCCGTTATGATAAGGGAGCTGGATTGGGATGTGGGGACCCTGATAACCATCCCCGCCGGGATGAGGTACAGGGAGAGGCTGATACTTGACATCGATGGCGAAAAGTCAGACCTGAGACTCATGGAACTCTCGCTTCTCCACGGACTTTTACAGGTTGCCTGTCCGAAAAAAAGTTCGGCCTTTTACTCCAACATGGCCGCACTGGTTATTGCCAGGGGCTGGGGCCAGCTAAATACAAACAGTTTTCCCGATATCAGGAGAGAATCATAGACCGGCCCATACCTGAAGTCAGTGTCATTTTCCGGTATCCGGGCATTTTTTTATTTTTCGTAAGCCGGCAGAAATTGCCCTGCACGGTTTTGCGTTAAATTCATCGATCAGGTATTCCTTGAATTTTCCCCAGAGAAGAAGTTCTTCCCGAAGGACTTTTCTCCTTGAAGGCTTTTTCTCAAATTTCAGCCTGGCAGCTATCTCATGTGTACACAAATCGGCATAGTCGTAGAGAGTATATCCCTCCCTGTCCTGCATGTTGACATTCAACCTGTAATGGTTTACAAATTCATCAAGAAAGTCCCTTTTCATTTTCAATGCAGCAAAGTGAAGAAGAGGTGTCTTTTTGCATTTTATTGAATTGTACACTTCCGGATCAGATAAATAATAGCATGTTCCTGTTTCTCTGTAAATTCTTTCCAGTTCCCGGAGCAAAGTTTTTTCAAAGGAGTAGAGTGCGTACTGATCGGTCGATTCAATCAACCTGCACATTTTTCCGGCAGCTTCTGAGGAGAAATTAATTCTCATTACAACCCTGCCCTTAACAGGCCTGCATTTTTTCAGAACCACCGATTTTATTTCCTGTGAAATAATAACAGAAGGAAAGAAAACTAACAAAGAAATAATAATTTTAACTCTACTCATGATAACTTCCATAAAAACATACTTCTCACTATCAGCCATGGTCAAGAAATAATTACAAACTGCACAACAACTCCCGAAATCTCCATAATGAAAATACATATCCTATCGTTTTAGTAGGGGTGTTAGTGAGCTGAATGTGTAAATTATTTATTATTTTAGAAATTTAATAAATTTTATATTGACATAATTCCTTGATGTTTATTATCATTTGACCACTTTAAATTTTTTTTAATACAATTAAACGCACTGTAGATAGATAATGGATGTAACTTCAGAGAACGCAACAGGGAAAAATAATGTCGGCTTCTCCGAAACCGATATTGGAAACAGTATGAAATGGATGTAAAAGATATTAAAATCTCGGGCAAGAATTCCTCATTTAAATCTATATGCGCATATGTTTAAAAATAAAAATTAAAAAAAAAGTGTAACATATGCTAAATTACAAATTTAACTTGATCTAAAACCATATAAACATTAAAACAATTAAAGTGAATGTAATTGTTTGTAACTAATCAGCTGTATGGTTAAAATGAATGTATTGACTAAAATATCAGGAATCTGTCCCCGGGCAGCGGGGTTAGAGCAGTTTTAGTTTTCAATGGATATAATGATTTTTAATACTAAGCTTGAATAGTTACAATTGTTTCATTAATACTGGATTAAAAAAAAAGATCTATCAATAATTAAAGGAGGCTTTTATATGAAAGCTAAACTTCAGATAGCAGTTGTTTTAATAATTGCTGTCATGGTATCTTTTGCCTGCGAAAAGAAGTCAGCTCCTAAAATCAAAGTGATCGAGGATCACAAGGAGATTAAGGGACCATTCAAAACACCGCAGGATGTAACGAAGAAGTGCCTTGAGTGTCATGATGATGTGGGTGCGCACATCCTTAAGACACAGCACTGGAACTGGAAAAGTTCTCAGGCAGTAAAGAATGGCAAGAAAATCGGCAAGGTAAACGTATTTAACAATTTCTGTATTGCAATAACGGACAACTGGCCAAGATGTACAAGCTGCCATATCGGTTACGGATGGAAAGATGAGAAGTTCGACTTTACAAAAGTGGAAAACATCGACTGTCTTGTATGCCACGACTCAACCGGGACCTACAAAAAATTCCCGGCAGGTGCGGGTATGCCTGTTTCCCTTAAAGACAAACAGAAGGTATTTCCGGGCAACGGCAAGACTTACATGGCCCCCGACTATGACAAGATAGCCAAGCTTGTTGCGGTCCCCTCACGGAAAAACTGCGGCGCATGCCATTTCTTCGGCGGCGGGGGAAATAATGTGAAGCATGGCGATCTCGAGGTAAGTCTTGTAAAGCCGTCAAAGGATGTTGATGTTCACATGGGCGGAAAAAACTTCGCATGTACAAAGTGCCACAAATCAACCGATCACAAGATCAACGGCGCAATGCACGCGTCAATGGCCCAGGGGATAAAACATTTTCAGTGCACTGATTGTCACAAGGGAGAGCTCCACAAGAAGCACAAGCAGATGAAGAAGCTCAACAAGCATCTCGCCACTGTTGCATGCCAGACATGTCATATTCCCGAGTTTGCCAAAGTTAACCCCACAAAGATGTGGTGGGACTGGTCACATGCGGGAGACCCGAAATTCAAAACTCCAAACGACAAGTATGGCAAGCATACATGGGTGAAGAAGAAAGGGACCTTCAAGTGGGAAAAGAACGTGAAGCCTGAATACACCTGGTATAACGGGAAGGAGAATGTCACAATTCATGGTGATAAAGTCACTAACACCAAAAAGTTTAATCTCAATCCCCAGAAAGGAAACATCAGGGACAAAAACTCAAAGATCATGCCTTTTAAGGTCATGAGAGGCAAGCAGGCATACGATACAAAAACAAAAATGCTCCTTGTACCCCACCTTTTTGGAAAGGGCGGATACTGGAAGACCTTCGACTGGAACAAGTCATTTGCTGCCGGTATGAAAAAAGCAGGTCTTCCCTACTCAGGGAAATTCGACTGGGTTGAAACCGAAATGTACTGGCCTATCAACCACATGGTGTCACCAAAGGGGAAGGCCCTCAAGTGCGAAGACTGTCACAGCGAGAAAGGAAGGCTTGACTGGAAGAAACTTGGTTACAAGGGAGATCCGAGAAAAGTCGGCGGAAGAAAGTTATAAGGGGATCTTTAATTAAAATAAGAAACCTTTAATTAAGAAATAAAAAATTCAATTTATACATATGCGGGGATTCTGTTGCAGAGTCCCCGTTTTTTATTATTCGGCTCGAAAAGATTTTTATTATAAAATCTCATAGGCGTTATTTACCTTACTCGATCACGCTGGTATATTGATTTTTCAAAGAGACCAAAACTCAATCCGAATTTTCCCTCAAACTCCCTGAGAATAATATCATGAAATCCAAACTCTATCCTGAACCTGTCAACATAAGGAAGGAGGAGATGTATCCCTGCAAAATAGCTGTGATAGCTCCTCCCCTCTTTAAAGTTATCCTCTTCCATCCAGAGAAGCGCGTAATCGGTTCCCAGGACAAATTGAAAACCGTAATGAAAATGCAGTCCGAAAAGCGCCAGGGGCCTTCTCTCAAAAAGCTGGAACCTGTATTCAATTGTTCCGAGAATTTCATGCTGACCAAAATATTCAGACACCGGGTCATAGGTCCTCAGGGTATTGGCACCGCCTACATGATAGAAATCATAAGCCCCCATTCGCCCGGGTCTGTACTGACCCAGGAGCGACAGGACAAAGATATTTCTCTCACCTGCGGGAAGAAATCCCCTGAAATCAAAAAGATATTCCCAATAATCGGCAGGTCCTCCCAGGGCTCCTCCATATTTTGAGACCAGCGCCTCCTGGTAGAAACCCCTGTGAGGGTTGAGAATCCTCTCCCTCCTGTCAAAACTGAAACCTATCCCGAGTTTGGGAACAAAGTCTCTTCCC
This sequence comes from Spirochaetota bacterium, assembly GCA_050298055.1. Classification (GTDB taxonomy): domain Bacteria; phylum Spirochaetota; class UBA4802; order UBA4802; family UBA5550; genus JBNKTL01. The sequence continues at coordinate 178,457 of JBNKTL010000002.1, forward strand.
CCGGAAGAGAGAAACATCGGTTCGCTGACTCTCCTGTCACCACCGGTAAATATCTCATTCTCATGGTCATGCTTGACGGTAAATGTCTCCCCGCTTACAACCAGGTTGAAGATGTTCTGAATATCCATGAAGAGATCAAGCCTGCTGTTAAGTGAATTTTCATTATATTCCTTAAGCGGGTTGTAAGAATCATTCTGTATCATCAAAAGATTATACCGGACCGGAAGAGATCCAATCCAGGGAGAGCTGGCAAGAAACTGGTACTCTGTAGCTGCAAAAGCATGGGGCAGGAGAGTTGTTCTAACATAGCTGTCAATTCTCGTATCTGTACCGAACAGGTTGAAGACTGCAAACCCGGGACCGAACATCCATCCAAGCTGATCGGTCTTTTTCATGGCAGGGAAAATGAGAAAACCGGGAAGTTCAACAAACCTGTAGGTCAGGAGAACAGAATCTTCCCGCTCCGATATTTCCAGGGACACCTTTGCAAAAAGATCGAGGTCTTCCAGCCTGGCCTTCTCCTGAAACCATGCATCGCAGGAAAAAACAGTGTTCTCACTGTTAAGAAGTTCCCTCTTAATGACAAAGTTGCGTGTCCTTCCGAGCCCCAGAAAGTCTATCTTTTCAATCCTCTTTCTATATTTTTCCGAACAGGGATTTTGTACATCTGCATTCTCCCCGGCACGAGAAACCGAAATCCCGGCAGAGAGGCAGAGTATGGCTGTTAGCAAATATTTCATACCGATACTGTTTTCACAAGGTGATGTCCGGGGAATGGTTTATGTCAATAATAAAAGCAGTTAAAACATTAGAGATATGTCACAGCACCCGCATATCTTTTTTGCCAGTACCTCTTGCTCATGTCAGCGAAGGATATTCGCTTGCCTGTTCTCGGAGCGTGGATGAACATCCTGTTACCCATATAAAGCCCTACATGGGATATTCTCCTCCCATTAATATTAAAGAAAACCAGGTCACCGGGCCTTGCCCTTTTCAGGCTTATCCTCCTTCCCCAATGATACTGTTTGACAAGAGACCTCGGCATTTGGATACCGTTTCTCCTGTAGACATACATAACATATCCGGAGCAGTCGAACCCCCCGGGGGTCGTACCTCCATACCGGTATTTGACGCCTAAATATCTTTTTGCGGTCCTGACGATCTCTTTCCGGTCTCCCCGGTAGCACCTGCCGGCCCTCCTGTACTTTGCAGGAGGCGTGCAGGATATCATAAAGATTGCCAGGGATAATACGATTAGACTTATCTTTCTCATATCTTATTCTCTCCCCTTCCATTATCGGATATGCGGGAGTGTAAATTTAAATTAAAGATCACGAAAGAAGACCCCCCTAACCCCCTGAGGGGGCACAAGAGTTTGTGTTTGAATATCTTACGCCCCCTCCGGGGGTGTATAGACCGGGTAGATGGGTAACAGTTGTTCGGACACATAGGTAACATATATATTTGGTATATTTGGTATATC
>JBNKTL010000003.1:0-145684 GCA_050298055.1 Spirochaetota bacterium
TTAGCGTTTTTACTCTACCTATAAGGAATTGAAACACGACAATATAATAATTATGTGGTAAATCTAAATGTGTTTTTACTCTACCTATAAGGAATTGAAACGTAAAATTACTAACTAATGATAATTCGTTGTTATTAGTTTTTACTCTACCTATAAGGAATTGAAACTCTTTTAAAATCTTATATTTCATGACTTTTCTCCCTTCGTTTTTACTCTACCTATAAGGAATTGAAACAGCGATGAAGGCGATCTTAAGGAAGGCAAATACATAGTTTTTACTCTACCTATAAGGAATTGAAACTCATTTACATTATATCAACATTACGCAGGATTTAATGTTTTTACTCTACCTATAAGGAATTGAAACTCTTAATTACCTCCTTCAAATATATTACCGAGTTCTTCGTTTTTACTCTACCTATAAGGAATTGAAACTTAAATTTTTCTAGGATATAACTTTTTGCTCCAACAGTTTTTACTCTACCTATGAGGAATTGAAACAAAGAAAAAGCTAAAAAGCCAAAAGAAAAAGAAAGGGTTTTTACTCTACCTATAAGGAATTGAAACCCAAAACAACAGGCTTCTGGTGTTCCGGAATTTTAAGTTCTTCTTGTCTCCCAGATCCATTCTCCCGCCCTTCTCCCTCTTTCTTCGTAACCTCTGCACCCTCTGTAAAATCTACAACGTCCCATCTTCCTTTGTGAACTCTGCGTCTTTGCAGTTCCAAAAATCTTCTCTTCAATTTAACATTCAAAATTTAAAACTCAACATTAATAAAACTCTTCCTTTGCGACCTTTGCGTCTTGGCGGTTCAAAACTCCTTTTCCTGTCCACCCCCCTGAGGGGGCGCAAGATATTTTATTACACACTCTTATGCCCCCTCCGGGGGTTAGGGGGGCCCAAATAATTTACATTAATGTAAATCAGAAAAACCCGGCAGACATTAATGTCAAAAAAATCATCTCAAAAGACCTCAAAATGTCATAAATCCCGGAAATGAACCGGGACTTTACTTATTATCCCCCTCCCAATTTCTCTTCTTCCGCTCCTTTTTCCAAAAAATTTATTAAATACACAAAATATTTAAATTAAAAACAAATTTTTTTTCTCTCCCGGGAATTCTGGCACGGTTCTTGCTTATATAAAGACAAGAAGATTTATAAATTTGCAGGAGGCAATTAAAATGAGAAAGGTAGCTATATACGGCAAGGGAGGAATAGGAAAATCCACAACCACACAGAACACTGTGGCGGGCCTTGCCGAGATGGGCAAAAAAGTCATGGTTGTGGGCTGCGACCCAAAAGCGGATTCAACCAGGCTTCTCCTGGGAGGTCTCTCCCAGGAAACCGTACTGGATACCCTCAGAGAAGAAGGCGAAGACGTTGAACTCGAGGACATCAGGAAGAAAGGCTTTAAGGGGACCGTCTGCGTTGAATCAGGGGGACCGGAACCGGGCGTGGGATGCGCGGGAAGAGGGATCATAACATCAATCAACATGCTGGAACAGCTGGGAGCGTACTCCGAGAAGGAGGAGCTTGACTATGCTTTCTATGATGTTCTGGGCGACGTTGTCTGCGGTGGTTTTGCCATGCCCATACGGGAAGGCAAGGCGGAAGAGATCTATATTGTGGTCTCGGGAGAGATGATGGCAATGTATGCCGCCAACAATATCTGTAAAGGTATCATGAAGTTCGCGGAGTCGGGGGGTGTCCGGCTGGGGGGACTCATCTGCAACAGCAGGAACGTTGACAACGAAAGGGAGATGATCGAGGCGCTGGCAGAGAAGCTGGGGACCCAGATGATCCACTTTGTTCCCCGTGACAACATGGTGCAGAGAGCGGAGATCAACAGGAAGACCGTTATCGACTATGATCCCTCACATGCCCAGGCAGACGAGTACAGGGCGCTGGCAAAGAAGATCGACGAGAACCAGATGAAGGTCATTCCCAAGCCCATGGAGATCGATGAACTGGAAAAGCTCTTGATCGACTACGGTATCGCAAACTGAGAAGAGAGATCTCATATTAAACAAATTTCCAGAAAGGAGTAATATTATGATAATGATCAAATCAATTGTAAGACCGGAAAAGGTAGACGATGTTATGGCGGCACTGATGGACGCCGGCTTTCCCGCGGTGACAAAGGTTTCGGTTGTGGGACGGGGTAAACAGAGGGGGATAAAGATCGGAGAAGTGACATACGATGAAATCCCCAAGGAACTCCTCATTACCGTGGCAAAGAAGAAGGACAAGGAATTTATCACAAAGACCATACTTGAATCCGCACGGACAGGGACCAAGGGCTCATTCGGTGACGGCAAAATTTTCATCATGCCCGTAGAGGAAGTCTACACGGTGAGTTCCGGTGTAAAGGAAACCGCGGAAGAGACAGCTGTGGAGGCATAATATGAAAGAAGTCATGGCAGTCATAAGGATGAACATGATCAACAAGACCAAAAGGGCCCTTTCCGACGCGGGTATCGCGTCCATAACGGTAAAGGACGCCCTGGGACGGGGAAAGGGGCTCGTTGATATCGGAGTTTTAAAAGGCGCGGAACTGGGATACGAGGAAGCCATTTCTCAGCTGGGACAGTCTCACAGGCTGATACCCAAGAGGCTGATATCGGTGACCCTTCCTGACAGCCTGGTCCAGAGGGCGGTTGACACTATTATCGAGACAAACCAGACCGGTAAATCCGGGGACGGGAAGATCTTTGTCATGCCGGTAACGGATGTCATAAGGGTCAGGACAGCGGAATCCGGAGACAGCGCCCTTGATGAAGGGTAAATAAGGAACAGGGTGAAAATATGAACAAAAAATTTGAACCAACAGATGTAAAGACTGAACTGCTGAAAAAGTATCCCACAAAGGTGGCGAGAAAAAGAGCAAAACATATTGTCATTAACAAAGTGGAGGAGAACCGTGAAGTCCTCCCCATTCAGGCAAATGTCAGGACCATCCCGGGTATCATAACCCAGAGGGGCTGCAGCTACGCGGGATGCAAGGGTGTTGTCCTGGGACCGACCCGGGACATTATCAACCTGACCCACGGCCCCATCGGGTGCGGGTTCTACAGCTGGCTGACCAGAAGGAACCAGACCCGGACGGGGTCCGATGCAGAGGAGAACTATATGACCTACTGCTTCTCAACGGACATGCAGGAGGAGGAGATCATCTTCGGGGGCGAAAAGAAACTGAAAAAGGCCATCCAGGAGATCTATGACATCTTCAAGCCAAAGGCAATCGGCGTCTTCGCCACCTGCCCGGTGGGACTCATCGGTGATGATGTTCACGCGGTTTCCCGGGAAATGAGCGAGAAACTGGGAATCAATGTCTTCGGTTTCAGCTGTGAAGGATACAAGGGCGTGAGCCAGTCTGCCGGTCACCATATAGCAAACAACGGTGTTTTCAAACATGTTGTGGGCCTGGACGACACGGAGAGCGACGGCGAGTTTAAGCTTAACCTCCTGGGTGAATATAATATCGGGGGGGACGCATTCGAGATTGAACGGATCTTCGATGAGGCAGGGCTGACCCTGATCTCAACATTCAGCGGGAACTCAAGCTACGACCAGTTCGCGCGGTCACATACCGCCGATCTCAACCTGGTCATGTGCCATCGTTCCATCAACTACATGGCGGAAATGATGGAAACCAGGTACGGGATTCCCTGGCAGAAGATCAACTTCATCGGGGCGGAAGCCACGGCCAAGTCCCTGAGAAAGATCGCGGAATACTTTGAAGACAAAGGACTCATGAAAAAAATTGAGGACCTCATCGCGAAGGAAATGGAAGAAGTGCTCAGGGTCCAGGAAGAGGTCAGGGAACGGTGTAAGGGCAAGCTTGCAATGCTCTTTGTGGGCGGTTCCCGGGCGCACCACTACCAGGAACTATTCCGGGAGATCGGCATGGAGACCATTGCCGCGGGCTACGAGTTCGGGCACAGGGACGACTACGAGGGAAGAAAGGTCCTTCCTGACATTAAGGTCGATGCTGACAGCAGGAACATCGAGGAACTTGAAGTTGAAAAGGACAGTGAAAGATACAGGGAAAGAAAGCCGGCAGACAAGCTTGAAAAGCTGAAGACAAAGGGCATGGAGATCAAAGAATACGAAGGAATGATGCCCGATATGCCGGACAATACCCTCATTATAGACGATATCAGCCAGTATGAAACAGACAGGCTTCTTGAGATCTACAAGCCTGATATCTTCTGCGCCGGTATCAAGGAAAAATACGCGGTACAAAAAGCGGGAATACCCCTCAAGCAGCTTCACAGCTACGATTACGGCGGACCCTACGCCGGGTTTAAAGGGGCCATAAACTTCTACAGGGACATCGACAGGATGATCAACAGCAGGATCTGGAAAAGCGTCAAAGCCCCCTGGCAGGAGAGCCCGGAACTTACTGCAAAGTATGTACAAAAATGATTCAAGAGGAGTAAGCTATGCTACTGAGACATACAACGGATAAAATAGTTGAGCGGGAAGCGGTGCAGATCAACCCGGCCAAGACATGCCAGCCCATAGGGGCAATGTACGCGGCCCTGGGGATACACGGGTGCCTCCCCCACAGTCACGGTTCACAGGGGTGCTGCGCCTATCACAGGAGCACACTGACCCGGCACTACAAGGAACCTGTTATGGCGGCAACCAGTTCTTTCACCGAGGGGTCGTCGGTATTCGGAGGACAGGCAAACCTGATCCAGGCCATAGATAATATCTTTACCATCTATGATCCTGAAGTCATTGCCGTTCATTCCACCTGTCTATCCGAGACAATAGGGGATGATATGATACAGATCGTCACCAAGGCGGAAAAGGACGGGAAAATTCCCCGGGGGAAGAGGGTCTTCTCGGCCAGTACCCCCAGTTATGTGGGTTCCCACGTAACCGGTTTCGCCAACATGACAAAGGCCATGGTTGATACATTTTCAGAGGCCGCGGAAGTGAAGAAGGAGCAGGTCAATATCATTCCCGGTTTTGTGGAGCCTTCGGATATGGAGGAGATCAAGAGACTTGTTTCCCTGATGGAAATTAAGTTTCATATGTTTCCCGACACCTCACAGATACTCAACGGTCCCCAGACCGGGAAGTTCAGGATGTTCCCCGAAGGGGGCGTTACCCTGGATGCCCTGGCGGACACCGGAAGCAGCATGATCACACTGGCACTGGGCAAACTGGCGTCGGGCCCCGCCGCCAAGGCACTGGATACAAAGTGCAAGGTCCCCTTTGAGATTCTGGACCTTCCCATCGGTCTCAATGCCACGGACAGGTTCATCAATGCCCTGAGGCTCAACTGCGGTGTGACCGTTCCCGATGCCATTACAACAGAGAGGGGACAGCTCGTGGATATCATAACGGATATGCACCAGTACTTTCACGGCAAAAAAGTGGCCCTTGCAGGTGATCCGGACCAGCTCATAGCACTCACGGAGTTCCTGGTCACCCTTGACATGCACCCGGTCCATATCGTCAGCGGGACCCCGGGGAAAAAGTTTGAGAAGAGGATCCGGGAGATAACCGAAGACCTTCCCTTTGAGGTAAACGTCAAATCGGGAGGGGACATGTTCCTCCTCCACCAGTGGATCAAAAATGAGCCGGTGGACCTTCTCATGGGAAATACATACATGAAGTATGTTGCCCGTGACGAGGACATTCCCCTCATACGGTACGGGTTCCCCATTCTGGACAGGGTGGGACACTCATACTTACCCACTGTGGGATACCGGGGCGGAATAAGGCTCCTTGAGAAGATACTCAACGCTCTCCTTGACAGAAAAGACAGGGACGCACCGGAAGAGAGCTTTGAACTGGTAATGTAAAAAAAGGTAACTACTTGGCTATGTATAAGAATAATCACATTCATGAAAAAAGATAACTTGTATGTCCCCGCCGCCTTCGGCGGCGGGGACATATTGTTAATATTTGAATAAACAGATTAATTTTAGCCATAGAGCTGAGTAATATCAAAAAAACTGAGGTTTGAAATTATGATTACCATACTTGATGACAGGAAAAGGCAGGTACTCCGAAAGGGAAGCGACACACATGAGATGGAATGTGAAAAGCAGAGTACCGCGGGTTCGGTAAGCCAGAGGGCCTGTGTCTTCTGCGGGTCCCGGGTGGTCCTCTACCCGGTAGCGGACGCCGTCCACCTTGTGCACGGACCTATCGGCTGCGCCGCCTACACCTGGGACATCAGGGGGGCCCTCTCTTCGGGGCCGGAACTCCACAGGCTCAGTTTCTCAACCGACCTCCGGGAGAAGGACGTGATCTTCGGAGGGGAGAGTAAACTCTATTCCTCCCTTGCGGAACTCATCGATATCCATAACCCCGGGGCGGCCTTTGTCTACTCAACATGCATTATCGGGATCATCGGTGATGACGTCGAAGCGGTCTGTAAAAGGCTGGAGAGGGAGAAGGGGATCCCGGTGGTCCCCGTCCACTCCGAGGGCTTTAAGGGGACCAAGAAGGACGGGTACCGGGCGGCCTGCAATGCTCTTTTTAAGATAGCGGGTACCGGCCCCACGGAGGGTATCGGGAAACTGAGCATCAATATCCTGGGTGAGTTCAACCTGGCGGGAGAGGCCTGGATCATTAAAGAATATTACAGGAGAATGGGCGTTGAGGTGGTGTCAACCATGACCGGTGACGGGAGAATTGATGAAATCAGGCGGTCCCACGGGGCCTCCCTGAACGTGGTCCAGTGCTCCGGCTCAATGACCTTCCTGGCAAAGATGATGGAAGAGAAGTACGGGATCCCCTACATACGGGTCTCCTATTTCGGCATCGAGGACATGTCATCGGCCCTTTACGATGTGGCGGATTTTTTCAAAGATGATCCCCCGGTTATGGAGAGGGCGGAAGAAATCGTCCGGGAAGAGATCTCGGAACTTGCCCCTCTTCTCCGAAAGTACAGGAAGTCCCTGGAGGGGAAAAGGGCCGCCATCTATGTGGGAGGGGCCTTCAAGGCCTTTTCCCTCATTAAGGCCCTTCGCTCCCTGGGAATGAAGGTGGTTATCGCCGGTTCCCAGACCGGGACCAGCGAGGACTACCGGCTCCTCCGGGAGGTCTGTGATGAGGGAACGGTGATCGTTGACGATACCAATCCCCTTGAGCTTTCACAGTTCGTCCTGGAGAAGAAAGCGGACCTTCTCATCGGAGGAGTGAAGGAGAGGCCCATAGCCTATAAGCTGGGGATCGGTTTCTGCGACCATAACCATGAGAGGAAGATGGCCCTTGCGGGATACGAGGGGATGAAAAATTTCGCGGAGGAGGTCTACTCCACGGTAATGAGTCCCGTCTGGAGATTTTCACCCTCCCGGATAAGGGAAAAGAGAGAGGGGAAGAGTCATGAATAGTATAAAGGAAAAACATAGTGCCACAACAAACGCATGCAGGCTCTGTACGCCCCTGGGCGCCTCGGTGGCCTTCAAAGGAGTCAGGGGGGCCATAACCCTCATGCACGGTTCCCAGGGATGCGCCACCTATATCCGGCGCTACCTTATCAGCCACTTCAACGAACCGGTTGATATCGCGTCATCAAACTTTAATGAAGATACCGCAATATTCGGCGGAAACCAAAACCTGAAAGAGAGCATGAGAAACATCATCAGCCAGTACAACCCGGAACTCCTGGGGATCTGCACAACCTGCCTCAGCGAGACCATCGGCGATGACGTCCCCATGGGGATAAAGGAGTTCCTGAAGGAGAACGATCACACGGACCTCCCCTTTATGGTGCATGTATCCACGGCTTCTTACCGGGGGACCCATATGGAGGGATATTACGATACCATTACCTCCCTGGTTGATTCACTTGCTGAAGGGGGGGAGAAAAGGAGTCATCTGAATATCTTCCCCTCGTTCATATCCCCCGCTGACCTCCGCCACATAAAGGAGATACTCTCCGATTTCGGAGCGGAAACCGTTCTTCTCCCCGACTATTCGGAGACACTGGACGGGGAGTCGTGGAGCGAATATGAGAAAATCCCTACGGGAGGAACACCGGCGGAGGATATCAGAAGGACAGGAAGTGCCGCAGGGACAATTGAGATGGGAGCAGGCTCTGCCTTCAGGAAAAGCGCCGGCAAACTCCTGGAAGAACGGTTCGGCGTCCCCTGCCATACTCCGGGCATCCCCCTGGGAATCACCGGAAGCGACCCCTTCTTTTCACTGCTGGAAAACCTTACGGGAACCCCCGTGCCGGAAAAATATCTGAAGGAGAGGGGAAGGCTCACGGATTCCTACTCCGACGGCCATAAGTACCTCTTTGGCAAAAAGGCCGTTATCTATGGTGAAGAAGACTTTGCCGCGGCCCTGGCCCTCTTTCTCAACGAGATCGGGATCAAACCCCTTCTCTGCGCCACAGGAGGAAGAAGCGGACACTTCCGGGAGATCATCAACAGCTCTCTGGATAAATTTGACGACTACACGGTCCGGATAGAGGACGACACCGACTTCAATGAGATCGGGAAGATCGCCGAGGAGATAAAACCGGACCTGGTCATGGGAAACAGCAAAGGATACAAGCTGGCCCGGAAAATGAATATTCCCCTGGTCAGATGCGGTTTCCCCATACATGACAGGCTGGGGGGGCAGCGGGTCCTCCATATCGGCTACAGGGGGGCCCAGCAGCTTTTCGACCGGATAGTGAACACGCTGTTAGAGAAAAAACAGAACGAGTCCCCTGTGGGATATTCGTACATGTGAGACAATAACTGATGTTAAGAATAAGAGGTTTCACACAGAGCGCACGAAGGAAGACCCCCTAACCCCCGGAGGGGGCACAAGAGTTCAGGAAAAGAATCTTTCGCCCCCTCAGGGGGATGGGGGGAATAATCAAGGAAGATAATAAAAAAAGGAAAATAAGAATTTGAAAAAAGGAGAGCAAAAATGGCAATAGATATGAACAACCATCCCTGCTTTAATGACAGGGCGCGGCATACATACGGGAGGGTCCATCTTCCGGTAGCGCCCGACTGCAACATCCAGTGCAACTTCTGCAACAGGAAGTATGACTGCGTGAACGAGAGCAGGCCGGGGGTCACCAGCGCGGTCCTCTCTCCCCGTCAGGCACTGGTCTATCTTGAAAACATAAACGCAAGGAGGGAGAACCTCTCGGTTGTGGGGATCGCCGGTCCCGGGGACCCCTTCGCGGTCCCGGAAAAGACAATGGAGACCCTGAGGCTTGTGAGGGACCGGTTCCCCGAAAAGATACTCTGTGTTGCCACCAACGGCCTGAACATCGGCCCCTGCATAGACGAACTGGCGGGACTGAACACCAGCCACATAACCGTAACGGTGAACGCCGTTGATCCGGAGGTGGGAGCAAAAGTCTACTCCTGGGTGCGATACAAGAAACGCGTCTATCGAAAAACCGAAGGGGCCGCCCTCCTCATGGAGAAACAGCTGGAAGCCATAAAGGCCCTGAAGGAGAAAGGGGTGACCGTCAAGGTCAATACCATCATTATCCCCGGAATAAATGATACCCATATACCGGCCGTGGCAAAAAAGATGGGAGAAATGGGTGTGGATATCCTCAACTGTATCCCCCTCTACAAAACCGAGGGGTCCGCCTTTGCCCATATTGACGAACCGGACAAGAAGAGTGTGGCAAAAATCCGAAAGGAAGCGGCCGGGTATATACCGCAGATGCACCACTGCACACGGTGCAGGGCCGACGCCGCGGGACTCCTGGGAGAGGAGGCTGATACATCCGAGCTCTCTTCCCTTATGCAATACTCCGTAATGAACTGCACATCCCGGGAGGAGAAGCCCAACTTCGCGGTGGCAAGCAGGGAGGGGATGCTGGTGAACCTCCACCTGGGTGAAACGGACAGGCTTATGGTCTTTCGTGAAAATGAGGGAAAGATTGAATTTCTCGAGACACGGAAGACACCTCCCCGGGGAGGAGGAACAAAACGGTGGGAAGAACTTGCCGGGATCATCCATGACTGCGGCTACCTCCTGGTAAACGGCGTGGGGCAAAAACCTCAGGAGACCCTTGAGGAAAAGGGGGTCCGGGTCCTCACCATTGAAGGAATGATCGAGGACGCGGTGAAAGCCCTCTCCGGCGGAGAGAATGTGGCGCGCTTTATTAAAAGGAGAAAACCCGCATGCGGCGAAGAGTGCTCCGGCACCGGCGGCGGATGCGGTTAACATAATTCAAGGAGAATAAAAAATGGAAAAACCGGATAAACATATTTTTGTCTGCGCAAGTTTCAGGGTATCGGGAGAACCCCAGGGTGTCTGCTTCAAGAAGGGAACAGGGGACTTCCTGGCATATCTTGAGAACGAGATCATTGACAGGGGAATGACCGGGGTGTCGGTGACAAGTACCGGCTGTCTCAAGGTCTGTGACAGGGGACCGGCAATGGTGGTCTACCCGGAGAACACGTGGTACGGGGGGATTGAGAGCGAAGAGATCATCGACGAGATCCTTGACGCCATAGAGGACGGTTCCGTTGCGGAGGAGTATCTCATAACATAGCTGACCGGGACATGAGGAGAAGAAAATGATGAGAAGAGAAAAACGGGAAAAACGGATAAAAGCATGGACCTTTACTCTGCTTGCGGCAGCGGCCCTCCTCTCCTGCGGCAGGGAGAATGTACTCAGGGTCGCCGTGGCGGCAAATTTCAGCGCCGCGGCGGAAGAACTGAAAAAAGAGTATGAAAAACTCAACCCGGGAAAAAAGGTTGAGATCATCACGGGATCAAGCGGCAAGCTCGCCATGCAGATCATCCACGGGGCCCCTTATGATCTCTTTTTCTCCGCGGACATGAAACGTCCGGGAAAACTCCGGGAAAGGGGCCTTACAACGGGGAGGCCCCTCCCCTATGCCTTCGGCAGGCTTATCCTTGTCCGGGGGAAAAAGGAAAAAGGCGGGATGACACTTAAAAAGGCCCTTGAAGGAACCGGGGAAAGAGTCATTCTCGCTAACCCGGAACTTGCTCCTTACGGGAAAGCGGCAATGGAGGTCCTGGAAAGGGCCGGCCTCCTGGCGAACGCGAAGCCGCGGCTTATCATAGCCGAAAATGTCGTACAGTCCGCCCGCTATGCTCTCCTGGGAAAGGGGGTCTCTTTTACCGCACTCTCCCTCCTCACCTCCCCCGCGTTCAGGGAAAGAGAAGGGAAGATATCATGGATCGAGGTTGATAAAAAACTCTACGGGGAGATCAAACAGGGAGTTGTGATCATTTCAAAATCAGAAAACCGGGAAGCCGCACGGTCATTTCTCGATTTTGTCCTTACCGGCAAAGAGGCGAAGAGGATCATCAGGCATTACGGTTATACCCCGGTGGAGAAAACCGGCAGGGGTAAAATGGAGTAAGGACTCATGGATATCAACATGACACCCTTTATCGTATCCTTTAAGCTGGCAGCTGTGACAACAGCCCTTCTTCTGGTGGTGTCATTCCCCTTTGCCCTCCTCCTCTCCTTTACCCGGTTCAGGCTGAAACCCCTGCTGGAGTCGCTGATAACCCTCCCGGCGGTCCTCCCCCCCACGGTCCTGGGTTTTTACCTGATCATCATATTTTCACCGGGAGGGATAGCGGGAAAGCTCTTCAGGAATATATTCAATACAGGGCTCCTCTTCTCTTTTCCCGGGATCGTCCTGGCGTCATGCATCTACAGCTTTCCCCTGATGGTCCTTCCCCTGAAGAACGGTCTCGACAGTATCGACCGGGCCATCATCGAGGCATCATTTACCCTGGGCAAAACAAAATGTGAGACCCTTATCAGTGTGATCATCCCCAATATGAAGCTCCCCATCTATTCGGCCCTGGTGACGGTTTTCGCGCACACCATCGGGGGGTTCGGCGTTGTCCTTATGGTGGGGGGAAATATTCCCGGGGTCACCCGGGTGGCGTCAATAGCAATTTATGAATGGGTTGAAAAGCTTGATTTTGCCAACGCCCATATCTACTCGGGAATACTGGTTTCCATCAGCCTTGTTATTATTTTTATTCTCAATCAGGTAAACAGCAGGGGAGCAGGGAGAAAAGGAGTATGATACGGATAGACATTGAAAAAAAACTCAAGTTCAGTGACGGGATAAAAAATCTCAGGATAAACATGAATATAGAAAAGCCCTGCTTCGTGGGAATCAGCGGCTGTTCCGGTACCGGGAAGACAAGCTTTCTCAGGATGGTATCCGGTCTCACACGCCCCGACAGGGGGACCATTGAGGTCCGCGGCAGGACCTGGTATTCCCATTCGCAAAAGATCAACCTCCATCCCAGCAGGAGACCCATCGGGTATGTTCCACAGGAGTACACCCTCTTTCCCAATATGACGGTTAGAAAGAACATCGAATATGCCGCGGCCCGCAGAGAGCTTGTGGACGAACTCCTGGATATGGTTGAGATGAGAAACTTTCACGACTCCTATCCACAGGGACTTTCCGGAGGGCAGAAACAGAGGGTGGCACTGGCCCGTGCCCTGGCCCGTGAACCGGAAGTTGTGCTCATGGATGAGCCCTTTTCCGCCGTTGACTGCAGGTTGAAGGGGAAACTGAGCGGGTCCATAAAAAGGATCCGTGAGAGGTTCAATATTCCGGTCTTCCTGGTCTCCCATAACAGGGAGATCCTTGACGGGCTGGCGGAACTGAACATGGTCATAGAGAGCAGGGAAGAGGAAAACTACGGAAGGATCGAAAGACCGGGACACGACCTTCACCCGGAAGATTCTTCCTTCCCCCTCTTTCTTCTCCCGCTCCTTTCCGGGTCGTAGGGGAGGATCGTTCCGAGTTACGAGTTTCAAGTTCCGGGTTAAGAGGAAAGAAAAAGATGTTTCACACAGAGCGCACAGAGCTCACAAAGAAAGAGTGTAAGAAATGGAGGTTTAAAACGAAGTCAAAAAAAAGAGTTTTGAACCGCCAAGACGCTAAGATCGCAAAGGAAGATAAGAAAGAGAAATAATATTAAAAATTAATAATAAAGTTAAATGATATCAAAAGTGAGGATAAAGATTTAATGGAAATAAAAAGAAAGAAAACTTTGCGCCCTTTGCGTCTTTGCGGTTTAATTATCCCCCTTCTTACACAAACTTAATAGGAGTGCAAACAAGTAAAAATGAAAAGAATAATTATCTACGACACAACACTTCGGGACGGGGAGCAGGCCCCGGGGTTTTCAATGACACCCCGGGAAAAACTTATCTTTGCCAGGGGACTTGAAGAACTGGGAGTTGATGTCATGGAGGCCGGGTTCCCCGCCTCAAACAGGGACGACTTTGAAGCGGTCCGTTCAATTGCCCGGAATATCAGGGGCGCGGAAATATCCGTACTGGCCCGTGCCGTAAAGAGCGATATTGACACTGCCTGGGAGGCCGTAAAGGAGGCGGAAAATCCCCGGCTTCACATTTTTGTTCCCGCGTCGGATATCCAGTTGAAGTACCAGCTGAATAAATCAAGAAGTGAAGCGGCTGATATTGCCCTGTCCGCTCTTTCTTACGCGAAAAAATTCACGGGGAACATCCAGTTTACCGCCATGGACGCCACAAGAAGTGATCCTTTATTTCTCGCGGATCTTTTGAGCAGGGCAATAGAGGCAGGTGCCGCGACCATTAACATTGCGGACACGGTGGGTTTTACCGAACCCTTTGAGTTTTTTGACATGATAAAGACCCTGAAGGGAAGTATCCGGGGAGCGGACAAAGCCCTCTTTTCGGTCCACTGCCATGATGACCTGGGACTTGCGGTGAGCAATACCCTCGCGGCCGTGAAAGCGGGCGCGGACCAGGTGGAAGGGACCATTAATGGAATAGGAGAAAGGGCGGGCAATGCCGCCCTGGAGGAGATCATTACGGCGCTGATCATCAAGAGGGAGAGCTACGAAGCGGAGACAGGGGTCAGGGCCAGCAGGCTGACAGCCGTGAGCGGTCTTCTTGAAGAGATAACCGGTATCGGGGTGCAGCCCAACAAAGCGGTCACCGGTTCAAATGCCTTTGCCCATGAAGCGGGGATCCACCAGGACGGGCTGCTGAAAAACCCGGAGACCTACGAGATCATCAAACCTGAACTGGTTGGCAGAGCGGAGGCAGAGTTTGTTCTGGGCAAACACTCCGGAAGGGGAGGTCTTCACGGCTTTTTAAAAAAACGGGGATACACACTTCCTGAAGGGGAATTAAACCGGCTCTTTCGGATATTCAAAGAGGGGAGAGAGAGCAAAAACAGGATAAGTGAAGATGATATCTTACGGATTATGCGGAAGGTTTCCTGACCCCGGTCCCTTTTTTCTTCTCCCCGCGGTCTCAATCCCGAGAATTCCCCTGTACTTGGAGACAGTGCGGCGGGAGATATCCAGGCCCGATCTCCTTAATTCCCCGGCAATTTCATCATCCTTCAGGGGGGCCCTCCTGTCCTCATTCCTGACGATCTCCGAGATTTTTATTCTGATCAATTCGGTTGAAATTCTGCCGGTTCCGGTTCCGGCAGTTGAGATACTCCGGGTAAAGAAAATTTTTAACGGAACAATCCCCCCGGGGTAATCCACATATTTATTATTGACAATGCGGCTTATGGTTGATTCATGCAGTCCTGTCCTTTTCGCAACATCCTTCTGAAGAAGAGGCAGCAGCTTTCCGGGACCGCTGAGGATAAAATCCTTCTGATAATCCAGGATCTCCTCCGCTATGTTTAAAAGAGTCTCACCCCTTCTCTTAATTGTGTTTATGAGGTTTTTTGCCGATTCAATCTTCTCCCTGAGATATTCTTTTTCATCACCCCCGGTTTTCCTTTTGGCCATTTTGCTATAGAACGGATTTATGGTAAGCTCAGGGACCCCTGTCCCGTTCAGTTCCACCCTGACCCTGCCCTTTTCAATCCAGGCGCGTATATCAGGTATAATATATTCCTTTCTTACCGGTGAATAGTTTTTTCCGGGGAAGGGTTCAAGTCCTCTGATGAGGTCCCTCTTCTCGCGGACTGTTTCTTCCGTTATTTTAAGACTCCCGGCAATTTTCCCATACTCCCCCTTTCCCAGCTCTTCCAGGTAATTTTCCAGGATCACCCTGAGGAGCAGGTCTCCGGGATAGTACTCCCCGGCCTGGACCATGAGACTCTCCCTGCTTCCCGCTGTCCCGCACCCTGCGGGGTCAAATCCATTTATGATCTTCAACGCCCTTTTCACCTCTTCAGAGTCTCTCTTCAGTTCCTCTGCAGCTATTTCAGGTTTTATTGTCAGGAACCCGTTTGTATCCAGAAGGGAGATAAGATATTCAAGCAGCCTGTACTCATCATCGTTTTGTGAACAGAGCAGTGCCTGCTCCATGAGGTGGGCAGAGAGAGACCTCTCCTGGGCAACGGTCTTTTCCAGTATATCAGAAATGCTCTCCCTTCCCCGGTCCCAACCGGTTGCTTCCAGTACCGGGTTTTCATTAAGTTCCCTGGTCACCATCTCATGGATTTCATAAGCGGAAAGTCCCAGCATGTTTAAGGACTGGATAAGCGCCGGGGTCATTTTCTGTTTTCGGGCCTGTTGTATTCCGGTATCCTGTTTAAATTTCATTGCAAAAAATTGTTTCTGGTTTCGGATCGAAAGTTTTTGAAAACTGTCATAGCGAGCGAAACATAGCTATCTGTATTGGAATAACCACGTTATTTACGATAACAGATCATTACGTCGTTTCACTCCTCATGATGACAGAGAAAAAATCATAACTATATAAGCTATTTACAGCTTCAAAACTTAATATCTTATATAAATATACAATAAAAAACAGGATATCCCAACTCTGTAATTGTTAACACTGTGTAAAATTATGGAGTTGATGAATCACTTTGCCGGTTAAGTCAGGTAGAGGACCTTAAATCATTTGACGAAAACGTAAAAATCTGTTATTATTTATAGTGAATATGATGATATAGTTGACAAAAAGAAGTATTCTTGTTATATTATATTTTATAAAATTTTAAAATTCTTAATGTATGCACAATGATACAGGAAAAAAAGATCAATTTAAGTTCGCTCTTTCTCTCATTTTCAGACTCCATTGAGCTGGCTTACCCGTCCTTAACAAAACACCAGCAGAGGACCGCCTATATTGCCTGGGAAATCGGTAAATATGCAGGACTTTCCGAAACTGATCTGAAAAAGCTCTTCATGGCCGCCCTTGTACACGATGTAGGAGCAGTCTCCGTTGAAGAAAAGGCAAGCGTTCACCGCTATGAGGAAACAGAGCTTGAAAATCACTGCATAAGAGGCGAACTTCTTCTCAACAGGGTCCCCTTTTTTGAACCGGTCGGGAAAATCGTCAGGTATCATCACAGGGACTGGCAAACCTGGGACAGGCCCATTGATGACCCGGTTGTTCTGTTATCACAGATACTCTACCTTGCAGACTTTGTGGAACGTCTTGTGAACCAGAGGAAATTTATCCTCCACCAGGTTGACACTATTCTGGAAAGAACTGCGGTTTTAAAGGGAAAATTCGTCCACCCGGGTATTGTGGAGCACTTTATCAAGCTTTCAAACAGGGAATCATTCTGGTTCAACCTTGCATCATCCAAACTGCCGAATTTTCTCTACAGCAACGGCCCCATTGTAAAAAGTGAAGTGAGTTTTTCGCAGTTTGAGAACATTTCCAAACTCTTCCGGGACATAATAGATTTTAAATCTCCCTTTACAGCTACCCATACTTCCGGTGTTTCCGCGTGCGCCGAGATAATGTCCCACTTGCTGGGTATCAGCGAACACGATATACAGCTTATGAGGATTGCGGGAAATTTTCACGACCTGGGAAAACTGGGTGTGACCAATGTCATTCTCGAAAAAAACGGCACCCTCTCGGAGGAGGAGATGGATATCGTCAAGGCCCACACCTACTATTCGTATCATATCCTCAATTCCATAAACGGCCTTGAGATCATTGCCGAATGGAGTTCTTTCCATCATGAGAGACTTGACGGGAACGGTTACCCCTTTCATATCAAAAGCGACAGGATCAGTACCGGTTCCCGGATTATTGCCGTGGCCGATGCTTTTACCGCTCTCAGGGAGAACAGGCCATACAGAAAAGGTCTTTCAAGAGATGATATCCTCCATAACCTGAAGGAGATGGCATCTCTCAATTACTTTGACAGTAATATTGTACAACTTATTGTTGAGAATATAAATGAAATCGAAGATTATGTGAAACTCAAGCAGGATGCTGCCCGTGATTTTTACACCAGCAGGTTTATTAAACTGGGTAATAATGATCATTTCTCTCTTCGGGCAGAGGAAGCAGTGAGTAAATAAAAAGAGACTGTAAGTGCAAATGATTTTCTGTTGACAGAATATCCTCTCCATGAAACCAGTTATTTAACATACCCTTTCCAGCCTGCAAGCAGTGTAGTATTTTTTATCAGGTAAGATCAGATTAATGCTGCCGGGGCTGAGAAATCAACTCAAGAGACAAAAGAGATCTGAAGACACGATTAATTGATCGAAAAGATGAGTGAGGCATACATTAAGCCGGGTATCATGACAATTTCAGGATGAGGTAATATGATGAGTGTGAAGTATAAACTGTACGGTTATCGCTGGGTGGTACTGGCTGTTTTTATGTTTGTCAACCTGGCAATCCAGATGCTCTGGATCACCTATGCTCCCATCACAGTATTAGCAGCAAAATTTTATGGTGTAACAGACCTGCAGATCGGGCTGCTCTCCATGGTTTTTATGATCGCTTTTGTTCCCCTCTCAATCCCCGCTTCATGGGTGATCGACACCTACGGATTCCGTGTTGCTGTGGGAATTGGGGTTTCACTCATGGGCGTTTTCGGTCTTCTGCGCGGTTTTGCCGGGACAAACTACACCCTGGTATTATGGAGCACTATCGGCATTGCGGCCGCACAGCCTTTCCTCCTCAATGCATGGACAACTGTCCCGGCCAAATGGTTCCCTGTTGAAACCCGCGCTACCGCCGTCGGCCTTGTAACTCTCGCCAACCTTGTGGGTACGGCACTGGGCATGGTACTTACACCTGTTCTGGCGGAAACAATGCCCATTTCAACCATACAGTTGATCTTTGGAGGTGTTGCGGCTTTTTCATCCGCGCTGTTCCTCCTGATGGCCCGGGAAACACCCCCCACACACCCCTGTGCACCGGGAGAAGTATCACGGGCCCTGATGCTGGATGGACTGAAACACGCGCTTAAAGTAAAACCATTCTGGCTTTACCTCCTGGTATCTTTTATCGGGCTGGGGATTTTTAACGGCCTTACCACATGGGTTGAGGCCATCATTCGTCCCCGCGGATTCACACCTACAGATGCCGGGACACTCGGCGCGTTGATGATTGCCGGGGGACTTGCCGGGGCTGTGATCCTGCCTGCCCTTTCAGACAGGCAGCAGAAACGTCAACGTTTTCTTTTTATTGCTTTTGTGGGGGCAATCCCCGGGCTTGCAGGTTTGACTTTTGCCACATCGGCCCCCTTTCTTTTCGGATCTGCCGCACTCCTGGGATTTTTCCTTGTGAGCGCAATGCCTACGGGAATGCAATATGCCGCCGAAATTACTTACCCCACTCCCGAAGGGACATCCAACGGACTGATACAGCTCTTTGGACAGGGAGCGGTTGTCTTTGTGTATATAATGGAAGCAATGAAAAAAGACAACGGCTCATTCACACCATCGCTGATCCTGGCGCTTGTTTTACTGGTTTTAAGTGTGGGTATCACCACACAACTGAAAGACCCCGTAAAAAGAGATTTAAAAAACAGCGAAAAAGTCAATTAAGACTTTTTTCTCATGCTTTATTCTTCCCCTGTCGAAAGTATTATTAAAGAGAATACTTTTGTATACCGGGGAAGATATAATGCAGAATATGGATTTCTACAATGGGAAAAATTTCCATGAACCTGAGCAGAGTTTCGGACGCCAGGATCCAGAATATTTTGCCAGAATTTCAAAGTTCCAGGCAAAAGAAGAGAACAGGATGAGAAAAAAAGCCAGCAGGATCATCTTCATTATCGCTGCACTCTGCATCATGTCGTTTACCACCGGCCTTGCTATCGGGATAAAATTTGCCGGAGGTAAGGAACGGCAAATTGTTGATGAAAAGACATTTAATGCCGTAAAAGACCTGGGAACAAAAGTATCGGGCATGTTTGACAGAAAAAACAGCGAAAAGTTCACCACTGAAAAGTTTCCCCGGGACAAGTATCCCTACGTGATAAAGGTCGGCAGTTCCTATGACTATTCTGATTCACAGAAGATCGCAAACTTTCTCAGTGTAAACGGCCATACTGTCATTATATCGAAAAAAAACAACAGGTACAGCCTCTTTACGGGACCTTACCGGGACCAGGAGAGAGCAGAAAATGTGCTGAAAAAATTCAGCATGTATAAGCAATTTTCACTTGCATCTGCAGCAAAGATCCATAAAAGAAATTAATTTAACATTTTTTACCCGGTTATAAGGAAATGCCCGTTAAAATTGATAAGGCTCTGCCGGCTGACATAGACTCCATCTACCGGATCATTAAATCGTATTCCGATATTGATGTGGTCCTGGAAAGAAGCAGGGAAGATATATCAGACTCCCTGGAAACCTTCCTTGTTGCCCGGGAAAAAGAAGGGATACGGGGGGTCATCTCCTACCACGATTACGGTCCCGGCCTCAAGGAGATAAGGTCCCTCTGTGTATCAAAAGAGAACCTCAGGAAGGGGACCGGTTCGCTCCTCCTGACGAGGCTGATAGATGAGATACGCCGGAAAAACAGCACTACGAAAATATTTGTCCTCACATACAATCCCGCATTCTTTACAAAGAACCGGTTCGTTGAAGTTGAGAAAGACTCACTTCCCGAAAAAATCTGGAAGGACTGTGACAGCTGTAAAAACAGGGAGGAGTGCAGAGAAACCGCAATGGTCTATGAATAAGCGGAGTTACCTGCCGCCCTTTATCACTTTAAAAGAGTTGATAAGTTTCTCCATCTCCCCGCTGAACTGACTGAACTTCTCACCGGGGACAATAATCCTGATGATAGTGCTGAAATGTCCGTTGTAGTAGATCCCTTCATATCCGGAAAGAGACGGCTCGCTCCTGTTTGAGAAACGGTAGACCAGGAACCCGTCACTTTTTCTGACCAGTTCCCTTTTAAACCTGTGGATACCGAGTTTCAGCATCCAGTTCCTCCGGGCAATTTCAAGGCTCCTGATATCCATCCTGTACTTTTCACTGTCGATTGCCATGAGAAAGTCGAATCCACTCTTCACATCCCTATTTTTTTTCAGATTAAACCCGAGAAGAGCCCCGTTATAGGTGTAGCCGACTTTTTCCCTTAACCGGTTTTTTATAATGGAGATATCCAGATCGGAAACAAGGGAGTAATACATGAGATCATTGACCAGCTTTATCCGTTTACCCTCGCGAAAAAGAATGAGGGACGCCTTCCTGTTCAGGGCATGAAAACGTGTCCCGCCCCTTTTCAGCATCCGGTTGATCTCCTGTGACGCCTTTTCCTGTGCCTCCCTGATCCTGTTGCTTGTAACGGGCAATGAGAGTATGGATTTCAGAATAGTCAGTCCCTGCAGCGGGTAATGGCGCAGTACAAGTTCCCTGCCCTGGTTAAGGTAATAGTCTATCCCTTCAGCCGATACCGCCCTGTAGGTAAATTCCGGTTCGCCCAAAGTCCGTATTTTCCCCGCCCTGTCCAGGTAGTACCTGTTTCCCTCCCGGTCCCTGAAGAACCTCCAGTCCGGCATCTGGGAATAGAGAATATCAGCAAAGAGTAATATCAGGAAAAAAAAAAGAAGGCTTTTTTTAAAAAAACGGTCATATGTGTACGATTACGAGGATTCATAGCGGCGAGAACTTTCAGAGAAGGTTTATGAGAACAATACCGCCGATGATAATGAGGCCAATCACCACGGCAATGGCAACAAGGAGCTTGCTGTCCATCTTTGACTTCTCCACTTCCTTTTTCACAGAATCATCAACCTGGATCTTCACATTTTCATCTTCGACAATTTTGGCAAGAACTCCCTTTGCAACCAGGGCGTAGAGTATATATCCGCTCTTCTCCTGGGGGATTTTTGCCTTCAGCCTCCCCTTTACCGGGATGACCGTCCCTTCATCATTGGTGGCGTTCAGGACCTCTATGAGTTTCCTGGTTACCGCATCCTTACCCGGGAGAAGCACCTTTATGATCTCACCCAGTTCAATATCGTTTACATATTTCCCCGATACCGGTGAAACGATTATTGAACCCTGGACAATATATTTTGCCTCCTGTTCAATGTTCTTGATCCGTTCATCTTCGTAGACAGGTTCTACGGGTTTTTCTTCAGCCTCATGTTGCTCATCACCGAAATCAGGTATATCAATCACCAAGCCTTCCATTTCAAGGGTTAGAGAACTGGTCACATTAAGTTCAACCTGGCACTTTAGATCTCCAACATTATAGTATTCAGTAAGTACCAGGTTGATTTTCCGTATCAGTTCGGCAAGGTTCTCCTCCTGCACATCGGGAAAAATATCAACACTGATCAGCTTATCAAGAAGCGCGTCCTGAAAATCCCCTGAATCGATAATATCAGTGCCATTTTTGTAACCGTTGGCATCATTCAGGAGAGACTTCCAGTGGTCAAAAATTCTCACACGTTCAAATATGCTTGCATTAAAAGAAAGCAGAGTGGTAATATTGGCAACATATTCATCTATGGTATTGATGAACGCAAAAAAGAGCCCTGACTCACCCGACTGACTGTCATAAAACTTACACTTGACCACACCGATATCCTGGTAGTGGCCTGCGGCCATTTCTTTCGCCTTATCGATGTCTCCCCGTGTATATTTTAACGAAATATCCACAAGTTTTGTCTTTTCACCTAACGAATCATACTGTTCAGTCATAATCCTCTTCCTGGCTCTCTGCTAGACTTTTTTCAATAATTTCATATTTCTTCTGCGGGCTCAAACCGAGTATCTTGGTAACGCCGGCTATGACCTTCTTTTTATATCTTCCGGGAAAATCGATACTGAGATATCCCCCGGATTCAAGCATCTGGGATACAACGACTTTTTCAACAGGCACTTTTATGTTTAACAGGGGGCCCATTGTCCTGACCAGTTGTTCCGGTGATATGAACTTTACAGAAAGTTTCGGATAGCCTATCTCAAGCCTTCTTATTGCCCTGTAATTTCCATATTTCTTTTCCGAAATATTCTTCCAGTTTTTCGGATTATCGGTAACAAGGAGAGAAACTGTTTTTTCGTCTTCGGAAATCAGAATCCTGAAATAAGTACTGTTCATCTTATGAGAAGCTAATAAACCGAAGAGATATTCGTCTTTCCTGCTTTTAATTTTCCTTGCCGATTTCATATTATATTTTACTGAACTTTTCATCCTCTCTTCTTTTAATCAGTCTCAGAGAATAAAGTTCTGCTGTTATTTCTCCCACTTCTTCAGCATCAAGTCCCGTAAATTCAACCAGGTCTGCGAGCCCTGCACTTATATTGACCCTCAGGTAATCCAGTATATCCTTTTCCACACCGCTGAGGTTGCCGAGAAAGAAATTGTTGTTCTGGCATATATCATCAGTTACAACTGCAATCTTCTCACTATTGTAATATGAATATGTATTGAAGACAGAGTCAATATTAATTTCACTGGCCGAGGATATATTTTTCAACTTGAGAAAAAAACTTCTTTCTCCGGCTTTTGATTCTTTAATGGTCCTCACAATAAGTTCATCGATAAATGAGGCATCCATGACCTTTATGCTGTTAAGGTCAAAAAGTACCGTTTCATCTGCAACGGCATTTTTAATTCGGGAGATGACTTTTTCATAGATAAGTTTCCCATTCATCCTTGTTATCAGGTCCGGAGCGAATATTTTCAATTCATCTGCTATTTTTCGTATTTTAATATTCATCTGCTTTTTATCAACTGTAAAGTGTAATTGAGATCTGTGTTCCGCTGAATTTCACCAGATTGGATTTATGAAAAACATAGGGCGCTCCCTTCTTTTTTTTATGATATAGAGCAGTAACCGACGCGTCACCGGACCGGATAAAGATTGTCCCTTTGAGCTTCTCCACTATTGAATTGACCTGGCAGAGCCCGTACCCGAACTCCCTCTTGCTGGAAATAGGTGTTGTAAGCGCCATTTCAATAAGTTTTGCATGACTGTTAAAATCAAGCCCGTCAATCTTCTCAAAGCTATTGACAATCCCGATTCCGGAATCGGAGATAACCATCCTGACAATATTCTCCCTGTCCATTGAATATGTCTGGATAGTGAGATATCCCGAATCAAGACTGTGTTCAAATATGTTCTGGCAGAGTTCGGAAATCACAGTAACAAAAAAGTCGATGATATAGTCCGACAACCAGAACTTCAGAATATGAGATGCCCTCTTCCTGAAAACCTCTATGACATGAGAGATGATCTTCACACTCTCCCTCTCCTTGTTGGGAATCTCGGTAATTTCAATCAGTCTTTTGCTCTGAGCACTTCTCTTTAAGAAGTACTTTTCATTGAGAGTGTTATCAATCTCAAAGACACCGTTATTGGGGAAGTCCATCCTTACAAGATACTGGTGTATATTGAGAGGGATATTTACTAATCTCAGTTTTTCACCTCTTGCTCTCAGGTAATTCCTTCCCAAAAGAAGAAGTGAAAGCATTGAATAGGGCTCAATGAAGCTGATTCTGGAAAAATCACAGCAGCTTATCTTTTCAATTATTTTCTCCTGGTGCCCGAGAATTTCCTCAAAATAAAACTGGTCTCTCAGTTTATCGGGAAGAAGGAATATATTATCATCTTTTACAATCATTTTCTATATTATTTTTATAATCGCTTAGAACAGTCCTAGCACACGTCCCTTAATCTATATTTCGGCCTCTTAACAGGGTAACTGAACACATTACTTGTACATGTTTTTAGTTTTGTTGAATAGCAAAAAAAAAGGGCCACTCTTTTGAGTGGCCCCTTCTGTTAAATATCTTAATTAATATGATGCTTTTTTTACATCATTCCCGGCATTCCGCCGCCCATTCCCGGAGGCATTCCTCCTGGTTCTTCTTCTTTCTTGTCGGTAATAATGACCTCAGTTGTGGACATCATTCCCGCAACGGAAGCCGCATTCTGGAGCGCTGATCTCACAACCTTGGCAGGGTCGATGATCCCTTCTTTCATCAGGTCAACCCACTCTCCTTTCCCGGCATCGAAACCAACACCGCTTTTCTGTGTCTTGGCTTTTTCCACCACCACAGAACCTTCCATCCCGGCATTGATAGCAATCTGCTTCATGGGAGCCTCAACTGCCTTGACAATAATCTCACAGCCGATCTTTTCATCTCCTTCAAGTTTTTCAGAGAGATCAGTCAATATCTTCTGACATGAAAGGAGCGCGAGACCTCCGCCGGAGACAATACCTTCTTCAACCGCTGACCTGGTGGCAGAGAGAGCATCCTCAACCCTTGCTTTCTTCTCTTTAAGCTCTATTTCAGTTGGAGCGCCAACATTAATAACCGCAACACCCCCGGCAAGTTTTGCCTTTCTCTCCTGGAGCTTTTCGATATCATAGTCAGATGTTGATTCTTCGATCTGTTTCTGGATCATGCTGATCCTTCCCTTCACGTCATCCTTGGACCCTGCACCCTCGATTATTGTAGTGTTTTCCTTGTCAACAATGATCTTCTTAGCCAGTCCCAGCATATCCTCAGTTGCATTTTCAAGCTTCATTCCGAGATCTTCCGAAATAACCTGCCCCTTGGTAAGAACAGCTATATCATTGAGCATCTCTTTTCTTCTGTCGCCAAATCCCGGTGCCTTTACCGCAACACAGGTTATGGTCTTTCTCAGAGTGTTAACAACGATTGTTGCCAGTGCCTCTCCCTCTACCTCTTCTGATATAATGAGGAGCGGTTTTCCTGCCTGGGCAACTTTTTCAAGAATGGGGAGAAGATCCTTCATTGAAGAGATCTTTTTATCATAGATGAGTATATAGGCATTCTCAAGTATTGCCTGCATTGACTCCGTATCAGTTGCCATGTAGGGTGAAAGATATCCCCTGTCAAACTGCATACCCTCAACGACCTCAAGGTGTGTATCGATGGACTTTGCTTCCTCAACGGTAATAACGCCGTCCTTTCCAACCTTGTCCATGGCATCTGCTATAAGTTCGCCAATGCCCATATCATTATTGGCAGATATGGCAGCAACCTGGGCAATCTCCTTTTTATCCACAACTTCCTTGGAAAGTGAAGAGATATTGTTTACGGCAGCTTCAACGGCTTTGTCTATGCCCCTTTTGAGGCTCATAGGATTGGCGCCGGCAGTCACGTTTTTCAGGCACTCCTGGTATATTGAAGCAGCAAGAATAGTTGCGGTTGTTGTACCGTCACCGGCAACATCATTTGTTTTTGTTGCCACTTCCTTGACCATCTGTGCACCCATGTTTTCAAAAGCTTCTTCGAGCTCTATCTCCTTTGCTACGGTAACACCGTCTTTAGTAACGGTAGGTGCACCAAATTTCTTATCAATAACAACATTTCTGCCTCTTGGTCCCAGGGTTACTTTAACTGCATCAGACAGCTGTTTCACTCCTTCAAAAATTGACCTTCTGGCTTCTTCATTAAACTGTAAAATTTTTGGCATTTTGTTCCTCTTTAAGATATTAATTTTCTCAGTTTTGTATTAGTCTACTATTGCCAGAACATCACTCTCTGACAAGAGAAGGTATTCTGTTCCCTGGTACTTAATCTCAGTTCCAGAATACTTTCCAAAAAGAACTTTGTCTCCAGCCTTCACTGTCATCGGAATAAGCTCTTTTCCATCCTTTTTGCCTTCACCGGCAGCTATAACCTTTGCAACCTGGGGCTTCTCCTTTGCAGTATCCGGCACAATGATTGATCCAACCTTCTGCTCATCCTCTTCAATGAGTTCCACAAGCAGTTTGTCTCCTATTGGTTTTATAGCCACTTAGATCCTCCTAGTAATATTTATTATTGCTATTAATACAAAAAAACAAATCAACTGATCAACTGATCACTGTTCTTTCAGACAGTCTATCCAGCACACAATTTGTTTTATTAAATTAATATACTAAAATACGTATTCTATTTTCTTCCTTTCTGTTAGCACTCACTTAATTGAGTGCTAACAACAGATAACTTATATTAATATAAAAAAATATTCAAGTCCAGATATTTTTAATTTGAGTTAATTATAACCGATTAATAGGAAATATCCAGATTTATGGACAATAATTGAATCTTTGAAAAAAAATGCAATATTAATATTAATAATAATCTTACTCTGACCTAAAAAAATCAGACTTTCCCCCTTTTTTTTCAATAAGCCTGATATTACTAATAATAATCTCCTTATCAACAGCTTTACACATGTCATAAACAGTGAGTGCGGCCACAGATACTGCGGTTAAAGCTTCCATCTCTGCCCCGGTCCTGCTCTCAAGTCTTACTTCAGAAGTGATGAAAATGGAATTGTTTTCATGGTCTAATTCCAGTTTCACATTCACATAGGAGAGCATAAGGGGATGGCAGAGAGGTACGAGATCAGATGTTTTTTTTGCTGCCATGATCCCGGCAGTTCTGGCAATATCAAAGGGATTGCCCTTGGGGAGGAGGTTGTTTTCTATCATTTCAATGGTTTCCGGCTTAAGCAGAACAGACCCCGAGGCCCTTGCCATCCTGGCAGTAACACTCTTACCGGAAATGTCAACCATTTCCGGGTCGCCATCATTTGAATAGTGAGTAAAGCTGCTCATAACACTCCGTAATTCAACCCGCTTTGCTCCCCTCGCCACCCTGTTCCGTAAAGATTTTTACCGTATAACGTAAAAGTCCAAATACAATATAGAGCAGGGTACAGGCAAAGACCGAAACCATCCCCGCGAAGACCAGGATGGTCACAATAACCGCAACAGTGATTATTGAAGGGACAAGTCCTTTTTTCATTATTTCGGAAAACAGTTTAGTATAATTGACATTTGATACCATCAAAAGTGCTATACAGATATAAAGGAAGATAAAGATGTTCAGTGATAAAGAATATCCAAATTTACCAAAAAACAGGACATCAGTATAAGGAAACATAAAAATAGACGCGATAAAGATCCCCGCAGGAGGTGAAGGAAGCCCCATAAACCCCTTTTTTACTTCGGTAATATTAAACCGGGCAAGCCTGACGGTTGCACAGATGGGAAAGAGCAGCGCAAGAAACATACCCAGATCCAGGCCAAGGCCAATTTCGGGAAGCCTGTAGAGATACGCCTGGTATGAAAGATACCCGGGAGCAATTCCATAAGAAACCGAATCAGCAAGGGAATCGAGCTGCAAACCAATGGCGCTTTCCACCTTAAGTGCCCGTGCCAGTGATCCGTCCATAAGATCAAATATCGACGCTACAAATATCAGGACCCCGGCCATGGCGGTATTTTCCGTAAGCCCTGTTCCTTTGCTGGCAATTAAAATTGCAATAAAGCCCGCAGCGAGATTACCCATGGTACAGCTGTTGGGTATGATGCTCCATTTAGATTCCATATACAATCCTGTTTTTTATTTCACATTGAGATAAATATTGTCAAAAAAACAATATGTCAAATAGAAAATTTTAATTCTTTTACTTCATTCCCTATGCTTTTTTATTCCGTACTTCAAGAAGCTCCCTGTGCCTCTCCAGGCCAAGTTCAATAAGCTTTGATATAAGGTCCCTGTACCCGATCCCGCTGTGGTCCCAGAGCTTCGGATACATGCTGATACTGGTGAACCCCGGCAGTGTATTTATTTCATTGAGATAGATTTCGCCGCTCTCCCTTTGGAGAAAGAAATCTACCCTTGCCATGCCGGAACAGTTCAGGACAGTATATGCTTTTACTGCTTCATCTCTTATCTTCGCTGAGAGTGGTTCTTCAATATCAGCAGGAATAACAAGTTCTGCTCCATTATCATCAAGATACTTTGCCTCATACGAGTAGAATTCATGCCGGGGAATTATTTCTCCCAGAACCGATGCCGCCGGAGCGCTGTTTCCAAGTACAGAACACTCTATCTCACGGGCATTGACGGCCTTCTCAATCAATATTTTGAGGTCATAAGTAAAAGCATATTCAACCGCTTCTTCCAGCTGCTCCCTGTTTTCCGCCTTTTTTATTCCCACTGATGAACCCGATGTTGCAGGTTTAATGAACAGGG
Source organism: Spirochaetota bacterium (assembly GCA_050298055.1). Classification (GTDB taxonomy): domain Bacteria; phylum Spirochaetota; class UBA4802; order UBA4802; family UBA5550; genus JBNKTL01. Next base: position 28,160 of record JBNKTL010000003.1, read on the forward strand.
GGTAACCAAGCTCTTCCTCTGCCCGTAAGATGATATCATTCCTTCCGTTTTTCCATAAACTCCTGTTCAGGGTAAGCCAGGGAACAACAGGTATTTTCGAATCCCTGAGAAGCCTCTTGGCAACATCCTTATCCATCCCAATGACCGAACCGGTAACATTCGCCCCCACATAAGGGACCATTGAAAGCTCCAGGAGGCCCTGCAGTGTTCCATCTTCACAATATGTACCATGCATCACGGGAAAAACAACATCCACCGAAACCTTTTTCCCATTCTCAGTATCATAAAGATTGAGCCTGTTATCATCATTGAAGTGGTTGAGGTACCAGGTACCTTCTTTTTTGAGGTCCATTTTCCTGCCAAAATCGGCATCATCCACCATGAGAGGTTCATCCTGCACATACCATTTCCCGTCCCTGTCTATACCGATAGCAGTAACAGTGTATCGTTCCCTGTCAATTGCGGAGACAACAGATGCGGCAGAACACCTGGACACATCGTGCTCTTCGGACCTTCCGCCATAGAGAATACCAACATTCAGCACAATAAGTTACTCCAGTTCAATAAATTCTTCATGTATTGCCTTGATTGCCAGTTCGGTAAATTTACTGTCTATAACACAGGAGATCCCGATTTCAGACGTAGAGATCATCTCAATATTTATCCCCTGCTTTGAAAGGACATGGAACATTTTGCCGGCCACACCATATGCGGAGAGCATCCCCACGCCGACAGCCGAAACAATGGCGATATCCTCCTTGGAGTCTATCCCCGTTGCTTTGAAATCATCCATAAGCTGCCTACAGAGCTCCAGGGTTTTTTCCCTGTCGTTTTTTAACACGGTAAAGGATATGGAAGCCCTGTTATCATGCCCTGTTGACTGAACGATCATATTCACATAGATCCTGTTTTTACCCAGCAGGTCAAAAAGGGCCGCGGCAATTCCCGGCCTGTCCGGAACGTCCCTGATGGTAATCTTGGCCTCGTCAAGTTTTGAAGTGACACCGCTGATTAAGAATTTCTCCATCATATCCTCCCTGGACATTACAATTGTCCCTTCTTCCGTATTAAAACTGGACCTCACATGGAGTTTCACTTTATATTTTTTCGCGAACTCAACAGACCGGGAATGAAGAACCCCCGCACCAAGCCTGGAGAGCTCAAGCATCTCATCATAGCTAATCTCTTTAAGCTTTCTTGGCTGACTCACAACCCTGGGATCTGCCGTATAAACGCCGTCAACATCTGTGAATATTTCACAATACTCGCTATCAAGAACCGCAGCAATAGCAACAGCCGAAGTATCAGAACCTCCGCGGCCCAGGGTTGTAATATTTTCATCGGTATCCACACCCTGAAAGCCGGCTACAATAACAACCTTATTGTCATCAAGGGAAGACCTGATCCTTTCGGTTGAGATACTCTCTATTTTTGCGTTGGAAAAATTTCCATCTGTCTTGACCTTCACCTGGGCCCCGGTAAAAGAGATTGCATCAATTCCAGTTTCATGAAGCGCCATGGCAAGGAGTGAAATTGAAACCTGTTCCCCTGTTGAAAGGAGCATGTCCATCTCCCTCTTACTGGGATGAGCGGTGATCTCCCCGGCCAGTTTCATCAGCTCGTCGGTTGTCTTCCCCATAGCGGAGACAATAACGACAACCTTGCAACCCTCATCCACATAAGATTTTATCCTGTTGGCTACGGCTATTATTCGCTCTGAGGAACCAACGGAAGTTCCGCCATATTTCTGGACTATTAATCTACTCTCAGACATCCTGCTTTTCCTAACAGTTAACAATTAGTAATTTCAATTTTTAACTTTTTTTATTAATTGATTGAGACTGTTCCATTAGCAGTTACAGTTACAACACTACCTGAATTCATCTGTGTTGGAGTGCCGTCATAAGGAAGATCCCCGTATGCAGGTGTACCGCTGAGAAAGTAAACTTTATAGTCACCGGGCATAACATTATCGATGGTGTATGTACCGGCACCGGAACTCCACACTGCAAGGGGCGGGACTTTAAAGCTGCTTACCGCACTTTCATAATCGTCCCAGTCCTGCTCATAGGTATCAGAATCGGAACATGTAGCAATACTGGTGTTCCAGTCAATCTTAAATTTTTCATATTTCAGATAGTAATCCAGATAAGGATCAATATACCCGGACGGATCTGACGGGACCCGGGGAAAATCACAATTATTGCTGCCGCCTCTCGTTATTGATGGAGCATCCATATTGTAATCACTTATAGCTTCATCAGCGGGAATTGCGATGATGTACCCGGTACCGGTGGTATCTACTTCAATGGTTCCCACCATGGAGGGAACATAGAACCTGGCTACCGCATGAAGATTACCTCCGATATCGGTTTCACCTTCCTGTACATCCCGAAGCCAGTCCGAGAGTCCATAGAAGTGGATCACATTCAGGACACCCTCATCGTAATAATCGTACTCATATTTCTTTATAAAGTTCTTAAACACAAGCCGCACTTCAAGAACAGCCTCTTCATAGTCTTTGCTGTAGTACATGCCTCCCGGTATTCTCACTTTAAGGGGAAAGACCCTGTTGGTATTTTCAGCCTCAAGCCTGAGGCTGTCGTAGTAGGTGTTTACCTGGAACCTGTTTATATTGAAAGCGTTAACAGTCTTTTCATGATAAATATCTTCCACATCTTCAACAAATTCCCATCCGCTGCTTCCATACTGGTACCGCCTGGCACCGTCAAAGAGGACTTTCCGAATATACATTCTCAGGTATGAATAGTTCTTGCCATGTACCGGATCATCATTTTTCAGTGTTACTCCCTGGCCATTGAAAAAAGGATCAGAATCGTCAAGAGGGGCGCTCACCAGCTGCCTGTAATTTGCAAATTTCCTGCTATCAAGCCTCAGCTCTGCCACGTCCAGCATTAAAGTTGTGGGAGCACTATCTGAAGCGCCGCTGTAATCATCAACAGAGTCATCCATCATTGCCCCATTGGGGGCCAGAGTATCCCAGGTTCTTGGAGTACCGTTGGATTCGTATGTGCCCTTTAAAATAAGAGTCAGCCTGTTGGTGGCAAGTTCAGTAAAGAGAGACCTGTTCTCGCAGGATGTTATAAAAATAATCAATAAAAACAGAAGCAGAGCTCCCTTTCTCCTGCTTTTCATGAATCTAATAAGAGTATTTTTTACCATAGCAGTTTTTTTCATATATTAATATTAAAAAAGAGTGAAAGGCCCGCATTGAGAATATGCCCCCCTTCCTGATAATTATCAGCATAACCTTCATAAAGATGTAAATAGTCTATTCTTAACCCGATATTTATAATTCTTCCCGCGGGAAAGGAAAGTTCAAATCCTCCCATAAAAACAGGGTCCCATTGCGATGAATCATCAGGCATCATATGAACATAGCTGCCTCCCGCGCCGGCTTTGAGTTGTATTTTTACCGGCCAGTTTAACGGAAGAAGATAAATAAAATTTCCATATACCGGGATCGCGGTAAGTTCATTTACTCCATCTGATTCAAATTTGTGGTATGATGAGTCCAGACCAATTTTCAACAACTTCCACGGGGTGTTATATCTTACAAAGATACCGGCACCCACAGCAGGATCAAGATGTTCATAGGTTGAATAGACAGGGGTTATCGGTCCGAACCAGATCCCGACCTGCGGTTTGAGAAAATAATCCTTTCTGCTCCTGATTGCATACGCTGTTGAACTGTAAACCAGAATAACAACGAGAGTAAGCAGTAGTGTTTTTATTGCCCTTTTCTTATTCACCGGTATCAAACCCCTCGGCATTAATAAATAACTCATAAATACATAGAATGTTTATAATTTTATCAGGATAATTAATGTCAATAAGATTATAACGGGTCGAAAAAATTATCATTTTCAAGTGATCATTTTATTCCTTAGTTTGAGAGTAACCGCTGAGCCCGCGTAATTTTGCACCAAAAAGATTCTCTTAATAGTTTGATATTCCGGCAGTTAACCAATCATGATAAGTTAAAAATCACGCAGTCGAAGTATTAGAATACTCATATTAAAAAAAGTTAACTTTTTTCTAATACAAGGGAAAACAGTTGAAGCTTCTTATTCCCTTTTAAATGCAGCGGGATAAGATGAAAGCGCGGGATTATATGAGACCTGAGAAAGATAGAGACCATATGCCGGGGCTGTTTTCCCGCTGCAGTCTCTGTCCTTTTTTTCCAGAATCTGCTTTATATAGGAAGGGTCCCTTCCTTCCCTGTACATCTCGACAATTGTACCGACGATGATTCTTATCATATTATGGAGAAAGGCATTACCGGAGATCTTAAAACTGATGAGGTCAAATTTACGATCAATCTTAATAGTGCTGATTGCTCTTACCGTATTTTCTTCAGCTGAAATTTTTTTACAGAAAGATTTAAAATCATATTCACCCACCAGGTTTTGGGCTGTCTTCCGCATATAATCAATATCGATATTCGAATTTAACCACATTGCCCGGTACCTCATAAAGGGTGTCCTTTGAGGATGGTTATAAATAAGATAAAGATATTCCCTCTCAACAGCCGAAAACCGCGCGTCAAATGACGAATCAACTTCAAAAGCATTTTTAATGGATATATCGTGAGGAAAAATTCCGTTTAATCCGAGACAGATCCTGTCAAGGGTCACATTACTCCCTGTATCAAAATGTATGACCTGCCCCAGTGCATGAACACCGGAATCGGTCCTGCCCGAGGCCTTTATCCGAATTTTCTCTCTGAGAAGTACTTTAAGCCCGTTTTCAATCTCCTGTTGAACAGTCCTGCCGTTATCCTGTATCTGAAATCCATTAAAATCCGTACCGTCATACTGAACAAGGAGCGCTATTCGTCTCCCGTTTCCTTCCCTTCTCCTTCCTCTGTCCATTTTTCAAGCATCTCATTAATTTTATCATAAAGGTCTCTTGTTTTATCAAGAAGCTCAGTTGGCCTGGTCTTTGAAGTCTTCCCAATACCGAACAGTCTGCTCAGATACCTTTTACTTTTTTCAAAGTTTTCAATCCTCTTTTTCATATCAGGATCTTTTGATCCGATCTTAATGGTAAGTATTGCAGTGATATAGAGAATCCCGTCATACCCCCAGTTCTTATCGGAATCAGGACCCATATTCCCTGCAGCATCAGCAGGCTCACCACCGCTCTGAACAAGGTCTACAACTTTTAAATAGAACTGGTATGCCTTCTTATAAAAAAAGATAGATATCTTTTTATAAGGCTTATCCGGAACCTCTAATGCAAGGTCGTGAAAAAGCCATGCAGCCCTGATTGATGAAACTGCGTTTTTAAATGTTGGCGCGACCTTTCTGTTCCTTGTACTGTAGCAGTCAACAGAAAGCATAAAGGAAGCCGCCCCGAGACGGAGGTCCCTGTCCCCGTTAAAATCGAGCCTGCCAAAAAATTTGCTTACAGCACTTTTCCGGGCGGGAGTGAGTTCCTTCAGCTTATCTATTTCCTCCGCCAGCAGAGTGTCAAAGTCTTTCGGATAAGCAGCATAGAGGCATCCGGGACAGACAGTAACAAGATATGCCAGGGGATATATTTTCCCGTATTTTTTGCTCTCCTGGTACTCTCTTCTCAGTTCATCGGTGAGTTTTCCCGCTATTAAACGGCCACCTCCGGAAAAAAGTTCTTCCCTGAAAAATTCGGTAGAACATACAGGACAGACTGTTGAATTTTTATGCCTGAAGGAAACTTTTCTTTTCCCTTCTGCCTTTTCTTCCATATCAAACTCCGTATATATTGATCGTTAGAAGCAACTGCCAGCCAAGAGTGTCAGATATTTCCCTGAATATTATCCAAAGTTATCGCAACCATACAGTTACCGTAATATTGAACAAGACTTTATCAAACTAAAAAATAATTCAATAATCTTTTTTATTTTAAGATTATTATTTGATAAAGATCCTTAAATTTACCGATAATTAAGTAAAGAAACCTCAATGAATTTATTTTGAGGTTCCCGTAAGATAACAGTTTTAAAACGAGGCTTAAAAATGGGTAGAAGAAAATTATTGACCCTTATCATATTTTTCTCATTTATTTTCACTACTGGTAATCTCTATTCTGTCTCTACGTATGAAAAAACCAGGATGCAGTACCGATTTATTCTTTCCACACTGAGGCAGCTGGACACAATGGTAAAAAACTTTCCCGGAGACGGTATGAAAGAAAATTTTACTGAAATTAAGAAGAAATTTCAGTTTGCGGGAGAAGAATATTTTGGCAGGAATTACACCTCTTCTTACGAAAAGTTTAAGACCATAAACATGGACCTTGGGAAAATACTCGAAAAACTCAGCCGGAAATATCTGGACAGGGCAAAGGCAATACTTGACTCAACTTCGAAGGAGTCCTTTGACATACTCATAGAGTTTGGAAGAGACAGTGCATATATTCCCTATTTCAGAAAACCTTTTGATCCCCTGAGAGGTGTGAAACCCTATAATGAAAATTTCACCGCACGTGATTTTCACCTCTTCTTTCACAGGGAGATGATAAGCAGTTATATCGAATTGGGGTATAAAAACTATCATCGAGCAAACAATATGTTCAAGGACCAGGACCTCGATTACCTCAAAAAGAAGAAAGCAAAAACAATCAAAATCCTGAATTTCATTGTACAACGATATATGGATATAATCCAGGTATGCAGGGACGCCAAACAGTACGGAATAGAGATACACAAACTCAGAAAAATTCACCAGTTTGGTGATATTCTGACTAAATACAATCTTACAAGCAGAACACTTTCATCTATCTTTGATGACAGGATCCCTGAGGAGTATAAGGTAGATGCCATTGATAATGAAAAACTGCTCTTCCCTGTTGAAAAGGAAAAGTTCAAAAAAAATACCGGTAAATAAAATATACCGGTATTTTAATCATTTTATGTAAATTCAAAAATTATTTCTCTTCTTTCTTATCCTTTGACTTCTTTAAGCCGAAACCTTTCTTTTTTTCAGTTTTCTTTTCATCTGCTTTTTTCTCTTCGGTTTTTTTCCTGGCTTTCTTCTCGTTATCTTTGTCTTTCTTCTTTTCCTTTTCCGGTGCAACAACCCTGTCCACAAGTTCAACAATGGCCATCTCGGCAGCATCACCGGGCCTTCGACCAAGGAGATACAACCTGGTATATCCTCCATTTCTCTCTTTGAACCGGGGAGCTATATTTTCAAACAGTTTTTTTATTATGCCTCTGTCTTTAACAAGCTTCATAACTTCTCTCTTGTTATGAAGAATCTTCTCCTTATCATTTTCCGTAAGCTCCAGGTTCTTTTTTGCCCGGGTAATGATTTTCTCCGATATCTTTTTCAGTTCTTTGCCTTTCTGCTTGGTTGTTACAATCCTTTCATGCTGGAACAGGGATGTAACCATATTGCCCATCATCGCCTTCCTGTGGGCATAGCTGCGATTCAACTGTTTTACGCTGTTTTTGTGTCTCATTTCCGCCTCGTTATTCCTTTAATCCCAGACTGAGATGTAAAGCTTCAAGCTTGGTTTTAATCTCTTTTAAGATAGTATCACTGAAGTGCTTTGACTTTCTAATTTCATCCTCGGTCTTTTTTACAAGCTGTTCAAGTGTTGAAATATCGAGACTCTTGAGTGTGTTGTAAGCCCTTACGGAGAACTCAATCTCATCAATTGATTTTCCCAGAAGCACTCTCATCTTCTCAATATTTTCATCTACAACTTCGACTTCCTCCTCAACTTCTTCCTCGAAGTTGATAAATATTGTCATGTGGTCCTTTATGATCTTTGCCGCATATGCCAGTGAATTATCAGGTGTAATGGAACCGTCTGTCCATATCTCAATAATAAGTTTATCATAGTCGGTCCTTTGACCAACACGGGTATCTTCCACCTTAATATTAACTTTCTTCACAGGTGAGAAAATTGAATCTATAGGAATAACCCCGATTGTTTCGGTTGAAGATTTGTTCATCTCCGCGGGGACATACCCTCTTCCCTTTTCAACCTGGACTTCCATATCCAGAGAACCGTCTTCATTGAGTGTAGCAATTTTCAGGTCTTTATTCATTACTTCAATGTCCGGATCAACATCAAAATCACCGCCTATAAGATCTCCCGGACCATCTTTTACAATGTGAAGAACTTTGGGCATCTCACCTTCATATTTGAACCGAAGTTTTTTCAGGTTGAGGATAATCCTGGCAACATCCTCATAGACTCCTTCTATGGAATGAAATTCATGGGGGACACCCTCAATTTTTATTGCTGTTATAGCAGTTCCCTCAATTGAAGAGAGAAGAACTCTTCTTATTGAGTTTCCTATTGTAAGGCCATAACCTTTCTCAAACGGTTCAGCAATAAACCTGCCGTAATTCTGCTGAAGTTCGTCATGTTCAAGTTTTATTTTACTTGGTCTTTTAAAGCCCTTTAAAAGATTTTTTGGGGCCATTGTTACCTCCGTTGGTCTATAAGACGATAAACAATATCAAATATTTAACAGATACTAACTACTACTTGGAATACAACTCAACAACAAGCTGTTCATTAAAATTGGCCACTATATCACTTCTGATAGGCAACCGGGTGACTTTTCCCTGCCTGTTCTCAAAATCAACTTCAACCCATTCAGGTACTGAATCCACTGCCTTTGCCAGCTTGATTGAGTCTTCTATGGATACGTTTTCCTTAAACCTTTCCCGCAGGCTAACTTCTGTCCCTTCCTTGACCCTGAATGACGATCTGTCCACAACATGTCCGTTAACAACTATATGCTTATGCTGAATCATCTGCCTGGCCTGCATTCTTGATGAAGCAAATCCCATTCTAAATACAACATTGTCCAGTCTTCTCTCCAGGAGTGAAAGCAGGTTATCGCCGGTTACGCCTCCCATCCTTGATGCAGTTGTGAACATGTTTTTAAACTGCTTTTCAAGGAGACCATAGCTTCTCCTGATCTTCTGTTTCTCTCTGAGCTGGATAGCATAATCTGACATTTTGCTTCTTCTCTTCCGGGGAGGCCCGGGAGGATATTTCTTCTTTCCCTTTATAGGACATTTATCAGTAAGACATCTCTGACCCTTCAGCATCAGGGCTGTCATTTCTCTCCTGCATAATTTACACTTTGGTCCGGTATACTTAGCCATAATTATAATACTCCGTTATACTCTTCTTCTCTTTTTGGGCCTGCAACCATTATGAGGGACCGGTGTTACATCCTTGATTTTTGTTATATCAAGACCACTCTGGAAAAGAGACCGTATTGCGGCTTCCCTTCCTATCCCGGGACCCTTTACAAACACCTCAACGGTTTTTAGTCCGGCACTTTCAATAGCATTTGTCGCCGCTGTTTTTGCAGCCATCTGGGCGGCAAACGGGGTCGATTTCCTCGATCCTTTAAATCCTTCACCTCCGGCAGTTGCCCACGAAATAACATTTCCCTGCATATCTGTGAGAGTAATAATAGTATTGTTATAGGTAGCTTTGATAAATGCTTTACCAATAGGAATATTCTTCTTTTCCTTTTTTCTTCCTTTCTTCTGTTTCAAGATATTACTCCTTCCTGTTATTTCTTCTTTTTGCCCACGGCAATTCTTCTATTACCTTTTCTCGTTCTGGCATTGTTCTTGGTGTTCTGTCCTCTCACGGGCAGTCCCCTCCTATGCCTGATGCCCCTGTAACATCCTATATCCATGAGCCTTTTTATGTTCATAGCCACGTCAGTTCTCAGTTCACCTTCAACCTTGAGGTCACTTTCGATAGTCTTTCTCAACAGACTGATCTCCTCATCAGTGAGATCCTTCACCCTGGTTGACGGATTGACTTTTGATTCAACAACAACTTTTTTCGCTGTTGTGCGACCAATCCCATAGATATAAGTAAGAGCAATTTCTACTCTTTTATTAGCCGGTAAATCTACACCTGCAATTCGTGCCATACGTCCCTCTGCTATTATTTATTTGGTGTTCTGACTTTTTGTCTCTGCTTATGCCTCGGGTTCTTGCAGATTACTCTCAGAACCCCGTAACGTCTAATGACCTTACAATCACTGCATATTTTCTTTACGGATACCCTGACCTTCATTTCAACTACCTCATTAATTCCTGTTACGTCTTTTATTTATCCTTAATACATTTCAACAACAGATACTCAATGTGTCATTTTGACCTGTAAGTAATCCTTCCCCTGTTCAGGTCATAGGGGGAAAGCTCAACTGTTACCCTGTCGCCGGCAAGTATTCTTATATAGTGCATTCTCATCTTGCCTGAAATATGAGCAAGAACAACATGCCCGTTATCCAGTTTAACTTTAAACTGCGCATTGGGCAGCGGTTCAAGGACTACGCCTTCGGCTTCTATCGGTTCTTCTTTCGCCATTATTAATCTCTATTGAACTTTATTCTTAATCCAGTAATTAGTTTCGTCCCTTCATGGGGGTTTTTTTCATAAAACCTTCATAGTGCCTCATAATCAGCTGGGACTCAATCTGTTTCAGTGTATCAAGGGCCACACCTACTATAATCAACAGTGAGGTACCTCCGAAGAGGTAAGCCATTTCAGCCGACACCTGTTCAGGCCAAATTCTTATTATTATATCAGGAACAATGGCTATCAGGGCCAGGAAAACGGAACCCGAGAGAGTGATCCTGTTCAGTATCTTTGTTATATAATCAGTTGTATTCTGTCCCGGTCTTATCCCGGGGATAAATCCGCCGTATTTTTTCAGGTTATCCGATATTTCCGTGGGATTAAACCTGATTGCAGTATAAAAGAAACAGAAAAATATAATAAGAGCACTGTAAATCGCCATGTAAGGTATCTGTCCCGGTGAAAGCCAGTACCGTATCTTGTTCAGCCACTCATATGTGCTTCCCCCGATCATGTTTATCATCTGAGAAGGAAACATGATAAGCGCCGAAGCAAAGATAATAGGTATAACACCTGCGGCATTTACCTTCAGCGGAATATACTGCGAACTCTGCTGAGTGAGAGTACTTCCCACCTGTCTCTTCCCGTATTGTACCGGGATTCTCCTTGTCCCCAGGGTCAGGATGATCGATGCCGCCACAACCATGAGAAATATTCCGATAAGGATAATCCCCACTATGGGCTCTCCCGTATCGCCTATCTTTTTCATAGTGGCCATAAACGCCTGGGGGACCCTGACTACGATACCCGCAAAGATCAGAAGTGATATTCCGTTTCCTATACCTCTTTCTGTGATAATCTCACCAAACCACATAAGTACCATGGTTCCGGTGGTAATTGCCACTACAGATACAATGACAAAACCGATACCGGCACCCTCGGGAACAACTGTGGCCCCGCCGCTGGTCCTCATGGACTTCATCCAGGCAGTCAATGCTGTTGATTGGACAACACAGAGAAGGACTGTACCGTACTTTGTATACTGGCTCAGCTTTTTCTGGCCCTCGTGTCCTTCCTTGGAAAGCCTCTCAAGAAAGGGAAACACAACCTTTAAAAGATCAAGAATAATCGACGCTGAAATATAGGGCATAATACCCAGTGCGAATATGGTAAATCTCTTCAGCGCACCACCGGAAAAGAGGTCAAAAAAGTCCATAATACCTGAACTCTGGGCCTCGGAAAAATAGTTTTTAAGCGCGATCACATTGATACCGGGAATCGGTATATGCGCCCCAATCCTGTAAACAATAAGGATAAAGAATGTAAACAGTATCCTGTTCCTGAGTTCAGTGACTTTAAATATATTTACAATGACACTGGCCATTCAGTTACCTTAGCCTTTTGTTTCAGCTGCTGCAGCGGGTTTTTTCACAGGATGTTTTCGGACGATCGCCTCTCCGCCGGCTTTTTTTATCTTTTCAATTGCCGATTGTGAAAATGAATCAGCATAAACCTTGAAAGCCTTACTGAGATCACCGTTACCCAGGACTTTGACCATCATGTCAGTCTTCTTAATAAGCCCGCTCTTCTTCAGAGCAGAGTGGTCGATATCTCCCGCCTGAAGTTTCTCAAGCTGAGATACATTGACAACCTGGCAATCACTTTTAAAAATATTGTTAAAACCTCTTTTCGGAACACGCCTCTGGAGGGGCATCTGTCCCCCTTCAAACCACGATCTCTTTTTGCTTCCGGAACGGCTTAACTGCCCGTTCATGCCGCGTCCACATGTTTTCCCTTTTCCGCTGCCGGGTCCGCATCCGACTCTTTTTCTTCTTTTTATCGACTCAGGTTTTTTTAGCTGGTACCTTTCCATTTCAATTCTCTCTATTTACTTTTTTCTTCTGTCTTCTTGCTTTTTGCTTTAGTACTTGCTTCTTTAACTTCAACAAGGTGCTTCACTTTATCTATCATTCCCCTGATTACAGGGTTATCATCATGTATCCTCACAGCATTTATTTTTCTTAAGCCCAGTGCCCTCATTGTAGCCCTCTGGTTCGGTTTGCTGCTGATAACGCTTTTAACCTGTTTTACCTGAATTTTTTTACTCATGTTAAATTACCCGGTTATCCCCATAGTTTTGATAATGAAACGTCCCGAAGCCTTGATGCCTCCTCAAGGCTCCTCAGCTGAAGCAACCCGTCCATTGTTGCCTTTACCAGGTTCACGGGATTTCTTGAACCCTGTGATTTTGTCAGGACATCCGATATTCCCACTCTTTCGCATACTGCCCTTACTGAAGTTCCGGCAATGATCCCTGTTCCCGGAGCAGCAGGTTTAAGCATGACCCGGGCTGATTTATACCGTCCGATAACAAAGTGGGGAATAGTTGATTTTTTCAGGTTTATCTTATAGACGTTCTTTTTGGCATCTTCCTTACTCTTGTCTATAGCATCGGGAACTTCATTTGCTTTTCCGAAACCAACGCCAACATGCCCGTTTGCATCGCCAATTACCGCAAGGGCATTAAAAGAAAATCTTCTTCCACCCTTTACAACCTTGGCAACCCTGTTGATCTTTACTATCTTCTCAACAAGTTCAATGCCATCTGTGTTCGCTTTTTTTCTCAATAATTTCATCTGATAAAAACTCCTAAAATTTCAAACCGTTTTCCCGGGCAGCATCAGCAAATGCCTTTATCTTCCCGTGGTAGAGGTATCCGTTCCTGTCAAATACCACTTCGCTTATTCCCTTTTCGAGAGCTTTTTCGGCAATTGCCTTCCCGAGTTTTTTGGCAGCTTCGACATTTCCCCTGTTCTTCATCTCCTTAAAATCGGAAGACCGGGTAGATAATCCAACAAGAGTTTTTCCCTCAAGATCATCAATGATCTGCGCATAAAAATTTTTATTGCTCCGGGAGATACAGAGTCTCCGCCTGTGTGTTTTGGGAACGATGCTCTTTTTAATTCTCAGCTTTCTTTTGCGAGTTCTGATTTTTTTGACTGATGCTTTATTCATTTCTACTTACCTGCTTTACCGGCTTTTTTCCTGACATACTCATCTTTATACCTGATTCCTTTACCTTTGTAAGGTTCCGGCGGTCTCAGTTTTCTGATGTTGGCCGCGACCTGTCCAACCTGCTGCTTATTATAACCTTTAACTTTTACCTTGGTCTGATCAACAACTTCCAGGGTAATCCCTTCCGGCGCCTCAAAGATTATATCATGTGAATACCCCAGTTGGAATTGAATATTGGCATTCTGCTGGTTTGCCCTGTATCCTACACCGATAATCTCCAGTTCCTTTTCAAAACCTGTGGTAACTCCCGTTACCATGTTGCTTATCAGTGACCTGAAAAGACCGTAATAACCGTTTATTGTCTTATCAGTGCTGTTTTCATCCTCTTTAAGGACCCTGATGCTCTTATCGTCTTTAACTGCATTAATACCATCAATCACTTCCAGGCTGTCTTCACCCAGAGGACCTTTTACAGATACAGTCTTCCCGTTGATTTCAACATTTACCTTATCAGGTATATCAATTGGTTTTTTTCCAATTCTCGACATAATATAACACTCTTACACTTTATGAAATTTCACATAATACTTCGCCGCCAACATTTAACTGTTTGGCAGCCTTATTCGTAATCAACCCCTTTGAAGTTGACAGGATCCGGATCCCGATATTGTTTAAGACCGGCTTAAGGTCCTCGGACTTGATATAGATTCTTCTTCCGGGCTTGCTGATTCGTTTCAGATTCTGTATAGAAGGCTCATTAGCGCTGCTATACTTTAAATATATTCTCAAAAGCTTCTGCCTGTTTGAATCGATAACTTTGAAATTCTTGATAAAACCCTCATCCTTGAGGATCTTGGTGATTCCCACCTTCATCTTGGATGACGGGATATCAACTTTAACATGACCTGCTTTTATAGCATTTCTGATTCTCGTAAGCATGTCAGCAATAGGATCGTTTATTCCGCTCATTTTATAATACCTGTCAATTCATGTTTTACCAGGATGATTTCACTACACCCGGGAGTTTACCTTCACTTGCCAGATCCCTGAAACAGATCCGACACATCTCAAACCTTCTCAAATAGCCTCTGGGCCTTCCGCAGATCCTGCACCTGTTGTAATTCCTTACATCAAATTTACTTCCGCGCCTGCTTTTTGCTATCATACTTTTTTTAGCCAAAGTCTCTCTCCTAATCTCTAAATGGCATTTTAAATTCTTTTAACAGCGCCAGTGCCTCTTCCTTATTTTTCGCTGTAGTAACAATGGTAATGTTGATACCATGAATTTTATCAACCTTGTCAAAATTTATCTCCGGGAATATAATCTGCTCTTTAACAGAGAAGTTGTAATTCCCAAAATTATCAAAGGATTTTGGTGATAAGCCTTTGAAGTCCCTCACACGGGGAAGGGCCACATTTATCAATCTCTCGATAAATTCATACGACTTATCGCCCCTCAGTGTTACCCTGCATCCAACATCGTACCCGTCCCTGATCTTGAAGTTCGCGATGGATTTCTTTGATACGGTCTTAACTGCCTTCTGCCCGCTAATGGAAGAAAGGGTGTCAATAGCAGAATTTAAAGCTGCTGTATTTGAATGCGCATCACCCATTCCCACATTCAGGACCACTTTCTCAAGTTTCGGGACCTGCATAACAGATTTAAACTTGAACTGGTCCATCAGTTTCTGTTTTATATTTTTGTTATAATCTTCTTTTAATCGTGCACCCATTTCAAATACCTTTCCTAGGAAATGCTCTTCCCGCATTTCTTACATACTCTGTTCTTTGACTTATCAGTCACACTTACTGACAGCCTTACGCCTTTTTTACATTTATCACAGAAATAGAGAACATTAGAGATGTTGACAGGCCTCTCTATTGTCATTATTCCGCCTTTAGGGTTGTCCTGGTTCGGCTTCATGGCCTTGTGCTTCTTGTTTATTCCTTCAACCACAATACGTCCTCTTGACTGGTCGATATAGAGGACTTTTCCTCTTTTCCCACTGTCAGCACCCTGTATGACAATTACGTTATCATTAACTTTCAATCGTGTTTTAACGTTTTTACTCTTCATCATCTATCCTCTTATACTTCTAAAGCACTTCAGGAGCCAGTGAAACAATCTTAATAAAGTTCTTGTCTCTCAATTCCCTGGCAACAGGGCCGAAGATCCTGGTGCCGGTAGGCTCATTCTTGGCATCAATAATTGCAACTGCATTGTTGTCAAACCTGATATATGACCCGTCTTTTCGTCTCACCGGCTTCTTTGTTCTTACCACAACAGCCCGTAATACGGCCTTGCCGTGAACCTTTTTACCGGTAGAATCCTTTAGCCCGTAAGAAGGCTGTGAATCCTTAACAGCTACAACAATAATATCACCTACGGTCGCATATCTCCTCTTGGACCCGCCCAGGATCTTTATGCACTGGACTTTTTTAACACCGCTGTTATCAGCAACATCAAGCATTGTCTGAACTTGGATCATCTCTCTTCACCTATTTCGCCTTTTCAATAATTTCAACGAGCCTGTATCTCTTTTCTTTTGACAATGGTCGTGTCTCCTCCAGCCTCACTTTATCGCCAATTCCACACTGGTTATTCTTGTCGTGGCTCTTAACACGCTTTGATCTTCTCACAGACTTCTTATAAAGCGGATGCATAACAATATTTTCGATCTCTACAACTATGGTCTTATCCATCTTATCGCTGACGACCTTACCAACAAGCTGTTTACTTTTTGATTTCATATAACTACCAAACCCCAACTATATATTAGTTACCTTTCTTTTCTCTGATTCCCAGATCGTATTCTTTTTTCACTGTTAAAATTCGGGCGACCTGTTTTTTAAGTTCTTTTATCTTCTTCGGATTATCAACCTTGCCGGTAACCGACTGGAACCTCAGTTTTCTCAGATCCTCTTTTGAATCTCTGAGGCTTTTATCAAGTTCCTCGAATGTAAGCTCTTCAAGCTTTCCTTTCATTTCTTTATCCTCTATGACTGCTCAAACGTAATTATCTTTGTACCTACGGGCAGCTTGTATGACGCGCTTTTCAGTGCCGCCTCTGCAAGCTCCGCATCAACACCGGCCAATTCGAAAAGGATTCTGCCCGGCTTTATCCTTGCTACCCAGTGATCGGGATTTCCCTTGCCCTTTCCCATCCGTGTTTCAGCCGGTTTTCTTGTTTCGGGATAGTCGGGAAAGATTCTTATCCAGAGTTTTCCGCCCCTTTTCACTTTCCTGGTTATGGCAATACGGGCAGCTTCAATCTGCCTGCTGGTAATTTTTCCGGCCTCAGTTGACTTTAATGCATGTTCACCAAATGCCAGGGAGGATCCTCTCTCTGCGACACCCTTTGATCTCCCCCTCTGCTGTTTTCTGTACTTTGTCCTTTTTGGCATTAACATAAACGATAACCTTCCGTTACTTTGTTTTTCTCTTTACCTGGTATTTATCTTCTTCATTTTCCTGGTTCTTTGAGAGAATGTCTCCATTATATATCCAGACCTTGACACCGATAAGTCCAAATGTTGTGAGTGCCTCAGCAAACCCGTAGTCTATATCTGCTCTCAGGGTATGAAGGGGAATTCGTCCCTCCTTGTAAGACTCTGTCCTGGCCATCTCAGCATTGTTGAGACGCCCGGAAACTGTGATCTTTATCCCCAGGGCTCCGCTTCTCATGGCATTGTTTATTGCCTGTTTTACCGCTCTCCTGAAGGGAAATCTTCCTTCAATCTGGTTTGCTATCTGCTCGGCAATCAGTTTTGAATTTTTCTCCGGCTTTTTTAACTCAATAATATTTATATAGACATTCTTCGATGCGATTTTCTGAAGCTCGGTTTTCAGCACTTCAATGTCCACACCCTTTTTCCCAATAAGTACACCGGGCCGTGCCGCGTGGATATTTACATTTACCCTGTCAGGAAACCTTTCAATTGCGACCTTTGATATTCCCGCGTTCCTTTTCTCTTTTTCGATATATTTTTGGATTTCCAGGTCCTCATGGAGATTGTTGGAATATGTTTTGTTATCATCATACCACACGGAATCCCATGTCCTGGTAATACCGATTCTCAGTCCTTTCGGATTAACCTTCTGACCCATAAAAAATATCCTTACTCTTTAGTTTTCATCGGAAAGCACTATTGAAATAGTACTTGTCCTTTTTCTTATTCTGGATGCCCTGCCCCGCGCCCGGGCACGAAACCTCTTCATTGTGGGACCTTCATCAACTGTTATCTTCTTGATAAAGAGTGTATCTTCAAGAAGGTCCGGATTCCTGTATTTCGCATTTGACCCTACTGAATACAGGGTCTTGAGAATAATATCAGCAGCCTTCTTCGGCATTGCCCTGAGAACGTCTATGGCTTCCGGGAGAGAGTATCCCCTTATCTCATTTGCAACCAGCCTGGCCTTTTGAGCTGAAATCCTGTTATTTTTTGATACTGCAACAGCTTCCATTTTCTATTTCCTCTTGGCAACTTTATCATCTTTACTGGTGTGTCCCCTGTACGTCCTGGTGGGGGAGAATTCACCAAGCTTGTGCCCGATCATGTTCTCTGTCACATAGACCGGAATGAAGTTTTTACCGTTATATACCATTATTGTATGACCTATCATTTCCGGAAAGATGGTAGATCTTCTGGACCATGTTTTTATTGCCTTCTTGGTATTTGTGGAATTCATCTCTTCAATCTTCTTAAAGAGCTTTATGTCAACAAATGGACCCTTCTTTATCGACCTGGCCATACTACTTTCTTCTCCTTACGATATACTTATCACTGTATTTATTCTTCTTTCTTGTCTTATATCCCTTTGTTGGAACACCGGTAGGCGAAACAGGATGCCTCCCGCCGGAGGACTTTCCTTCACCACCGCCGTGGGGGTGATCATGGGGATTCATGACGACACCCCTCACCTTCGGCCTTTTGTTCAACCACCGGGACCGTCCGGCTTTCCCTATTTTTATGTTGCTGTGTTCCTTATTTCCCACTTCTCCGATTGTCGCATAGCACTCTTTGTGAATCTTCCTTATTTCTCCCGACGGAAGTTTCACAAGACAGTAATTACCTTCCTTTGCCGTAAGAGTAGCACCTGTACCTGCGGACCGCGCAAGCTGGCCGCCTTTCCCCCTGTGCAGCTCAATGTTGTAGACAAGGGTTCCCAGGGGGATCCTATGGAGAGGCATTGCATTCCCTCTCTTTATCTCCACATTTTCTCCGGAATTGACGGTATCTCCCACCTTGAGCATTTCCGGCGCAATGATATACCTTTTATCGCCGTCAATATACTGGATAAGGGCAATATTCGAACTTCTGTTGGGATCATATTCAATTGTTGCAACTTTCCCTTCGATGCCATACTTGTTGCGCTTAAAATCTATTACCCTGTATTTTTTCTTATGTCCGCCGCCTCTTCTTCTGACAGATATCCTTCCCTTGGCGCCACGGCCCGCGTATTCCTTCATACCCTTTGTAAGGGGCTTATAAGGTCTGCATTGTGTAATCTCCTCAAAATCTGAAACCGTCTTGTATCGTGAAGTCGGAGTTACCGGTTTAAACTTTTTTATTCCCATCTTTAATCCCTTTGCGCTTCAGTTAGCTCTTTTCGATAATTTCCCTGTTACTGACCTTCGAAAACTTCTATCTTGTCACCCGCTTTAAGAGTAACAATGGCTTTCTTCCATGCCGCCTTTTTCCCGTACTGATACCTGACCCGCTTGGTCTTCCCGCGAACCAGCATCATATTCACCTTTTTGGGCCTTACACCGAAAAGCGAAGTCACCGCGTTGGCAACCATCTGTTTACTGGCAACAACCGGAACCTTGAAAACATACTTGTGCTGTTCCATAAGTGCTGTTGTCTTTTCCGATATTATAGGCTTTATAATCAAATCATTGGGATTCATAACGCTTAATCCTTATACAAGTTTTTCGTTCAAGAGCTTTACTGCGCTTTCAGTAATGACCAGCTCCCGGGAGTTAAACAGGTCAAGGCCTGACATCCTGTTAACGTTGTTATAGGTGAACCATTTGAGGTTACCGATAGACCTCTTGAGCAGACTGTCTTCACTCTCTGTAATCAGGACACCCTTTGTAACCGCCAGGTTCTGCCCTATCTTTGCCATCTCTTTTGTCTTTCCTTCAACGGTGAAGTCCTCAACGACCTTCACAAGGCCCTCTTTCACTTTCAGTGAAAGGAGGGACCTGTATGCCGCCTTTTTCATATTCTTTGAAAGGCTGATACTGTAATCTCTTGGCCGGGGCCCAAATACGGTCCCTCCGCCTCTCCATATGGGTGAACGGGAAGTTCCCGCCCTGGCGCGGCCCGTCCCTTTCTGTCTCCACGGTTTTGCTCCGCCTCCACTGACTTCAACTCTACCCTTTGTTGAGTGAGTTCCCTGCCTGAGGTTCGCATGAGCCGCTTTTACCAGTTCATAAATAAGCGTATCATTTATTTCAGCTGCAAAGACACTGTCGTTGAGCTCTACCTCACCGGTTTTACTGCCTTTAATTGAATATTTTTCCAGTTTCATAATTATAATAACCTATTTGCCGACTACTTTAATAAGCGAATTCCTTCTTCCGGGTATGGCCCCTGAAATAAGGACGATATTTTTATCCTGGAATACCTTAATAATCTTCAGGTTCTTAACAGTAACCTTCTGGTTGCCGTAACGTCCCGGCATCCTCTGCCCTTTCCAGACTTCACCGGGATATGCGCAGGCGCCGATAGACCCCGGGGCCCTGTGGTGATGAGAACCATGGGTTTTTTTACCCCCTGCAAATCCATATCTCTTCATGACACCTGCAAATCCATGCCCTTTTGAAATACCGGTTACGTTCACCAGGTCGTTCTCTTCAAATATCGAACAGTTGAGTTCACTCCCCACATCCAGTGACTCATCGAACACTTCGCACTCTCCCATAAATTTCCGGGGAGTTATATTCTTTTTTATGTAGTCACTTGCCAGGGGTTTCGGGAGCCTTTTCTCGACCTGGTCAGAATAACCCAGCTTGAGAGCGGAATATCCATCATTCTCTACTGTCTTTTTCTGCACAACAACACAGGGACCAAGCTCGCATACCGTTACCGGTATGACCGTTCCGTCATCCTGAATAAATTGCGACATTCCTATTTTTTTTCCAAAAAGCGATTTCTTCATCACTCTATCCCATATAACTCTAAATTAAATACATTTCATTTAAATGGCCATTCTCCGCCATCAAGCTTAAGAAAGTTGGATATCTCAGCAGTAAATCAATAAGCTACGACTTAATGTCAACCGATACACCGGCAGGAAGTTCCAGCTTCATTAAAGCTTCAACCGTATCTGAATTCGGATTTATGATATCAATCAACCTCTTATGAGTTCTGATCTCAAACTGCTCACGGGACTTCTTATTTACATGAGGTGACCTCAGAACACAGAATTTCTCAATTTTCGTGGGAAGAGGGACAGGACCGGCTACCTTTGCACCGCTCCTGTTTGTAGTTGCCACAATCTTCTCCGCAGACTGATCAAGTAATTTTGCATCAAAAGACCTTAATTTAACCCGAATACACTGTCCTGCTAATTTTGCCACTTTTTATAATACCCGTTAAAAAAAATTTTATTCTGCTCTTAAGACAAAAATATTGTGATGCCAGACCTTCTTTACAGCCTGACATCACATTTCAATTACCCAGCAAATCGAACACCGGTACAATATGGTACCGATACGATAAAACAAAAGCCCGCTAAGAGCAGTTACTCTAAGACTTTTGTAACAACACCGGCACCGACAGTTCTTCCACCTTCACGGATAGCGAACCTGAGTTCTTCTTCCATTGCAACCGGCGTTATAAGTTCTACCTTCATATCGATATCGTCACCCGGCATAACCATTTCAACTCCATCAGGAAGCGTAATGACGCCGGTAACGTCTGTAGTTCTGAAATAGAACTGGGGCCTGTAATTTGCAAAGAACGGGGTATGTCGCCCCCCTTCTTCTTTCTTGAGAATATAGACCCTTCCGTCAAATTTTGTATGAGGTGTGATAGAACCCGGCGCAGCAAGGACCTGTCCTCTCTGCACATCTTTCTTATCAATACCTCTCAGAAGACAGCCAACATTGTCGCCCGCTCTTCCTTCATCGAGGATCTTTCTGAACATCTCAACACCCGTACAAACGGTCTTCTTGGTTTCGGTAAAACCGATGATCTCAATATTGTCCCCGGTGTTGACGATACCTCTTTCAATCCTTCCCGTTACAACCGTTCCCCGACCCGTAATCGTAAAAACGTCTTCAATGGGCATAAGGAAAGGCTTATCAGTAACCCGCTGCGGCTCGGGGATATAGCTGTCAAGAGCTTCCGCAAGCTTAATAACTGTCTGGAACCATTCATCGTCTTTGTTTCCCGCGTCGGCTGCTTCGAGGGCCTTGAGGGCAGATCCCGGAATAATAGGGACTTCATCCCCGGGGAAATCGTTTTTGTCCAGAAGCTCCCTGATCTCCATCTCAACCAGTTCGATCATCTCGTCCCTGTCTGAAGGATCGAGCATATCAGCCTTGTTAAGATATACAATGATATAAGGAACATTAACCTGCTTGGCAAGAAGAACGTGCTCTCTTGTCTGGGGCATGGCACCGTCTGTTGCAGCAACAACAAGAATCGCAGCATCCATCTGGGCGGCACCGGTTATCATGTTCTTTATATAGTCAGCGTGACCCGGACAGTCAACATGGGCGTAGTGCCTCTTATCTGTTTCATACTCCTGGTGAGAAGTCGCAATGGTGATACCTCTGGCTTTTTCCTCAGGTGCATTATCAATCTGATCGAAATCAACGGCTTTACCGGTACCGTAAAAAAGGTTAAGGCACTTGGTAATAGCAGAAGTAAGAGTGGTCTTGCCATGGTCGATATGACCGATAGTTCCTACATTCACATGCGGCTTCGACCTGTCAAATTTTTCTTTTGCCATTTGGATAACTCCTTATTTTATTAACTCTCTTAATAATTCTTTTGTTTTAATTAAAATATCATATTATTTAAATATGTTAATATTGCGAAAAAAATTTAAAATTCTTTTTTTTTCAGTACCCGTATAAGAGTTTTATGAATAAAAAAATATATGCTAAATCTGTCAAGTAATTTTAAAATTAATTCAATTTCTCTAAAAAAAAATCAATAAAACAGGCCGCTCATTCTTCCCAGGATGTTATCCGTAATATTTTTCGGGACCTGTTCATAGTGTGAGAACTGAAGTGTATGAGACGCCCTTCCCTGGCTCATGGACCTCACGCTTGTGGCGTACCCGAATGTCTCCGACAGGGGAACAAGTGCATGGATGATCTTCAGAAGTCCCCTGTAATTTATATCCTCAACCCTGCCTCTCCGCGTATTAATATCATTTATTATGTCCCCTGAGTATTCTTCCGGAGTGACAACTTCAAGTTTCATCACAGGTTCCATGAGGGTCGGATCGGCTTTCTTTGCACCTTCCCTTAACGCCATGTTTGCCGCTATTCTGTATCCCATATCAACCGAATCACCTTCATTGTATGAACCGCCGATAAGAGTTGCCCTGATGTCAACCATCTTATACCCGGCAACCACACCCGCTTCCAGGGAATCGCGAAGGCCGGCTTCCACATCTTTGATAAACTCCCCGGGTATCTCCCCGCCCCCGAGTCCGTTTTCAAAGGCAAAACCGCTCCCCGCATCACCCGGCTCAAGCCTGATAACAACATGACCGAACTGGTTCTTCCCCCCGATCTGTTTCTCATACTTCTGCTCGGAATCCACAGACTTTGTAATTGTCTCCTTGTAGGTCACCTGGGGCTTCCCCACGTTAGCGCTGATATTGAACTCACGCATAAGCCTGTCCACGATTATTTCAAGGTGAAGCTCACCCATTCCGGATATGATGAGCTGCCCGGTATCGGAATTGTTGTCCGCCACAAATGTGGGGTCCTCCACTTCCAGCCTTTTCAGGGTTGCAAGGAGCTTCTCCTGGTCGGCCTTGGTTTTCGGTTCAATAGCGATGGATATCACCGGGTCCGGGAACTCCATTTTCTCAAGAAGTACTGGGTTCTTCTCATCCGAAAGGGTCTCTCCTGTGATAATGTTCTTAAGCCCCACAACGGCAACAATATCGCCGGTATAAACCTGTTTAATTTCCTCCCGGTTGTTTGCATGCATCCTGAGGAACTTATTGATCCTCTCCTTTTTATTGGCGGACACATTAAGCACCGTCTCGCCTGTCTTCACTGTCCCGGAGTAAACACGCATATAGCTGAGTCTTCCCACATGGGGATCGGACATGATCTTGAATACAAGCCCGCAGAAAGGCTCTTTGTCATCCGCCTTCCTCTCAATCATTATTTCGTGGTCCGTTACATCATGGCCCTCTACCGGCTTTATATCCGCAGGTGACGGAAGGTACTGTACGATGGCATCCAGTATCGGCTGCACCCCTTTGTTCTTCAGGGCCGAACCGCAGAAGACGGGAAAGAACAATGATTCCACTGTTCCCTTCCTTACGGCCATTTCCAGTTCCTCACTATCCGGGACCTCACCGTGGATATACTTCTCCATGATCGCATCATCAAACTCTCCCAGTTTCTCCATGAGCTCTTCACGGTGCTTCTCCGCTTCTTCCTTCATCTCATCGGGAATTTCCGATTCGTTAACCTTCTCCCCTTTTTCACCGCTCCAGGTCAGGGCCTTCATATGTACCAGGTCAATAACACCCCGGAAGGAATCTTCAACACCTACGGGTATCTGAAGAGGCAGGGGGACAGCATGAAGTCTCTCCTTTATCATCTCCACGCATCTCCAGTAGTCCGCTCCCAGCCTGTCCATTTTATTTACAAAACATATCCTGGGCACATGATACCTGTCTGCCTGGCGCCAGACAGTCTCGGACTGGGGTTCAACTCCCGCCACACCGTCAAAGACCGCAATTGCCGAATCGAGGACCCTGAGGCTCCTCTCAACCTCCATGGTAAAGTCCACATGGCCCGGGGTGTCGATAATATTAATCCGGGTATTTTTCCACGAGCAGGTCGTAGCGGCCGCGGTAATGGTTATCCCCCGCTCTTTCTCCTGGACCATCCAGTCCATTTCGGCCGTCCCGTCGTGGACTTCCCCGATCTTATGTGTTTTTCCCGTATAGTAGAGTATCCTCTCGGTGAGGGTGGTCTTTCCCGCATCGATATGGGCCATAATGCCGATATTTCTGGTTCTTGTCAGTGGTAATTCACGAGCCATGTTAAACCTTTGTTCTGTTTTAAATCCCCCCGGCCCCCTTTAGTAAAGGGGGAGGAATCCAATTTTTAACCCCCTTTATCAAAAGGGGACAAACTCAATCTTCAACCCCCTTTATCAAAGGGGGTGGCGAACCAAGTGAGCCGGGGGATTTCTTCCTGTTCAAAACATAAACACCGAATACCAGGCATCACCTGGTATTCAAAATAAGTATTCTGTATATTAAACAGGAGGACTGTCATCCTCCTGCTGTTTTCAATTAATGTTTTTAAAACTTAAAATGCGCAAAAGCTTTGTTTGCTTCAGCCATTTTATGTGTATCTTCTTTTTTCTTAATGGAGCTCCCGGTCTTATTAAATGCATCAAGAAGTTCACCAGCCAGTCTCTGATGCATGGTCTTTTCGGGCCGTGTCCGGGAATAGTTTATCAGCCATCTTATTCCAAGGGCCTGCCTTCTCTCCGGTCTTATTTCAATTGGCACCTGGTAGGTGGCACCGCCAACTCTTCTCGATTTTACTTCAGCCATAGGCTTCACGTTCTCCAGCGCCTGGATAAAAACTTCCAGGGGATCCTTGTCTGTTTTCTCTTTCAGGATATCCATAGCTCTGTAAAATATCGATTCTGAAACACCCTTCTTTCCCGCAAGCATCATGCAGTTGATAAACTTGGTTATCAGCATGCTGCCATACTTTGGATCGGGTAATATTTCTCTTTTCGGAGGTCTCCTTCTTCGCATTATCTTCCTCGTCTCTCTCTTGTATTATGCTTTTGGTCGCTTTGTACCGTATTTTGATCTTCCCTTTTTTCTGTCCTCAACACCAAGGGCGTCCAGAGTACCCCTTATCATGTGATACCTTACACCCGGAAGGTCCTTGACCCTTCCGCCACGGATCAACACTGCAGAGTGCTCCTGCAAATTGTGTCCCACACCGGGAATATAGACCGTCACTTCAATACCATTGGTAAGTCTTACCCGTGCAACTTTTCTCAGTGCAGAATTGGGTTTCTTGGGAGTAAATGTCATGACCCGTGTGCATACGCCCCTTTTCTGAGGGCATTGTTTCAACGCCGGTGATTTCGATTTTTTCAGTTTACTCTTTCGTCCTTTTCTTATCAGTTGATTAATTGTTGGCATTTTTACTCCTGTTTTTCTTCGTCTCTGACAAAAAATTTTCGTATATGCTTAATTCATCCCTTTTTTTGTCAAGAAAATTAATCCATTAATTATGGTTACTGTTCCTTTTGAGTTTCAGCAGATTTTTTCACTTCTTCGACTGCTTCTTTTCCCGTCTCTGTCTCTTCACCTTCCGGCGGCTCATAAACAGCCTCAAGGTCACCGGGTTCTTCCTGAAAAACCTCAATATTCTCATATATCCGGGAGCCTGTACCGGCGGGGATAAGGTGCCCGATAATAACATTTTCCTTCAATCCCCTGAGCTGGTCGACTTTTCCTTTGATACCGGCATCTGTAAGGACCCTGGTTGTCTCCTGGAACGAGGCCGCCGAGATGAATGACTCGGTGTTCAGGGCAGCCTTTGTAATACCCATAAGTACGGGAAGGGCCGTAGCGGGCTTTCCCCCCTCCTTGAGGACCCTGTCGTTCTCTTCAAGAAAATCAAACTTGTCCACTATCTGCTCAATGACAAAATTTGAGTCTCCCTGATCGCTGACCTTTACCTTACGAAGCATCTGCCTTACAATGGTCTCAATATGTTTGTCGTTTATGGCTACACCCTGGAGCCTGTATACTTCCTGAATCTCGTTCACAAGGAACTTCTGAAGTTCACGGGGACCTTTTATCTGCAGGATCTCGTGGGGATCAACAGGCCCGTCATCGATCTTTTCTCCCTTCTCGATCCAGTCACCGTCCTGCACCCTGAGGAACTTGGTAACGGGGATGGAATACTCTTTCTCGTCACCACCCTTGGATTTAACAATGATCTTTCTCTTCTTTTTAACGGTATCACCTATGGTTATAACACCGCCAAACTCCGTAAGGGTTGCCGCATCCTTGGGCGTCCTGGCTTCAAAGAGCTCCGCGACCCGGGGAAGACCGCCGGTGATGTCCTTGGTCATCTCCGCCCCTCTGGGTATTTTACAGAGGATTGTTCCCGCTGTAACCTTGTCTCCGTCATTTACCATGAGATTAGCGCCCTTGGGGAGGAGATAGGTTATCGGTTCTTCCGCAGAACTGAGGATATTAATCCTCGGCTCAAGTTTTTCCGTTTTGTATTCAACAATAACGCCCCGGGTTACATTTGTCTGGGGATCGATCTCCTCCCTGAGACTCTTATTAAGCTCAATATCGTTGAATTCGACCTTTCCGCCGATCTCAGTGAGTATGGGCTCAAACCAGGGATCAAATTCCGCAAGGACCGTGTTCATATCATAGAATTTGTCGGTCTTTACAAAGATCTCGGTTCCAACATTAATGGGAATTGAAATGGGGTCCCCGAGGATGTAGAGTTTCTTCTTATCAATTTTTATGATACCTGAACTTTTGGCAACGACCTCTTCGCTTCTGCCGATCTTCCCCAGGACAATACCGGAATAGACCCTGTCGTCGTCCTTTACCTTGAGCTTGACATCGGTTTTAATCGGTATTTCTGATATGACCCTCTGGACGATGAGATACCCTTTCCTGACACTGATGATCTTCTTGTCCTCTGTCTTGATTGTTTTGGGCGTCAATTCCTTCACAAAAATCGGGTATGTCATCTTGATCTCATTCTCTTCAACCGACCGGGATGCGATTCCTCCGATATGGAAGGTCCTCATTGTAAGCTGTGTGCCGGGCTGTCCGATTGACTGGGCGGCAATAATTCCCACTGCCTCTCCGATATCCACCGGGTCACCGTTACCGAGGTTACGTCCGTAACACTTCGAACAAACCCCGTGCTTGGCTTCACAGGTAAGGACCGACCTGATCTCTATTGTGTCGATATTCAACTGGTCCAGGAGTTCTGCCGCATCCTCATCGATGATGTCGTCTGCCTTACAGATGACTTCTCCTGATACGGGATGGACGATATCATAGAGAAGTGTCCTTCCCAGGGCCCGTGATCCCAGGGACTCGATGATATCATCGCCTTCTTTGATAGAAGAAATATCAATACCTACCGTGGTACCGCAGTCAATTATGCCAATGACAACATCCTGCGCGATATCAACAAGCCTTCTTGTGAGATAACCGGCATCCGCCGTCTTGAGAGCAGTGTCCGCGAGACCTTTTCGCGCTCCGTTCGTGGAAATAAAGTACTCCAGTACGGTAAGACCTTCTTTAAAATTGGCCCTGATAGGGACCTCGATGATCTCACCGCTGGGCTTGGCCATCAGCCCCCTCATTCCCGCAAGCTGTCTTATCTGCGCCTTGCTTCCCCGGGCCCCGGACTGGGCCATAACATACACCGGGTTGAGTCCCTGCTGGTCTCTGGAGAGCTCCTCAAACATCTTGTCAGCGATCATCTCGTTGGCATTTGTCCAGAGGTTAATAACCCTGTTGTATCTTTCATCATCGGTGATAAAGCCGTTTCGATATTCATTTTCGATAACTTCGACCTTTTTGTCCTCCTCCAGGACAATTCCTTTCTTCTCCTGGGGAATGATGATATCAGACATTGAAATTGTCGGCGCAAAATATGTGGCAAAAGAATAGCCGCAATCCTTGATATCATCAAGCATCTTCACAGTAACATCAGGACCGTAGTACCTTATGACCCTGGCAATAATGCTGGCCAGGTCTTTATCGTTGACCACATAGTTAACGTATTCAAATCCTTCGGGGAGGAGCTTATTGAAGTAGAGCCTGCCCGCTGTTGTTTCAAGGATTTCATTATCTTCTTTCAAATATTTTATCTGTGTCCTGTAGCTGATCTGGCCGTAATCAACCGCCCTGAAGACCTCGGACTCCTCATCGAAGAGCTTTCCTTCGCCCTTCTCCCCCTCAACCAGGGAAGTGAGATAGTAAACCCCCAGTACAATATCCTGGGTCGGAGATATGACCGGATGCCCGTTTGCCGGCGAGAGGAGGTTATTCGACGAGAGCATCAGTGTCCAGCATTCCAGCTGCGCCCGGGGTGACAGAGGGACATGAACTGCCATCTGGTCACCGTCAAAATCTGCGTTATAGGCGTGACAGACCAGGGGATGAAGCTTAATCGCCTTTCCCTCAACAAGGACAGGAACGAAGGCCTGGATTCCCAGCCTGTGAAGAGTAGGGGCCCTGTTCAGGAGAACAGGGTGTTCCGCGATGACCTCCTCAAGGACTTCCCAGACTTCCTTCTTTTCATTCTCTACCATCTTTTTGGCAGACTTGATGTTCTGGACAAAGTCGTTATCCACCAGCCTTTTCATGATAAAGGGCTTAAAGAGTTCTATGGCCATCTTCTTGGGAAGTCCGCACTGAAAGAGCTTGAGCTCGGGACCCACAACAATGACCGATCTACCCGAGTAATCAACCCTCTTGCCCAGAAGGTTCTGCCTGAAACGTCCCTGCTTGCCCTTGAGCATATCACTGAGAGACTTAAGGGGCCTGTTCCCTTTACCCTTGACGGCCCTCTTTCTCCTGCTGTTGTCAAAGAGAGCATCTACAGATTCCTGCAGCATTCTCTTCTCATTCCTGACAATGATTTCCGGCGCACGAAGCATCAGCAGCCTTTTCAGCCTGTTGTTCCTGTTTATCACACGCCTGTAGAGGTCGTTAAGGTCAGAGGTGGCAAAGCGCCCGCCATCAAGCTGGACCATGGGACGGAGCTCAGGGGGTATTACAGGTATAACATCGAGGATCATCCATTCCGGTTTGTTGGTGGATTCCTTAAATGACTCAATAATCTCAAGTCTTTTGATGAGTTTTTTGTCTATCTTAACGCCTTTGTTTGATTTTTCATGGATCTCTGCCCGGAGTTTTCTTGATTCTTCGTCAAGATCGATGTTCCCAAGGAGGTCCTTGATTGCCGACGCACCCATACTGGCGATAAAGGTATCACCATACTCTTCATAGAGGTTATAGTATGCTTCTTCGTCGAGAATATCACCTGTCTTTATATCTTCACCGGCAGCTTCACCCGGATCAATAACAATAAATTTCTCATAATAGAGGACAGATTTGAGGGCATTGACCGTTATATTGAGAATCAGACCTATCCGTGAAGGGACCGACCTGTAATACCAGATGTGGGCAACCGGGGTGGCAAGTTCTATGTGCGCCCCCCTTTCACGTCTTACCTTGTAGTGGGTTACTTCAACACCGCACCTGTCACAGACCACGCCCTTATACCTGACAGATTTAAATTTTCCACAGTAACATTCCCACTCTTTGGTGGTACCGAAAATCCGTTCACAGAACAGGCCGTCTCGTTCCGGCTTCAGGGTCCTGTAGTTTATGGTCTCGGGCTTTTTCACCTCTCCGTATGACCATTCCCTGATCATATCAGGAGATGCCAGTTTTATCTGAATAGAACTGAAATCGTTAAAGTCCCTCATAGTTTAACCTTCACTTATAAAATATCAATTACGGGTACTTCAGAAAATTAAATTTCATTAATGGATTTAATTTTCATCCTTAAAACATGTACCTTATCTACTCGTTCTTCAGCCTTTCGAGTTTAATTCTCCTCTTCGGCTTGTTCAACCCGTCAGTCCATTCCGAAAGGCTGATCTCGTTGTTCTTCTCATCATAAATCTTTACATCAAGGGCCAGTCCCCGGAGCTCCTGGATAAGGACATTAAATGACTCCGGGATACCGGGCGATGTTGTATTGATCCCCTTGACAATAGCTTCATATATCCGCGCCCGTCCGAGCATATCGTCAGACTTGACCGTAAGAAGTTCCTGGAGAGTATAAGCCGCTCCATAAGCTTCAAGGGCCCAGACCTCCATCTCCCCCAGCCTCTGCCCGCCAAACTGGGCTTTTCCGCCCAGGGGCTGCTGTGTGACAAGTGAGTAGGGACCGGTAGACCGCGCGTGAATTTTGTCATCGACCATATGTGCAAGTTTCAACATATAGACATATCCCACCATGACCTCTCCCTCAAAGGGCTGCCCTGTCCTTCCGTCATAGAGAACCGATTTTGAATTCCCCGGAAGCTCCGATTTTTTCAGCAGGTTTTTGATGTCTTCGGGAGTCGCCCCGTCAAAGATCGGGGTCTCATAGTAGACTTCCTGTTCCTTTGCCGCCCAGCCCAGTTCAGTCTCCAGGAGCTGCCCCAGGTTCATTCGCGACGGGACAGAAAGAGGGTTGAGCACGATATCAACCGGGGTCCCGTCGGGGAGGTAGGGCATATCGTTCACAGGGGCAATCTTGGATATAACACCCTTGTTCCCGTGCCTTCCCGCCATTTTATCACCTACAGAGACCTTCCTTTTATCAGCTATATAGACCTTCACCAGTTCCTCTACACCCGGCGCAAGCTCATCACCGTTCTCCCGCGAGAACCTTCTTACATCTATGACGATACCTGCCACACCGTTAGGGACCCGAAGGGACGTGTCCCTGACCTCACGGGCCTTTTCCCCGAAAATCGAATGGAGCAGTTTGTACTCGGGAGTGAGGTCCTGTTCTCCCTTGGGCGTGACCTTTCCCACGAGGATATCATCGGAATCCACAACCGCTCCAACCCTGATAATCCCGTCCGCGTCCAGGTCCCTGAAAGCCTTTTCACTGAGGTTCGGGATGTCCCGGGTAATGGATTCACGTCCCAGCTTAGTCTCACGCGCTTCCACTTCAAATTGTTCTATATGAACGGAGGTAAAAACATCCTCCTCAACAAGTCGTTCGGAAAGGAGAATTGCATCCTCAAAGTTATATCCCATCCATGGCATAAAGGCGACCAGGATGTTCTTCCCGAGACTCAGACGCCCTTCTTTTGTAGCCGGACCATCGGCCAGGATTGTACCTGCCTTGACCTTGTCCCCGGCCCTTACCAGGGGCCTCTGGTTGAAGCATGTTCCCTGGTTGGTTCTCTTGAACTTCCTGAGTTCATAGACATCAACCTCACTGCCCCGGGTTTTTACCTTGATAAACCTGGAGTCAACGGAGACAACGTCACCTGCCTTTTCCGCAATAACCATAACGCCCGAATCATATGCTGCGTGTGTCTCAACACCGGTCCCGACCAGGGGCGCTTCCTCCACCATGAGGGGTACTGCCTGCCTCTGCATGTTTGATCCCATAAGCGCCCTGTTCGCGTCATCATGCTCAAGGAAAGGGATGAGGCTTGTGGCAACGGAAAAAACCTGGTTAGGAGAAACGTCCATGTACTGGATCTCCTTCGGTTTCATATAGGGGAAGTTACCCCTGTTCCTGCAGGGAATAAGACTTTTGACAAAGTTCCCCTTATCGGTTATCTGGGCGTTTGCCTGGGCGATAAAATAGTTATCTTCCCTGTCCGCCGTGAGATATTCAATTTGATCTGTCACCCTGCCGTCCTTTACAACCCTGTAGGGAGTTTCGAGAAAACCGTACTCGTTGATCCTCGAATAGGTACTCAGGGATACGATAAGGCCGATATTAGGACCTTCCGGCGTTTCAATGGGACACATACGCCCGTAATGCGAAGGGTGTACGTCCCTGACCTCAAAACCCGCCCTCTCCCTGGAGAGACCTCCGGGACCCAGGGCGTTAAGCCTCCTTTTATGCGTGAGCTCCGCCAGGGGATTTGTCTGGTCCATAAACTGGGAGAGCTGACTTGAACCGAAAAACTCGTTAACCACCGCCGTTATCGGCTTAATGCTGATAAGGGCCTGCGGTGTGATAACATCCAGGTCCTGGATTGTCATCCTCTCCTTTATGACCCTCTCCATCCTCTGGAAACCGATCTTGATCTGGTTCATGATAAGTTCACCAACAGACCTGATCCTCCTGTTCCCCAGGTGATCAATGTCATCGACTATTGTCAGGACTCTCTTTTTTATCTTGTTTCCGTCTTTATCTTCGGCCTTGACCTCATACCCGTCGGATTCCGCGATCAGATAGAGCATATACTTCACCGCGGAGACAATATCATCCTTCGTCAATATCCGCTCATCATTATCATCGGAAAATCCGAACTTGCTGTTGATCTTATATCTTCCCACACCTCCCAGGGAATATGTCCTTGGATTAAAGAAAAGCCTTTCAAGTTCGGCGCGGGCATTATCGATATTTGTGGGTTCACCCGGTCTCATAATCGCATGAATAGCCAGGAGCGCCAGTTCCGAATTTTTATAGCTGTGGTCTTCATCAATCTTGAGGTTCTTCTTGATAAAATCATTCTCAAAACCAAGGGTTTCACTGAGGAAGGAATCGTCCTTGTTGTTGGGGAACTCAATGATTTCAACCTGCTTGGTTCCCTCTTCTTTTATTCTGTCTATCATGTCTATGAGAATACGGTCACCCACCTCAACCAGGATTTCACCCGTCTCCTTGCTGATGACATCCCTGGCAACCCTTTTGCCGTTCAGGGAATTATAATCCTCTTCACTCTTGAGCCGTACGGTATGTGTCTCATAGAAAAGTTTGACGATTTCAGAATTTGTCTCATAACCGAGAGCCTTTATAAGAAGGGTAACGGGAAATTTCTTCTTTCTATCTATCCTGGCTATAAGATAACCTTTTGAATCCGTTTCAAATTCCAGCCATGATCCCCGGTCCGGAATGACCCGGGAATTGTATGTTCTCTCGGCTTCTTCATAGAAAAAGAAAATGCCCGGGGACCTGTGAAGCTGGTTCACAACGATCCTCTCGGCACCATTGATAACGAAGGTCCCCCTTGCTGTCATCAACGGAATATCTCCCATATAGACACTCTGCTCCCTGACTTCCATGCTCTCCTTTCGGATGAGCCTGATAGTCGCCTTCAGGGGCGCGGCAAATGTCACGTCTCTCTCCTTGCATTCGTGTTCGGAATACTTCGGATCACCTATTTCATAGTTGAGAAATTCCAGAACAACGTCTTCATGAGGACTCTCGATGGGGAAAATCTCTTCGAAAACAGCCTGAAGCCCCTGAGATTTTCTCTTTGCAGCACCCTGCTGAAGAAACCAGTTGTACGACTTCAGCTGTATCTCTATCAGATTAGGAAGGTCAATGCTAGACTTAATTTTACCAAAATTGATAACTTCCATCCCTTTTTTCATATCAAATAACCTTATATAGTAATATCGTTAAAAAAGATCAATAATGCCGTCTCACAAGACACCATTAGCTTTGGCTGAGTTTCAACCAAAGCTAACACTTGTTAAACTGATAAAGAAGGACCAGTAAGTTAATTTTAATCCCCTTAAACATTATGCTGTTTCGCCGGGCCCGGCTGCCCACCCTGGAGGAAAGGCAAACCGGGATTTCCCCGCACAGCTTCCGGTTTTGCCGGACTATTTAAGCTCTACTGTAGCGCCAGCTCCTTCAAGCTTGCCCTTAATTTCTTCTGCTTCCTCTTTGGAAACACCTTCTTTAACCGGCTTACCTCCCGCCTCAACAAGCTCCTTCGCTTCCTTAAGACCAAGACCGGTAATAGCTCTCACCTCTTTGATAACACCCACCTTTGAATCTCCAAAGCCGGTAAGTATAACATCAAATGATGATTTCTCTTCTGCTGCCGCGCCGCCGCCTTCTGCAGGTGCTGCTGCAGCAACTGCCACAGGAGCTGCTGCGGAAATACCGAATTTTTCTTCCATTGCTTCTACAAGCTTGGCTGCTTCCACAAGCGTCAGGCTGCCAATCTCTTCAAGCAATTCTTCAATTGATAATTTTGCCATTTTTTGATCCTTACCCTAAATATTTAATGAATCTGTTTGTAATTTACCCCAGCATCATGAAAATTATATGTCCCAACCGCCGAAAGCGGCGGGGAAATAATTTTTTTTCATTTCCCTAATGGTGTAATTACATTTATTCAAGTTAATACAGCTTAATCTGTAAAAACCTATAAAGAGCAAGAAAAGAATTTGAAACCACTTCATCTAAACGGTAACAATACCCTTTTCAACACTCATTTTTCACTACTGATTGCTGCCAGCCTCCGCTACAGCCCGTATCCCCCGCGCCAGGGAAGCCATAATCTGCTTCATTCCCATTGCTATTCCCGTTGCCGGGGCATTAATCATTGACATTGTCTGCGCGAGCACAACATCACGGGAAGGCAGACTTGCTATTTTTTCAACTTCTGCTTCATTATAGAGAGTATTATCTATATATCCTACGGAAAAGCTGAAGTTCTCCTCTTCCTTTTTAAAATCCTTTAATACCTTGGCAACCTCTCCAATCTCATCCCTGACAAAGGCAACCCCCAGGGGACCTTTCACATACTCCTCCAGGCCGCTGTACCCTGCTTTTTCAAGGGCCCTTTTGAACAGCGTGTTCTTTACGACCCTGTACTCGGCATTCTTCTCCCTGAGCTTTCTTCTCAGAACAGATATACCCTTTACGTTCACACCGGAAAAATCGGTAAAGAAGAGGTTTCCTTTCTCACCCAGCTTATCAATAAAACCGCTGACTTCGTCTACTTTGTACTGCTTAACCATTACTTTTCGATCCCCTTGTGATTGATTTTTATCCCGGGCCCCATTGATGAACTGATATGCACCGATTTAATATAGTTGCCCTTGGCATCTGAAGGCTTGTCCTTCATTACCTGGTTGAAAAAACTCTTGATATTATCAACAAGAGCATTGTTTTCAAAGGAAGTTTTTCCTACGGCAGAGTGAATAACACCTGTTTTGTCACACTTATATTCAATCCTGCCTCCCTTGAGCTCTTTGACAATCCCCTTAACGTCATCTGTTACTGTTCCCGCCTTCGGTTTGGGCATAAGCCCCTTTCTTCCGAGGATGGGACCCAGCTTACCCACCTGGCTCATCATATCAGGTGTGGCCACAACCGCGTGAAAGTCTATCCAG
This sequence comes from Spirochaetota bacterium, assembly GCA_050298055.1. Classification (GTDB taxonomy): domain Bacteria; phylum Spirochaetota; class UBA4802; order UBA4802; family UBA5550; genus JBNKTL01. Next base: position 63,662 of record JBNKTL010000003.1, read on the forward strand.
CCTTCCTTGATCTTATCGATGAGATCATCCGCACCAACATAATCCGCCCCTGCTTCCTGGGCCTCCTTCTGCTTATCGCCCTTGCAGAGAACAAGGACCTTTTTCTCCTTTCCGGTTCCGGCCGGAAGGGTCGCCGATCCTCTTATATTCTGAAAGCTTTTGTGAACGACCTTTACAGCCATATCCACTGTTTCATCAAACTTGACATATTTTGCGTTCTTCATTTTTTCCACAGCATCTTCAATACTGTAAAGAACAGTCTTGTCAATCTGCAATTTTGCGTTCTCTATCTTCTTTCCCCGTTTCATTTTTCCAGGTTACCCCCAGCTTAATACTGATTATTCTTTATATTCTATTAAAGAGTTAATTTCTTCTATTTTATTAATAATAAATTAAATATCATCCGCTATTCGGCAACATTGACTCCCATGGAGTTGGCTGTTCCGGCAATGATGTTGACTGCCGCGTCCAGATCATTTGCATTGAGGTCCGGCATTTTCAAATTGGCAATCTCTTCAAGCTGAGCCCTGGTGATCTTGCCAACCTTATCCTTCTGCGGCTCGCCGGACCCTTTCTCAAGCTTCAGAGCCTTTTTAATAAGGACCGATGCGGGAGGGGTCTTAATAATAAAGGTAAATGTCCTGTCCTCATAAACCGTGATGACAACGGGAAGTATTGTCCCCATCTGGTCTTTTGTTCTGTCATTAAAGGCCTTACAGAAGTCCATAATGTTAAGACCATGCTGTCCGAGAGCAGGTCCAACCGGAGGCGCAGGATTTGCCTGCCCGCCGGGTATCTGAAGTTTTATCTCAACAAGTATATTTTTCCCTTTAGCCATAACTCTTGTTTATCCCTTATTAGTATCTAAATTTTACCAACCTGTAAAAAATCCAGTTCAACAGGCGTCCCCCTGCCGAATATCTCCACTTTCACCCGCAATCTTCCCTTATCAGGATAGACCTCTTCAACAATACCGTTGAAGTTGCTGAACGGCCCGTCAATGACCTTCACCGGTTCTCCAACAGAGAAATCCATGGCAATGGACACCTTTTCCCTGGTCTTCTGTTCTCCCATCTGGTCAAAGAGGGAATTGACTTCATCTCTTGACAGGGGCTTCGGTTTATTTGAACCGTATGCTCCCACGAAATTTGTCACACCGGGAATATTTTTAATGATACTCCATGTATTGTCATTCAATTCAATTTCAACGAGAACATACCCGGGAAAGTACTTCTTGGTCCTTACCTTCTTCTTCCCGTCTTTTACTTCCGGGACTTCAACAGTGGGGACCTTCACCTGAAATATTTCATCCTGAAGGCCAAGGTTCTTGACTTTTTTCTCCAAAGCAAGCTTGACCTTGTTTTCATGCCCGGAATATGTATGAACGACGTACCATTCTTTTGCCATTTTATTTTATCACAACCTTTACAAGTGTCATCAAAGCTGAATCAACCAGCCAGAGAAATATGGAAATGAAGACTACAGTAACGACTACGACACCTGTAAAACTGGTGACTTCATCTCTGTCAGGCCATGTAACTTTCCGCAGCTCTTCCCGCGCATCATGAAGAAATTTTATAAAATTTTTCAATTTATTACCTTTGCATGTTTGAAGAATGACTTAATCAAAAGAATTAACAAGCGGATCCAGAATACAAACGAACACAATCAGGCTTTTGTTTCTTTATGAACCGTATGCTTGTTGCAGAATTTGCAGTATTTCTTTACGCTGATCTTCCCGGTCTGCTTCTTTTTATCTTTTGTGGCAGAATAATTCCTTCGTTTACAATCTTCGCATGCCAGCAAAATTACGTCCCGCATAATATAAAACCACCTTTTCCCTATAAAACTAGTGCAAACTAATATTTATGCCTTTCCAGTCAAGCATTTTTAAGAAAAAATAAATATGATCAAATCTATTTTTTTAACTATCTTTTTTTTAGTCAGATGCCGGAGTTTCCGATTACTCTCCTGCCGTTTATTATTTCAGGATCACCCTCTGTATTTCGAACCTATACTCTCTTTTTTATATTATTTATATTATATAGAGAGAAGTAAAACCTGGCAATAAAAAAGAAAACACCGCTAAAAAAACCGATAGTCAACAGCCCACGACCAGAATTGAACTGGTGACCTTTTGCTTACCATGCAAATGCTCTGCCGACTGAGCTACGTGGGCACAAAGAAAGTATACCATTAAAAACAGCCTCTTTTTTGTCAATACTAATTTTGGAGAACAAAAAAGGGCGTCCCTGCAGGATGCCCTTTTTCTTTTTATCTACTGGAGGCCTGACTTCTACTCTTTTTCCCTGATAAAAGATTCTATATTCTCATCAGCAAGCATTCTTTTGAACCGGCCTGCTTCCGACCTGTTTTCTATCCCTTTGACCCTGACCTTATACAGATCTCCGTCATTGACAATAACCACGCTGTTTCGCGTAAGGGCCTCAATTCTGCTTTTCAATTTTTCCGCGTTTCTTCTGGAATAGAATGCCCCGGCCTGTACCGAGTAGCTGCCGCCGCTCCTGCCATAATCATTCCTGTCGCTGTGTTCGTTTCTGACAACAGGTTCGACAAAACCGTTCCTTCTGCCGCTGTAATTCTCTTCGCCTGTATCCCGGGTATAATTCCGGTCATTGCGAAGGATCTTTATTCCCACCATGGCCTTACCCGGGGACACCATCCCCAGTTTCTTCGCAGCACCATACGAGAGGTCCATAATCCTCTTCCCTCTGTAAGGGCCCCTGTCATTCACCCTGACCCTGGCTGTTTTGCCGTTATCAAAGTTTGTAACTTCAAGCATGGTGCCAAAGGGGAGCTTCTTGTGAGCAGCGGTAAAATCTTCCATGTTAAATTTTTCTCCCGATGCCGTGGCTCTGCCATGAAACTCCCTGCCATACCATGACGCCATGCCTGTCTGGTAGTATTCCTTCTGCCTGTATGAGCTGTCTTCGGAACCGGAATACCTGTCATCTCTCCCGGATGACCGTTCATCAGTTCCCGATGATCTCACATTGAAAACATTATCATCATTCCCGCTCTCATTGCTCCTCTGCTCAAAATCTCTCCTCGCGGACCTGCCCTTATCAAAATCAATGTCATCACCGGAACCGTTATTACCAAAATCACTGCTCTCTTCTCCAAAAGAGTTCGACTCATACGACCTGTCGGCGGTTTTATTCCCGTGATAAGACCCTCTGTTGCTCCTGACCTGCGATTTACCGGGAGTACACCCGGCAAGGAGTCCAGAAATCATCAGAGAACATGAAATAACTGTTATAATTCCTTTTCGTGTCCTCATTTATCAGTGCCTCCAATATACATTACTGTTTTTAATATCGGAACATAATCTGGAGGGCTTTATAACAATTTAACCTGTTTCGGATCGTTTTCCGGTAATTTTTCTCAGCAGGATAAATCCAATAGTCCCCGCCAAAAGGGATGCTGTCAGGATACCGATCTTACCGTTTATCAGAAGCTCCTCCTGACCGGGAAACGCCAGGTTCGCAACAAAAAGCGACATGGTAAAGCCGATACCACCGAGCCAGGCCGTTCCGTAGAGCTCTTTCCAGCTGACCTGCGGAGGTAATGACGCTATCCCGAGCTTCACAGAGAGCCATGAAAAGAAGGTGATCCCGATCTGTTTCCCCAAAACAAGACCAAGAATAATCCCGACACTTACCGGTTTCAAAAGCAGGCCGAACAGGTCGCCCTCCAGGGTAATCCCGGCATTGGCAAGGGCGAAAACCGGCATAATAAAAAATGTCGTTACAGGGTGGAGCTGGTGTTCAAGGCGATGCATGGGCGAAAGCATGTTCTCGAGGTTCTCCTTGATCTGATCAAGAGCATTGAGCTGATCATGATTGGTCAGGGCAGTGGTCCCCTCCTTTTCACCTGTTGATGACTCCCTGAAATTCTCAAGAGAACACATACTTCTTTTATAGAAAGACGCTGGATCACAGGTAATAAAAGTGGGAATAATAAAAGCCGAAATGACCCCTGAAATTGTGGCGTGAACACCCGATTTCAGAAAAGCCAGCCAGAGAAAAAAGCCCAGGATCGCATAAGGAATCGGCTGCCGAATACCGATCAGGTTCATCCCTATCATGACGATATAGACCGCAGCGGCAGCGCCGAGCATAAGCCAGCTGATATTACTGGTATAGAAGAGTGCTATCACAAGAACCGCTCCCAGGTCATCCACAATAGCAAGGGCAACCAGGAAAACCTTCAGTCCCAGGGGAACCCTCTTCCCCATCAATGTAATGACCCCCAGGGCAAAGGCGATATCCGTGGCCATGGGGATCCCCCATCCCGATTTCCCCTCCATACCGTAATTGAAGAAGATATAGATAATGGCCGGAAATATCATCCCCCCGATAGCGCCGGCGATAGGAAGCGCCGCCTGCCTGGGGTTCGCCAGTTCTCCCACCATGAGTTCACGCTTGATCTCAAGGCCCACAACAAAAAAGAAAACCGTCATCAGACCGTCATTGATCCAGTGGTGAAGTGATTCTGTGAGGTGATAAGTGCCGGCACCTATGGTAACCGGTACTTCCCAGAAGTGATGATAAGCCTCCGCAAGAGGAGAATTTGCCAGGATCATGGCAATGATCGTACAGACAAGAAGAAGAATTCCACCCGAAGCCTCTACGCGGGCAAAAGTCTTAAACGGTCTCATGAGACGATCAATGAGATAGTCCTGTTCACGATAAATTTTATTAAGTCCCATTTTAAACTCCAATTATTTTTATATGTTTTATTTCCCGCAACCACTCAGCTATCTGGTTAAATTAAACATATCAATATAAGAATGAATATTATCTCACAGACGCATTGGACAGCGAGAAGATATCAGTTATGCTTTTTTATGACTATGAATATTCTTATGAACAGCTGAGCAGTCACAATTTTCTATATATTTATTTAAAATTGCTCAATGAATAACGGAAGTTATTATATGTCAAGGATATTTATTAGATTATATAATATAATTTTTTTATTTAAGAAGATTTAAATATTTCCCTGATAATATGGCAGTGACTAAATCAGGCGGTAAAGCCTCTCAGCTTTTCATTAATGACAGGACAAACCGCTCTCTTTTTTCAACAATCTCATCATCACCGTTTTTCTCTTCAAACCGGCAACCGCAGATAATACTTCCGCAGAAAGTATCCATCCGGGCTATTATTATCTTTTCCGGAACAAGAATGCCCCGGTAAGGGATGGCAATTCTGTAAGACCCGTCTTTTTTGACATTCTTTTTTACAATCTCCCCATCCCTGTTCAGGAATTCAAGAAGAACTCCGCTCAAAGAGATATTTTTAATGGTTACGGAAAGCTTTTCACCATCCAGGTCAAAACTTGAATGTTTCAGATATTCATACCGCGGACAGCGGTCGATGATCTCTGATTTACCGTTACCAAAGAGTTTTAAATGCAGAGACATGATGCCTATCCCTCTCACAGCCGCATCGGTTGACTTTCACACACAGGGACAATGATAGAGGAAACAGGATATTTATGCAATCACTTTTGTTGTAGTTCTGGATTAAGAGAAGAATAAGGAAGAGTATTAAAAATATCCAAAGAATTTCCTGAATTTTCCCGGTAATAACCTGCTTTTTTTTGCTCCTTCTTGTATATCATGGAGAAGAATATCGGATATTTCTTCTTTTGGGATAATGAGTCCCTTCATTTCCTGGTAATTTATTTTCCAGTAATTGTATTCTTCCGATTTATAATAGTTTATATAGGATTTATGTTTAATAAATTCATGATCGCCTTTGTTTAATATACAAGACGTATCATTTCGCTTGTTCTCATCAAATGTATTAACGCTTACAACGAGAACATTATCATCCGGATCCGGATCAGATATGACAATTCTGAGGTGCTTTTTACCCGGATCGTCTTTGAGGAAGGTTTTCTTTTTCACTACTTACAGCGCTTGGAGAAAAATTCTTCTTCATCCCGGTAAACTTCGATATCTTCCTGGATTTCTTTGATTTCTTCTTTTGATCTCCCCAGCGATTCCAGTATTTTTTCAACCCTGAGAGGTTTGCTTGATCCTGCCGTAAGATCCCATTCAACTTCGGGAAATTTCTTTTTGTCATGAAGATATTCTATCATCTGATGAAATGAATAATCTCTGAATTTCTTTAAATTATTATCAATAATTTCAATTTCCTCTTCGCAAAGTTCATCGGCTGGCAAATTATTTTGAGTTACAAGTTCAAGGTCATATCCCTTTTTATAAAAAAACCTGTCCCATACAGACTGTTCCCCAGCGGGTCCTTTTCCTCTCACCAGGTCATAGATCGTACTTAAAACAGGCCCGTTATCCATTGAGCAGTATGAATCCCCTGTAATTGTATAATCGGTTTTGCTGAGAAAATCTTTGTCGGAAATATAGAGAAGCTTAATCAGTTTTGTGTAATTTATTGATCCATTGCTTTTTTTGAGGATATAATTAATGACCTGGACAACTTTGTTTATGTTGAAATTGTAATCAATCATGGTTCCCCCCATCATGTCTCACACTTATAATTTATATAATCGGTTTGGTGAGTCAAGAAATATAATGGATTGTTTAATTACAAATTAAACCAATTAATAATACAAAACAAATTACAATAAATATCTTCAATCCTCTTACACCAGGAATATCTACAATTTTTTGCTTTACATGTTTTAATTCACGATTCCATTCTTTCTCAAAATCATCAGGAACATCAAATGTTATATTTTTTTTAATAATTAATGGATTTTCAGTTGTACCACCGTGGTTTGTACCAATTAAAGAAAGTAACTCATCAAGACTATCTGGAATAGTCGCAAGTTTTTCAGCTTGAGAACCTATTATATTTTTTAACAAACTAATTAGCCCATTATATTCATCTGGTACATTAGCAAAATATACCTGTTCTTCATATAAAACAATTTGTTCTAAATGATCTCTGATTAATGAAGTAATGTGAAAAATTTCATCAATATCACCAGCTTCACCAGGTTCTCCCCAACATTTATTAAGTCTCTCAATAAGTACAACAAACGGTTGTGTTAAATTTGATGCTTCTGTTAATCGTTTTTGGATCCATTTAAGAACATCCTCACTTTCCAGATGATGTTGATAATTAAGATATAAGCCATTTCGAAGATCTTCTAATTTTCTAAAAAAAGGGTTATTCATATAACGCATCAATTCCGCTGTAAGTCGCCATTCCCAACCATCAGGTTTATCAATAACTATACGTCGTATTAAAGGAGGAAATTCATTAAATAATTGAGCTTGCGATGATAGATTTTCATATTGGATACGATCCGTTGCACTTCCTAAATCAGCTAAAGTAAACTCCTCATGTTGTTCTCTCCATGAGAACAATATATCACTTGTATATTTTTCTTCATCGGTATCAATTAGTTTGTGACAATTTCTGCACAGCCATATTGCATTAGTTATTTCTGCTCTTGCATTATCTGTCATTTTTAAATTATATCTTTTTGAATCAGGACGGGCTCCATAAATATGAGCAGCTTCACCGATTATTGTTGATTTTCCCTCATCTGAATTTGGACCTACAGTTGAAACTCTACAATCTGGATTTGAGCATTTATAAGCAGCTCTTTTAGCAAGAGTATCAATTGTTTTTTTATTAAAATCTGGATTCATTATTAAATTATTTTATTGTATTCACATATATACATATTATAACCACATCACCGCATAATAAAACCACCCACCTCATCACCTGTCAATGAAAATTCCCTTATAATACTATCACATAAAGAAGCGAGACCAGGAGGGTCGAGCGCAGAAGTAGGTGCAGCATGTTATTTTAGAACACAGCAAGAAAGGTCAACTCGACAGGAAGTCGAGTTGTATGGGCTGCAGCCGAGGACTGTCAGGATGACGCTCCGCAGGCTGCACAAAAAGTGTTTTTTCATAATGAACATCCAAGCCCCTCCCGGCGTCTGAGGGAGCGCGCGGGGGTCGCAAGGGGGTGTCCGCGCTGACACCCCTTTGCATTCTTCCAAGTCCGGGTCCCGGACAAATCCTTTCGCGGGTGATATCCCGCGAAAACACATTTAACCACAAACAGATCCCCCCTTTCATGGGAATGACAGATCGAGCGAATGCTCGCAAAAATCCCTGTCCCGGATTTGGGACAATTCTCAAAGCCCCTCATACCACCGCGCAATCTCCTCGCCGATACGGTGAGGGTGGTCTTCCTGCAGGTAGTGGAGTCCCTCTCCCAGGTCAACGGACTTTATATTCGGGATGTTGTTCTCCAGCCATTTTGCCAGGGGGAGGGGTATGATTGCGCCGGGTATGGCATAAAAGAAAAGCTTCGGAACATCCGAAACCATGAGTTTCTCAAGATACCCCGATACGGCGTTATGGACATCCGCGGGTTTTCCTTCAACGGGAATCTCCCGGGGCCATTGCCGTACGGGCCTGCGGCTCTTTATATCAGGGAACGGCTCCCTGTAATTATTCATTTCTTCATCCGACAACTTCCTGATTACGGATGAAGGTAATATTGTCTCAAGGAAGATATTCATTACACTGATAAAAAACCAGCCGATCACCGGCATCCGCATCATCTTAAAGGGCAGCCTGTATCCCCCGGGAAAGTCCTTCCATCTTAAGGGTTTGATAATTGCTTCCATAAAGACAATGCCCTTAATATTATCTTCATTCATCATTGCATAATGAAACCCCAGGGCCGATCCCCAATCATGGAGAACAAGGGTGATGTTTTTCAGTTCCAGGGTTTTTATGAAACCCTCTATATACCGGTAGTGATCAAAAAACCTGTAGGAGATATCCGGTTTGTCCGACTTCCCCATACCGATAAGATCGGGAACAATACACCGGGCAGCCGGTATAAGGTGAGGGATAATATTCCTCCAGAGATAAGATGACGTCGGATTCCCGTGCAAAAAGAGAACGGGATCACCCCCCCCTTCGTCTATATAGTACAATTTTGAACCGAGAACTTCAACATACCTGGATTCGAAGGGAAAGTCCGGGGAGATTGTATCAGCATCAGTCATTTGATTACCTCACGGATTACAGTGTATTCATTTCTTACTGTCATAGATTCATCTTTTTGTCAATATTTATTGATGTTTTCAAACCCATTAGTCTTTATCCCCTTATCCCCCTTTTTACACATTTTTACAACTTTATTTCAAAATGTGTATCAAGAGACTCTGCCAGCTCTACGTGAAAATATTCTTTCTTTTTTTTAAACCGGCTTTTAACATATTGAAAAACCTGCTTGACCATATGGACATGATTAAAATATTCATCTACATATGAAAATTGTCCTGAACAAACCGACCATTACACGGAATGACCTTGAGGGTGTCCTTGATTCCCTGATCAATGATCAGCTGAGTCCCGGTGCTTCCGTCAAACAGTTTGAATCCACCGTATCAGGAATTGTAGGTCTCAAGTACTCGCTCTCTGTTAATTCCTCTGTCTCGGCATATCACCTTGCTTACGGCGCTCTGCAGGTTGACAGCAACAGTGAAGTTATCATCCCCTCATACTTTAACCAGGCACCTCTCAGCGCCCTTACCCTCTGCGGAGGCAAACCGGTACTTGTGGACTGCGGTGAAGATTCCCTGTTTCCCGATCCGGAAGCAATAGCTGAAAAAGTCACAGAAAACACCCGGTGTATTGTAACAGGCCATACCTTCGGTTATCACTTCGACACCGAACCGCTGGAAAAGCTCAATATTCCTCTCATTGAAGACATATCACACGCAATCGGAACAGAGTTCAGTGAAGACCCTGTTGGGAGCAGAGCTTCCTTCAGTATCCTCTCTTTTTCACCATCCATGATCATTACAACCGGGAACGGGGGGATGGTTCTTACAAACAATTCAAAACACTACTCAACCATGAAGGATTTCAGGGGACTCAATGACCACACTATAAATATGGACTATGTAATGACCGATTTCCAGGGGGCAATGGGCCTTTCTCAGCTCACAAAACTCACAAAGCTCCTCGGAAGGAGGAGGGAAATCGCATCAATTTACTATAACTCCATGAGACACAGTACACACAGGACACCCTATCCCTATAATGAAAATTTTGCATACCAGTCTTTTCCCATCATGTTCGATTCATTGACCGAAAAGATTGAAAGTTACTGGAAGAAAAGCGGTATTGAAATTGTCCGTCCGGTAAACTACCCGCTTCACAGGCTTCTTGAGCGGGACAGGAAAGAATTTCCCCACGCAGAGAGAATGACCAGGAAACTCTATGCCCTCCCTCTTTATCCCACGCTGACCAAAAAAGAGATCGAGAAGATAAGCAAAACTCTGGCTTCGTTTATTTAAGCTGTGCGGGTAGACAGAATCTCTTTTATTTTATCCTTCAGCTCGTCGAGATTCAGTGATTTGGTAATGTACGCGTCAGCAGTCCAGGTCATGAAGTTGCTTTTATAATTGGAATACGCCGTATAGATGATGATGGGGATTTTCTTATCTCTTGAGAGTATCTTTCCAAGGGCCTCGATTCCGTCCATCTCCGGCATCCTGATATCCATTATCACAAGGTCATATTTATTGGCTTTTACAAGGTCAACTGCTTCTTTACCGTTAGCGGCCTGTTCCACATCGTATCCCTCTTCCTGGAGTTCCATCGCATAGAGATCTCGCTGATGTTTTTCATCCTCTACGATAAGTATTCTGCTCATTTCATCCTCCGGGTTAAGGTAAAAATGTCCTTCTTCTCAATAGTTTTGTTAACAGTCAGTCCCTGGCATCAACTATTTCAAGTCATTAATTTTGCATCTGCCTGATTTTACGGGACCCCCTCCTGTAATAAATCGACTATTCAAATGCATGCAACTGCGTTGAGAAGTCAGTAATTGATATCTGAATTTAAACATGGATCCGGATAAATTTCAACGATTTTTTTTAAATGTGACTCCAAAATTAAATAAAAGCGGAGCAAAATTCCTGTTGGTTATCCGGGAAGCGGCAGGTGAATTGTAAACTCCACACCGACAAACTCCCTGTTCCGCACATTGATGTTTCCATTGTGATCACTTATAATCTTCTTTACATTGGCAAGTCCCAGCCCGACTCCGGATATCTTTTTTGTAAAAAACGGTTCAAAAATAATGTTGGGGTCCTTTTCATCGATACCCGTACCGGAATCCTTGACCCTTATGGTGACCTGTTTTGAATCAAACTCGGTCACTATCTCTATCATTCCGTCATGGGGAGTTACTTCGATTGAATTCTGCAGAAGATTCAGCATTACCTGCTTTATCTGGTTTGAATCACACTTGATCAGGGGGATTTCATTGTTTAATTTTGTCACCACTTCTATTTTATTATCAAGAAACATATTTTTGAGAAGATTTTCCGTATCCCTGATAATATCATTTATATTGTTAAATTCCCTGATGTACCGGGAGGGCTTGGTAAAGTCCATGACATTTGAAAGTGTTTTTTCAAGCCGTTCCGATTCTTCCAGGATAATTTTCGCGAACTTTTCGATATTTGCCACGTTCTTCAATCCATCCTTGGGCATACCCATGATCTTTCTCGCATAGCCGCCCATGGTGACCAGGGGATTTCTTATTTCATGGGCAATATGCGTGGCAATTTTACCCACTGCAGCCATCTTTTCGGATTCAACGATAGCCTCCTGCCTCTTCTCAATCTTTTCCATGTCCTTCTGTGCTTTTAACAGGTTGCTGTGACTTTCAATGGTCAACGCGGCCTGTGAGGCAAAAATTACAAGAAGTTCCTTGATATCACCGCTTATGGGGACCTGGTTAAACTTGTTATCGGCAATGATGATTCCAACGGAAGTGTTCGCAGCAGTGAGCGGAACAATGACACATTCGTTCACATTGAGGAGCTTTTTGAGTTCATCATCCACCCTGTCATCATTCCATGAATCAGTGATATGAAGGACTGTTCTTTCATTCAGCGCTTTGCTGAGCAGTGCATCCGAATCAATAAGAAACCTGCTCTTGATGACCGAGTCGAAGAGTTCAGCGCCCTTCAGGTTCATGATGTCAAACTCTTCATCAAGGACATCATTCTCATTGCTGTTCCATATCTCAATGGCTTCCTCCATTGAATCGGGACCCACAGCCATTTTCCCCTCCAGTGAAACACCCCCTTCATCAACAAGGAAGAGCATGGCCCTGTTAAAACCGAGTCCATGTCCCGATGTAACAGCTGTCAGTATTTTGAAAAGAAATTCCTCAATTTTCCTGTCCCTCTGCAGATAACTGGAAAGCTGACTGATAAGGTTTATCTGGTAGTCCTTTCTCAGCTTATTTGTGATGTCATCAATAAGAATTATTATCTTGTTCCTCCCCTTTACCATTATCCGGGAGACCTTCATATCAAAGATGAGAGGGATCCTGTTCTTTGACAGGAGGTGTGTCTGCTCCAGTACAATAGTGTTCCCCTGGGTTTTTGCTTTAATAATTGCTCCTTTCAACCGGGCGTTTACAAAATAAAAAATATCCTCTATACTTTTACCAATTATTTCATCAGTATCATACCTGAGCCTTCTGCAAAAACCTTCATTAACATATTCCACCTTCTCATTTTCAGAAAGTATGATAAAGAATGAGTTGGGGGAAAAGACAATGCTGTTGTAAAATTCATGAAAAATATCAATTTCATCCCTCTGGGAGGATACCATGTTATCGAGATGCCTGCCGACCTTAATAAGTTCTTTCAGGACCTTTGCAAAGGAATCATTCCCCTTTACACTGTTTTGAAGTACATGAAATTTTCCCTTTTTAAAATTTGATAAAATATTGCGGATAATATTGAGCCTGTTAACATAGAAATACCTGCTTAACATAAATATAATGAATGTTCTTAATAAAACGACTACAATAACAATCATTAATATTATATGGTAAAAAACTCTGTTCTCAAGTCCCGTATTGGAAAAAACTACCGCTATAAATAGAATAAGCAAAATATCCGGGATATAAAAAAAGAAAACTCCCAAAACTGTTCCTTTTGTTTTCATACCTTATAACTTTACACAAGTTCCTGGTTAATAAGAGTAACGACCCAGCTGCATATTTAAAATAATTATATTCATGAAAGCATAACCGGTATGTCCCTGCCGCCGACCGCGGCGGGGACATATTGTTGATATTTTTAGCAAATATATTATTTTACCCATATAACTGAGTGGTTTACAATAATGTTTGAAACCTATCATAAAGAAATAGAGTTGATATTTCAATTACTTTAAATAAAAGGACCACTATAAAATAATGAAAAAAACGTTACTACTCAGCAATGTATAAAAATAGATATGTTAATGAATAAGAGATAACTGATATGTCCCCGCCGCCGACCGCGGCGGGGACATATAGGTGTTATTTTATTAAAATATCTATTTTTTCCATACAGCTAAGTAGTTACAAAATAATAATATCCAGAGGTATTTTTCATGGACCTTGTCATTGCATCCAATAATAAGAATAAGATCAATGAGATCAGGGAAAAGTTTTCCGGGATTGCTGACCTCAACCTGGTTCCTCTCTATGAACTTGAATCACCGCCGGAAGTCATTGAAGATGGTAAGACCTTTGAAGAAAACGCGGTAAAAAAAGCAGAGGCAATTGCCCGGTACAGCAACATGCCGGTATTATCCGATGATTCCGGGCTTATGGTTGAAGCCCTGGGGGGAAGACCGGGGGTCCACTCTGCCCGGTACGGCGGTTTCGGCAGCTCCGACGGCAAAAAGAATGAACTACTCCTTTCAGAGATGCTTGAGATAAAAGAGAACAGGAAGGCAAAATTCGTCTGCGTGGTGGCCATAGCCTATCCGGACGGGGAGAGCCAAACCGCCAGGGGAGAATGTCACGGTGAAATAGCTGCTGAACCGGCCGGAGAGATGGGCTTCGGCTACGATCCTGTTTTTTTCCTTCCGGAATTCGGCAGGACAATGGCCCAGCTGACCCTGGAGGAGAAAAACAGGATAAGCCACAGGGCTGTTGCCCTGGAAAAAGCACGGAGAATCCTGGAAGAGAAAATCAGGGGATAAAGAAACCGGGCGGTCTATTATGGACAGGAAAACATCAGGGAAGATCATTGCCCGGTTGAAGAAACATTACGGCACTGTAACATCGGACCTGGAATACATAAATCTTTACCAGCTTACAGTGGCTGTTGTTCTCTCCGCGCAGACTACGGATGTCCAGGTAAATTCCGTAACGCCGGAACTCTTCAGGAAATACCCGGACTTTAAATCTCTTTCAAAAGCAAACATTCAGGATGTGGAAGAGATAATCAGGAGTACCGGTTTTTATAAAAACAAATCCAAAAACATCGTTTCCCTTGCGCAAGATGTAACCGGAAAGTACAACGGGAAAGTCCCTTCGGAGAGGGAACTCCTGGAACAACTGCCCGGTGTGGGCAGGAAATCAGCAAATGTCATTCTCTCCATGGGATACAATATTCCCGCACTGGCAGTAGATACCCATGTGGGAAGAATAGCGGGAAAACTGGGATATACCGAGTCACGGGACCCGTATAAGATAGAGAAAGACCTCACCACGGCAATCCCGGAAAAAGAGTGGATAAATTCTCATCTTCTCTTTATAAGACACGGGAGGAGTATCTGTAAAGCGAGAAAACCGGCATGCGGAATATGCCCGGTCAGTCTTTACTGCCCGTCTGCTGAGATCTCTTCCTGAAAAAAACAATAACAGCGGGATTGTTTCCCCTCACTTTTAATTCACCGGCAGGATCTTCCCCCGTAATTTTTTTAAGGACCTGGTACGCCCTGATAGAGATATCCCTGTCTATATCCGTAAGCTTCTCCACAAGCCAGGGGACGGATTTAATGTCCCCCGCTTTCTTTATGATCTTCAGCACCCATTTTTTATAAAAGATATTTCCCTTCTCAAATTGAGATAAAAACCTCTCCCTCTCTTCCGGGTAATACTTTGCCGCGTAAGCGATTATGCTCTCGGCATTGACAAACTTCCTTCCGGAAATCACAGAATACTTTTTTGCCAGCCTGTTGATGCTTTCAAATGAAACCTTAATTTTATTTTTTAAAAAATAATTTGAAAGGGACCTGCTCATGGCCAGATCCCCGTCCTCAAACAGCCTGCTCCACTCGTCCCGGGAGAGCTTGATGTCCACATTGTACTTCTCGGAAAAATATAATATCTCGGGGATATGGGTCGAATCTGATTGCCTGCCTACAACTTCAGTCAGTTTTTTCAGGGGAAAAGAATACCCCATTTTAAGCAGGAAGAGAGAAGATTCAACCTGGCTGTACGACCCTGTCTTTGAGAACCGGGAAAAAGAATAATAAATACCCACCACCATAAAGTGAAAAACCAAAGACAGAATTATCGTCATGAAGAGCAGTTTCAGAAGATGAATTCGTTTATAAAAAAACTCGAAAAAGAGGGAAAAAATGACAATGGCAAAATTCAGGATCTTCAGGATTGATGTGGGAGAGCCGTCAGGATACAGGGTATAGACGATTGAATAAAGAATAAAGTATCCCACTCCAATTGACAAAAAAAGAGGAATGGTGACCTTGAGGCTTTTTTCGATCTTAAGGATTATCATGAGGATGAGGGAATAGATAATGATATTGGAGAACCTGCCGGTAAAGACATTGAGGAAAGGTCGCATTGGCCAGTCCTCATTTTTGAGATAAAAGATAAATGTAAATATGACTATTGACGCATAGATAACAAGCAGGGGTAAAATCCTGGTATGGAAGAAGAGAAGGTATTCACCGCTCTTTCCATACCTTTCTCTGTAGATATCCCTGTAGAGATCAAGGTCTATCTGTGAAAAGATGAAAACCAGCTGGAATGAGAAGATGAAGAGATAGACACGGACTATTATTGATATCCCTTCCCACTGGAAAAAGAGGTTGGAAAAAACCGCAACAATATAAAGGAGAATAAGAAGAGAGAAGAATGTTGATATCTTTTTAAAATGTTCTGACAGCATATCCATTGTGCTCAAACCCTTTTATCCCGCTCTCAGTACCACAACCCTGGGCAGACCGGAATAATCATTCATCACAGAGACATCAAATCCTGCTTCTTTCCCTTTTTCAACTACAAAATTTTTCATGTCATACCCGATCTCGAAAATGATGACACTCCTTTCATGAGAGTGCTTTTTTACTCCCCTGATTATTCTCTCCGTCTCCCTTCTCCCCTTCTTCGGTGAGTAAAGGGCCTCCGGGGGTTCATGCCTGAGTTCCCTCTGGAGGGTGCCTGATATGCCCGGGTCGATATAGGGAGGATTGCTCACAATGATATCAAAGATCCTGCCCCCCAGAGGTTCAAACAGGTCTCCCTCAAGGAACCTGACGGACCGGGGCCCCGTGATATTCAGGGCATTTTTTCTCGCCACACTTAATGCTTTTTTTGATATGTCTGTTGCCGTTATATCCAGGTCCTTCCTGTTGTGTTTCAACGCAACGGCAATTGCGCCGGAACCGGTCCCCAGGTCAAGGAGCGTGGCGTCAAGGGGCGCATAGTAGAGCGCAAGATCCACCACAAGTTCGGTTTCGGGCCGGGGGATGAGAACATTTTTATTGACCCTGAATTCCAGGGAGTAGAATTCCTTCACGCCGGTTATGTAGGCAAGCGGTTCAAAGGCCAGCCTTCTTTTCACAAGCCTCTCTATTTTTTTCAGCTCTTCCTCACCCGGTTTTCTCTCCCGCTCAAGGGAAACCCGGAACCTCTCCATCTCCAGAACATGGGCGATGATAAGCTGGGCGTCGGTCACCGGGTTTTCGATTCCCCCTTCCCTGAATCTTTCGGTGACTTCCTGTAACAGTAAAGAAAGCTGCATAACCGCCGCCTGCGAGCTGCCCTGCCGGCCGTTATTTCCCGGTAACCTTTAACAGCTTCCGGACCTCGTCCTTCTTGAGAGGCTCCACAACCTCGTCAAGGCTCCCGTCCAGGACATTTTCAAGAGAATAGAGGGTGAGCCCGATCCTGTGATCGGTCACCCGTGACTGGGGAAAGTTGTAGGTCCTGATCCTTTCACTCCTGTCGCCGCTTCCCACCTGGGCCCGGCGGAGTTCCGACTCCTTGTCCATCCTCTCCTTGTTTATCTTTTCAAAGAGCCGCGCCCGGAGGACCCTCATTGCCTTTGCCTTGTTCTTGTGCTGCGACTTCTCGTCCTGGCAGGTAACGATCATCCCCGTGGGGATATGGGTGATCCTTACGGCGGAATCCGTTGTGTTCACCGACTGTCCCCCGTGTCCCGAGGCCCGGTAAACATCGATGCGGAGGTCGGCGGGATCGATATCCACATCGTCATCTTCCGCTTCGGAAAGGACCGCCACGGTAACCGCAGATGTATGCACCCTTCCTCCCGATTCCGTGGTAGGGACCCTCTGGACCCTGTGGACCCCCGATTCATATTTCAGGTTATCATATGCTTCCGGGCTCCTGATGGAAAAGATGACCTCCTTGTATCCGCCGATTTCGGTATAGTTGCCGTCAATAAATTCAAGTTTCCAGCCCTTGATATCGGAATACCTGCTGTACATCCTTAAGAGATCGGCGGCGAAGAGGGCGGCTTCATCACCGCCGGTACCGGCGCGGATCTCCATGATAACGTCCTTGCCGGAACTGGGGTCCCTGGGGAGGAGCATGATAAGGAGCTTCTCCTCGTATTTCTTGATCTTTTCCTCAAGTTCGCTTATCTCGGACTGGAGCATCTCTTTCATCTCTTCATCGCTTTCTGTTTCAAGCAGTTCTTCCGAATCGGAGAATTCCCGCTTCATCTTCTTATAGTCATTGTATGCCTGGACGATAGGCGCCAGCCGTGTCCGTTCCCGGTTGAGGTTTTTAAAGAGATTCTGGTCGGAAATGACCTCGGGATTGCTCATCTGTTCTTCGATTTCCTTCAGTTTACCGCTGATTTCGTTAAGCTTCTCTTCCATCTTTAATCCTCTTATTAAAAAAAAGCGGCTTTTCCACCGCTTTTTGACATATTCATCCTTTCGCTCCCGAAAGGACTCGAACCTCTGACACATAGTTTAGGAAACTACTGCTCTATCCACCTGAGCTACGGGAGCCGTTTACTGATACATGTTTTTGCGCTTCGATGACACAATCCTCTGGAAGTCCCTGATGTTCCTAACCACGATTTTATCACCAAAGAGTTCAATTTTGTTTAGCTTGTTCAAATGTGTCAATACTTTTTGCGCTTCCGATTCGGCCATTCCCGCCCAGTTCGCCACCGCCTCGGAAGTGACCGGGAGATGGACTTCCTCCTGGAGATCAAGATGGGGGTTCTGTTCAGCGAGCATGTTGAGGACATCCATGACCTTCAGCTGGGGGTCCTCGAGGAGGAGTATCATCAGTCTTCTTTTTGCGTCATAAATCCTCTTTGAAAAGATCAGGAGAAGCTTGTAGGCAAGCTGCGGATTGCCCTGGAGAAGGGCGTCAAAGTTATCACGGTGAAATTTGAGAAGCCGGGAATGCTCAATGGCAATGGCGGATGCAGACCTCGGTTCCTGCTCCAGGATGGCCATCTCGCCGAAAACGTCCCCGTCGGTAAGAACGTCAATTGTCTTCTCCCTGTTGTTGATCATCTTGACGATCTTCACCCTCCCCTGCTGCAGGAAGTAGAACTCGTACCCGGGTTCAAATTCACAGAAGATTATTTCGTTGGGAGAGTATTCAACGCCGAACCTTTCAAAAAAACTGTCATCAAGGAGCATATGCGCTATTTCCTGTTTTTAAATTTGTTTCAGCTTCTCCTGGGCCTCACGGCTCACGTCATCCGCCGGCTGCAGGGAAGCGACCTTTTTATAATATGCTTTCGCCTTGTCTTTCTGGTTGGCGGACTCAAAGACCGCGCCAATATTGTAAAGGGCCCTTTTCATATTTCCCGATTTCGGATATTTCCTGATAAACCCGGAGAAAGCCCCGATGGCCTCTTTCTGTTTTCTCAGTTTCATCTGGCAGACAGCATGTTCAAAGGTCGCGTTTTCAATATATCTTTCATCATCACCGCCCGGGTCCGTGCTGTTTATTATTCCCGAATAGAGGTTCAGGGCTTCCTCATAGTTACCCGCGGAGAAACTCCTGCTTGCCTCGTCATATATTACGCCAAGTCCCCCTTTCTGCTCTTCACCGGCATCCGAGAGAAAATCATCGAATTCGTCTGATTCTCTGCTGTCCGACAGAAAGTCATCCATTTCACTTGACAGAGAACCTGAGGAACCGCCGGAATTGCCGAAAAAGTCATCTGAATCGGAACCCCCGTCAAAATCCATAAGGCCGTCATCCTCTCCGCCGCTCTCATCCATGCTGAAATCTCCCGGTCCGTCCCCGAAACCTCCGGTATCACCGGCTCCGGCTGCGGCCGGCTCGGCAGCCGTGCTGTTAAGATCAAACCCGGTATCCCCCGGTACGGCTTCACCGGAATCGATTGCCTTGATCCTCTTCATGGCCAGGGACGCGTGCTCTCCGTCCGGGTAGTACTCCATGTACTTTTTATACGCGTACTGGGCCTGCTGAAAAACTCCGGCGCTGTAGTAGTACTCACCTATCCTGAAAAGTTCAATATCGGGATTGAGGATATCCCCCTCCCCCAGGACAGACCGCACCATCTTCCCTATCCTTCGAAGCTGGTTGCTGAAGACCCGGAGCATCTTTCTCACCACGTCAACGTTCTTAAGGATCAGCCTCTCGAACTCCGCCAGGCTGAAGATGAGGACAATGGTTTCGCCCACAGTCTGCGCCGTCTCCTCCCGGGGATATTTCCCCAAGGCGGATTTTACGCCGAAGAACTCGCCGATCCTCACGTCCTCCTTGACCTCGCTCCCCGTATCAAGCTTGGTGGATGTGAGAATGACCCTCCCCGATTTCAGGATAAAGATACTTTCGCTTTTGTCCCCCGCGAAATAGATGATAGACCCGGGCTTGTATGTTCTGGTTATAATCCCGCCGGATTGTGATGATCCCATTCCTGTTAGCTGCTCCGTTTCATTAAACTTCAAACTCAACCGGCAAAAAAGGAAATTCCTTTTTAAAGCCAACTGCCCTGCTTATTCTCTTTAAGAGACCGGTCAGGTCCCCCGCGACCACCTTTCTTTCACCGTCAAGAACGATCTCCTGGAAGTCAACACGGAAACTTTCAAAGAGGTCCGCGAACTCCACGGCGCCGTACGCGGGGACACCGTTGATCACAACAAGGAGTATGTCCTTCAACTCCGCGTTTACCACCGACCCGTAAGAAGTCCTCTCTGTCTGCCTGACCAGCGCCAGGTCGGCAATGTACCCTTCCTTGATCTGCCCCAGCCGCTTGAGCCTGAAGGCGTGGGCGGGGTTTTCCGTTACCATTTTATAAATGATTTCATCGGGAAGCTCCTCGCCGTAGAGTTCCTCGTAGAGCTCTTTGTCAAACTTCATCTCGGTAAGGATGTTCTGGCCCCCCGACATGGGGGAGTCGGTCCCGATACAAACGTTGATCCCCTTGTCCAGGAGCATTTTGATATGGGTTGTCTCGGTGAACATGAACCAGTTGGAATCGGCGCACCAGACCACGGAGGCGTGTCTTTTTTTGATCAGGTCCATATCCGACTCTGAAAAAGCGATCCCGTGAATAAACACCGAATGGTCCCCCACGGCCCCCATTTTATCAACGGTCCTGATATTCTCCACCGTCTCCGAATCAAAGCCCTCGGATATGTGGGTAATAAAGGGAATGTCTTCTTTTACCGCCTTTTGATACTCGGCCTCGATGCCCTCTCCCCAGGCAAGGGCCATCTGTCCCACGGAATGGGCCAGGGCAAAGTGCCGTATGGCCTTCATGGGAAGGATATCATAATAGGGGTCACCCACGAAATGGGGAATATGGTCAGATACGGTTGTGACCCCGGAGACAAGGTTCCGGAAACCTCCCAGGAGGTAGAGGTCCCGGTTCTCGATCTGCTGCCTCTCCTGGTAGACCGGTGAGCTCTTGAGGTCGTTGTCCCAGGGAAGCCAGTTTTCATAGGGCCCGTTGCCCACCCGGGGGTAATATGTCCCCAGGAGGTGATCGTGGCCGTTGATCATCCCCGGTATCAGGATGGCGTTGTCCACGTTTACGGAGATGTCACCCTTCAGGTCCCTGCTGGAGACCTTTTCGATCCTGTCATTTTCTATGAGAACACTGCCGTTCCTTATGTTGTCCCTGGCGGTAACCACTGTGGCGCCGGTAATTGACCATTTATCCATACTTTATTCCCTGAATATTGAATTTTAATGATATTCAATATTCTTACTCCCTTTATATTATATTCAAATTTTACAACGTCAAGTAAAATATAGAGGTTCCCTTTATTTATCGGGGGGGGTAATTGGAAAATTCAGTGATTTTTATCTTTATCCACTGTCTCCTCACCGGCAGATGAGGCAAGTGCCTGCTGTTTGTTAGTTTCTCCAGTGAAAATAAGATAGATGAAAATTTAAATTGAATTTTAAAAAATCAGAAGGGTAAATAACCATACTTAATTTCTGAATTGAGGATTTTATGGTATAGGCGGCGGGCTGCCTGTCTTATTCGCAATGTTATCCATAAATGCCTTAAAATTTGGGAAGAAATAAGATGAAAATAATCCTGCAATGAATCCAAAAAGTGCACCTATAAGCCCTGAAATAATATTATTTCTTATAACATAGTATATTTTTAAAAGTTTGAGTGATTTGGTTTTAGAGTAATCAATTGATTCGTATAATTCCCATCCAATTTCAATTGCTTTTTACATATTCATCGAGGCATGCTTCTGAATTTTTTCCAACACATGACATTTCCATATATCTTGCACTCCGGGCACTCTTTTTGAATTCAAGATATTTGTTTTTAAATTCATGTTCAGGCATATTTATTGCATATCTTCTTAATGTATCATCTTTATCTATCTTTTCAATTTGTTTGTCAATAATTGACCAATACATTTTTGCACAATCTATCGATGCTCTTTTAAGATGATTGAATGCCATTTCAAAGTTCTTTTTGCCTTCTTCGCTATCCGGATCCTCAAAGTAAGGGAATAAATGTGTTGTGATATTTTCTAATTCAACTAATACCTGTCTCGGTTTATCTGCAACTAATGCAACAATTCCGGAATACATTCCCAGGAAATAATCATTATATAGTTTTAAAATTCTATTGAGGTCTTTTTTCCTGACACCCATATGTATTTCTCCAATAGCAAAAGAGGAATACATATTCCAGTATTCCTCATTACACAATTTATATAATGTTTTGAAAAATATTAACTTGTTTTCTTGTTAAATTCATCTATTAGTTGAGAATAATCATCAATACAAAATATATTTCCCCTGGTAGAAACTACACCGCTACCAGCTTCTTTTGCTGCAATTTTTGCATTTGGATTTGTCATTTCAACGGTTTTCCATGCTTCTTCTGCCGTCTTTGGGACAAGAGAAACACCTGTGATATCCATGAATATCTTATTAAAGATTGTATGTTTTGGCATTGGGTACCCCGCTTATCTGTTCACAACTTACATCGAACATTATGTAATGTACTGATTGTTAAAATGTCAAACAAATTTTTTAATAGTACTGGATAGAAAACTTTATTAAAAATTATTTCATTGGTATAAATGTGTGGTGTTTATTATTCAGTATGTAGTGTTTGTTTTGAGGGTTTTCCCGAAATGATTGGATATGTGAATATGATTAAAATGATGAAAAGTTATTAAAAGTGCAAATAATATATAATAAATTTCCAAGAAAAAAAGAATAATGAGTTAAGTAAATGGCTAATAAACTAACACGTAGAAAATTAATTGAAAAATATCTCGAATATGATAGCATTAAAAAAAATAAAACAATTGATATAAATAATTTGGAAATTAATTGGGATGACCCAAATTTAATTGATTCATGGTTGTCTGAGAATGGGTATAAACATGGAATAATTTCAGGTTTTGAGACATGGGAATTATTATTAAATTTCACTGTCAAAGATTTAGGCAATTGTGCAATTGTTAACAACATATTGATCAGTAGTGATAGAAGATTATCATCAATTTCTAATTTAATTGACTTTAATAATTGGGAACCAGATAGAACAACAAAATGGCATGTACTAATTAATCGTAATGAAGACATTGCTGAACACAATTTTTTTATATTAAGACCAACAGTTAATTCAGAACAACCTGCTCAATACTATATAGAAGATGGCAGTGGGCATGGAGATATTCATTAATTTTCTCCCGGTCGTGAATTAAATCCCGGGAAATTATTGTATAATTGTAATTTTTGTAAAAAGTTTTAATTAATCCCACTCCTCAATCGTATTAATCTTTGGGAAGAATAACTCTCTTCCCGGATTTTACAATGAGAGGATGGATAATATGAGAACGACTATTAATGCAGACACACTACTGTTCAATAAGCTGAGAGAAGCCATGGCTGAAGTTGATCTGTCAAAGGACGAACTAATCAAACTTTTAATATCACGGTTCATTAAGAAAAACAGCTTTATTCCTCAACCCGGTAAAACAGTGAAGTACCAGGATGGCGGTCCGGAGAGAGTCTGGAAAATTGAACATATCAACCTTGAGCCTGTATTCTATGAGAAGGTCCTTGATTTAAGGAGACACTTTAAGTTTTCCGTTTCGTGGTTTGTTGCTTTTGGTATTATTAATTATCTTGATGAATTGGTAAGGGATTTGAGTAATTCAGGAAATAGTGCAAAAATTCTGGATAACTATACTGGAAATTATGTTTATATTTTTGAAATTGTAGATAATATTCTCGTATTTATCACAATGATGGAAACACAAAGCAGAAAAACCTGAGAAAACCCAGATAGTACGAAATTTTTATCAAAACCAAACATCCGGTTTCCGTCCCGGATTTTCAGTCACGCCCTCTTCTCCTGGTCTTCTCCTTTCCTTTAAACGCCGGCACGAGACAGGATTGATTGTTAAAATTACATAAGCTGGTACCCCTACGCCAAACCTCTGTCAACCTTCCCAATCCTGAAAGCAAACTTCGCCGCTTTTCTCTTCAACCGAACCGAACCGAAGGAAAAAAGAGCAAACAGTGTGTAGAGGTTCCTGTATTCCTCGAAGATCCCCTCCGCAAGGGGCTCCGCGTTTGTACCGGTGGGAAGCCCGTAGCTCTCAGGCGAATCTTTCAGAAGATAGATCGACCTGAGCCCCCCGAACTCCTTTATTCCATAGACAGACGCGCCGGGAAAATATTTTTTGAGCTTCTTCTGTCGTTTCTGCGCTTCCCTGAGGAGAAGCTGCCGGTGGCCGAAGGTCAGCGCTCCAGTGGGGCAGTTGGAGACACAGGCGGGGACCTCTCTCCCGGCAGCCGCGCAGGCATCGCACTTATAGGCTTTGTCTTTGATCAGTACTGTTCTGCCCAACTTGTTCTTATGGTCCCGGGCGCTTATATGAGGGACATTGTATGCGCAGAACTCGGTGCAGAGCCCGCAGGCGATGCACTTCCTTTGGTTTATGACATTCCAGCCCTCTCTCTTTGAGATGGCGCCGGCCGGGCAGACCTTCATGCAGTTGGCGTCCCTGCAGTGGAAGCATTTCAGGTGGAGCATGTCCCACCGGGGCTTTCCCTTCTCCCTGTCCCTGACTTCGGAAAAAGAGACCCGGTTCCATGTTGCCGCGGAAAGAGTGAAGGGGGCCGTGAATTCGGGCCCCACGAAAAAAACGTTCTCTTCGGCGGGAAGTTCGTTCCACTCCTTGCACGCGGCGTGGCAGGTCCTGCATCCGCAGCACCGGGTTGTATCAAAGAGAAATGCCTTATCCGCCATAAAAACTCCCTCTAGCTGATCTTCTTTATATCTGTCATGAAAAAACCGGTCTCAATGACCCCCGAACCGGGATCTGAAAACCCGGGGACCAGTGTATTCACCGGGTTGACCTTGTCCCCGTTATGGGAAACCGTTACCAGGTGCCTCAATGTCCCGTTGATGATCCCGGGCATGAGCCTCCCGGTCACCATGGCCGGCATGGTCATCTCCCCCCGGGCGGTCCTGACCTTTACCCTGTCACCGCTCCTGACCTCAAGTGCTTCCGCCAGCTCACGACTTATTTCACAGAATATTCCCGGAACAAGTTCTCTCCCCAGGGGCAGGCCGGAGAGTGAGTAAGCGCAGTAATCGCCGGTCCGCACAAGAGTGCCGAGATGGGGGAGGTCCCTTCTCACCGGTACCCGGGCCCGGTTCACCCGGTTTTTCAGGAGAGGATTGGTCCCCGTGCCGTTCAGGGGATTTACCGAGAAAGACCCGGGAGATTCATAGTACTCGGGAAGGGGGCCGTCGCTCACCGATGCCGAGAATATTCTCGCCAGTCCCTCTTCAAATTTTATAAAGGGATATTTTGAACCGGGGCCCCAGCTGCCGTATGCCGCGTCGCCCTCCCAGCTGCTGCCGTTCCATTTTATCACCGCCTTCCCTTCTTTCACGGGCGTCCCCTTCCTGTCCACCCCGGCGGCATTATGGAGGACCCTCATGTTCATGGGCCAGTACCATCCCCGGCCGCGGGGACCCGCCTTCTCATCCGCCCGGTCCGCGGTCCCGTTGCCCCTGACGCTTATGCAGCCGGTATAGAGCCAGTTTCCCCCGAGGGTCATTCCGTCATCCCTCATCTGCCGGTAACCTTCAAGCAGCATGTTGTTCCGCGCATCAACCCCGTTCATCTCTTTCAGCACAGGGAGGGGATCGGCCTTCATATTGCTCCCGGTATAGTTCCAGCCGGCCCCGAAAACCGGCCCGGGAAACACGCCGGGATCCTTCCTGTAGAGCTTCCTGATACCGGCAAAGAGCATATCCGTAAAATCCAGGACGCTCACCGTTTCAGGAGGAGCTTCCAGCGCGGCGGCGCACCACTGTATCCGCCTGTCACTGCCCGTGACACTTCCGCTCTTTTCGAAGGGGAGCGCCTGGGGGATAAGAAAGACCTCGGTGTTTATCTTTTCCGGGGGTATGCCGCTGTTTTTCCAGAAAGAGGAGGCGCCGGTCTCCGAATAATCGGAACAGACCAGCCATTTGAGGTTCTTCAAGGCCCCTGCTGAAACGCTTCTTCCCGGGAGCTCCTTCACCGGGTCGGTGTTGAGGAGGAGAGCCCCTTCCAGCTTCCCCTGTGAAGCGCGCCGGGTAAAATCTGAATAGCCGAAGGGTTCCGTTGACCGGGGAAGCCAGCCGTAGAGAACTTCCGGGCTGTCCGTTGAGTCGCCCCCGTACCATGCTTTCAGGAGGTTTATCATGAACATGCCGGTGTTCCCCTTCCCCTTCTTTGATCCGTCGGTCCCCATAATGTTATAGCTCTGGGGATCATTGGTCCGGGGGGTCAGGTTCTCAACATATGAATTCAGGTCCGGGTGAAGTTCCGGATGGGGTGCCCTGAGATATCCCGGCAGGGAGTTCCACCCGGTGCCGTTGTCCGCGGCGCCCTGGTCGTTCATGCCCCTGCCCAGCCGTATCAATCCTCCGCCGGAGACCCCAATATTGCCCAGGACCAGCTGAAGAATCGCGTATGCCCGGACATTCTGCCTTCCGGAAAGCTGATGGAGGGATGCGGATGAAAAAATAATCGATCCCGACTTCCGGGACTTGCCGGTCTCACCGTAGGTCTCCGCTGTCCTCAGGAACTCCTCCACGCTACAGCCGGTGATATCGGACACCACCGCGGGGGTATAGCGGGACATATGCTTTTTCAAAAGCTGAAAAACTGTGCCCGGATCTCTCAGGCTCCTGTCCCGCTTGGGGATGCCCTTGGCGTCGATCTGGTATGTCCACGTTATGTTGTCATAGCTGCCGGTTTTACCGTTGTATCCTGAGAAGATCCCGTCATGGAAGGAGTAGCCGGGATTAATGAGAAACGAGGCATTGGTGTAAGCGGAAAGATATTCCCTGTTATAGAGCCCGTTTTTCAGGACATAGTTAATGATACCGTTTATGAACGCGGTGTCCGTTCCCGGCCGCAGGGAGACCTGCATGTCCGATAGTGAAGAGGTCCGGGTATACCGGGGATCAACTGTGATGATCTTCCCTCCCCTGTCCCGTGCTTTCATCAGGTGTTTCAGCGCCAGGGGGTAGTTCTCCGCGGGGTTGCTTCCCATGACCAGGACAACGTCCGAATTTTCCATGTCAGACAAAGGGTTTGTTGAAGCCGCGAAGCCCAGGGTCCCGGAAAGAGCGGGGCCCGCGGAGCCGGAAGAGAGGCTCGATTCATGATCAATAAGGTTTGATCCCAGCACCCGGGAGAGTTTCCCCAGGAGGTAGAGTTCTTCATTGGTAAGCCAGTTTCCGGCAAGGAAGGCGATCCCGTCGGTCCTGTTACAGGTAACGCCGTTTACTGTTTTGATGAAAGTCCTCTCCCGTGTTTCTTTTATCCTCTCCGCTATCAGGGAGATCGCGTTTTCCAGGGGGATCTCTTCCCACCGGCCGCTTCCCGGTTTGCGGTACAGGACGTTCCTGAGCCTCCTGTTTTCCGGATCATCGGCAAACTGTTTTACCAGGACAGCCCGGTGACATATCATCCCTTCATTCACCGGGTGGCCGGGGTCGCCGGCGAGATCAATAAGCCTGTTTTTTCTTACATAGAGGTCTATTCCGCATCCAAGGCCGCACCCCGGGCAGATTGATGAGACCTTCCGGGCGCCTTTCCGTTTTTCCGGGTCACCGGCGCACCCGGTGAGGAGTGAAATCCCCCCGGTGAGGGCTCCCGCCGCGGCCAGGCCGGTGCTCTGTAAAAATTCTCTACGGGTAACAGACATAAAAAATCTCCATGAAGAAAAATATCATTCCGCCGGATCTTCCTCTCCGGCTTCGGCTTTCCCGGCCTTTTTCCACATATCGTATTCATCCAGCAGCTTGTATATGTTCCAGAAGGAGTAGAAAAGGGTAAGCAGCAGCGGACCCACAATAACACCCGGCAGGCCGAAGGCCTGTATACTTCCCAGCAGGAGGAAAAAGAATATCACCGGGTGAAAGTGGAGCTTTTCCCCGAAGAATTTCGGTTTGACAAAATTCTCCAGGAGCTGGTACCAGAGGAGACACCAGACCCCCAGAAAGACCGAACCGATATAATGACCGCTTACCGCCAGGTAGATCACCGCCGGGACCCATATGAACATTGTCCCGATGGCGGGGATTAGGGAGAGTATGGCGGCCATGCTCCCCCAGAGCTGCGCCATCCCGATACCCGCGATAAAAAAACCGGCACCCAGGGCCGTCCCCTGCAAAACCATGATCAGAATGTTTCCCGCGAGGAGGACCTTTATCACTTCCTTGAGCCTGTCCACAACGTCCTTTTCCAGGTCATCGGGAAAGGGAAGGATTTTATAGATCCCCTGGTCCAGCCTGTGCCCGTCTTTGAGAAGGAAGAAGAGCATGAGGACCATAAAAAAAAGGTTTATGATGAAATTAATGGGAAAGGAGACGATCTTTGTGAGGCTCTGGAAAACGGAAATGGCCCCCTTTTCAAGAAACTGCGTCAGTTTCCTGACAATATCATCACCCTGTATCCGGAAGTAATTCATGAACCTGTTTATGAAATCAATATCCTGGAGCTGGTTTAACAACCCGGACTGGACCTTCACCTGGATAAGATTGTAGAGCTGGTAAGCCTGGTCAGCCAGTATAAAGAAGAGGTAGAATACCGGGATAATAATCACTAAAAAGATGAAGATAATGACCAGTGTTGTGGTAATCCTTCTCTTCTTGAGCCTGGCCGCAAGCCTGTCATGAAAGGGTTTGATGGCAATATAGAGGATTATGGCAAAGAGAAAGGGCCAGAAGTAATACCTGAAAATATAGATGAGGGACACAATAATAATAAGGAAAAAACCCATGAAAAGGAGTTTTAATCTTCTGCTTTCCTGTATGCGTAAATAGGAGTCACTCGGGTTCATCAAAAGGTCCTTACTCGTTACCAGTTAAGTTTATTTTGTAAGGGAGATAATTGAATACCTCACCTCTGGAAAAAAGATTTAACGGACTTGCTATTATGTCAACTTAAATTTACCGGAGGATTTTAAGCTACATGTTTTCTCTTACCGTCTTAGCGAGCGCAGCGTGGCTCATCTCGATACGATCCTGCTCACAAAGTAGCCAGGAAACGGTATATAGAGATGCAGGATCACTCGATGAGCATCTGTACTTCGACTACATGATTTGGTGCAAAATCATGCGGGCTCAGCACTAGTTGAGTTCCCCGAGTGATTTGCCGTTTTATGAATTCAGTGCTTTCTGTTTTTAAAATGCGGCAAATTGTATCGAGGGGAACAGGCCAGCAAGTCCAGGAACATTTACTGAGAACACAAAAAAATCCGGCCCTTCTGGGGGAAAGGGCCGGATCGTGGAACAATAACTTTTTCCGTTCTCATGGGCCGAACTATCAGCTCATGATAAGCGATAATAACATGATAACTACTTTGTGAGATAGTGCGATAAATCGGTAGCAATTTTTGATATGGCATGATCAAGATATGATTCATCAGAAATTCTCTTTCTGTATTCACGTATCTTTTTCTGATCAGCTTTTTTGTTTCCCGGTCTTATCTCACGATCCTCCATTTTCATGAGATTATCCATATAAACCTCCAAGGTTAATCTGTTCCTCCATGAACAGAATCACTTAACCTGTTGAATATTTCGGTATATTGAAAAAATATATAAAGATATTAATTAAAGATATTGACTTTTTATAACTGTTCGGCTATATATAAAAGAGGAAGTAACGATTCAGCTATGTATAAAAATAATTATATTTAACAATAAAGATAACCGGTATGTCCGCGCTGCCCTGGGCAGAGACATATTGTTGATATTTTAGAAAACAGGTTGAGCATAGCCATACAGCTGAGTAGTTTCAAAAGAGACAATTTGTCAAAAACAGAAGTGTTATACATATTTTTATATTTCAGATGAACGAAAAGAACCAGAACAAAGAGCTCAATGACTTTCAGCTCAGGAATGTGAAGATATTAACACACCTCCTGTCACACGATGCCATTGATGATGAAATTGTGGAATATCTCCGCAGGGCGGAACTGGATTACTTCGCCCTTATTGACAAGTATGAAATCCTCGAGCACAAGATCAATGTTGATGATAAGACCAACCTTCTGAAATACAAAAATGATTACCTCACAAACATATTAAAGACCGCGTCAAGGATCTATTTTGGCGCGGAAAACGCGGCTTACTCAATCTCCATGGTGAGGTTTGATATCGACGACTTCTCGGTATTTAATAATAAATACGGCCATGACCTGGGTGACAGGGTCTTAAAGAAAATTGCCGGTATCATCAGGTCACATTCACGGCCCACCGATTACGCCATACGGTTCGGCGGAGAAGAATTCGACGTTCTTCTGCCGGCAACAGACCTTGAAGGGACCGGGATATTTCTGGAAAATATCTTCAGGGAGATACGGAAAGCTGAAATCGTTCATAAAAAAGAAAAACTCAGGGCCACCGTAAGTGCCGGAGCTTCTTCAATGGTCTACAGTTTCAGCAATAATAAAAAGATAGATGAAGATGAAATAGAGAACTACTTTATGCTTCTTCAGAATGAAGCGGATGACGCCCTCTACGACGCGAAAAACTGCGGAAAGGACCGGTACTGCATTTATAACAGGTCGAGAAAAGAGGAATATTCAACAATCAGGGATTCCTACTGCGGCAAATAGGAAACACCGGGATCAATTCTCCCTGTCCAGGAGTTCCCCAATACCCTTCCCGGCGGGATTCTCCACAACACCTTTTTCCGTAATGATAGCTGTAATAAATTCCGCCGGCGTTACATCGAACGCGGGATTTTTCACGGATATTCCTTCCGGCGCGATCTGCACCGATTGGATGTAAACAACTTCTTCGATACTTCTCTCCTCGATGGGGATTCCCTTCCCGGTTTCTGTTCCGGGATCAAGGGTTGATGTGGGAGCGGCAACATAAAAGGGGATTGAATGGTTTCCCGCGAGAACGGAGTGAGTATAGGTCCCGATCTTGTTGGCGGTATCACCGTTAAGCGCGATCCTGTCTGCGCCCACAATGATCTTTTTTATCACACCCTCCTTCATGAAATAGCCTGACATATTGTCCGTTATAAGGGTCACGGGAATATTGTCCCTGGAGAGTTCCCACGCGGTGAGCCGGGCACCCTGCAGGTAGGGCCGCGTTTCACAGGCAAAAACTTCTATCTTCTTTCCTTCTTCAACGGCGGCCCTGATCACTCCCAGGGCGGTCCCGTAACCACCTGTTGCCAGCGCCCCGGCATTGCAGTGGGTCATGACAACATCCCCGTCTTCCAGGAACCGGCTCCCGTTTTGGCCCATCTTTTTGTTCATTTCAATATCTTCACGGTAGATATTCAATGCC
Source organism: Spirochaetota bacterium (assembly GCA_050298055.1). GTDB lineage: Bacteria > Spirochaetota > UBA4802 > UBA4802 > UBA5550 > JBNKTL01. Next base: position 95,060 of record JBNKTL010000003.1, read on the forward strand.
TCGGCTTCCAGTTTCTCCGCCGCGGTCCCGGTATTATCCGACAGATCGATGATCTTCTTCATCCTTTCCGCGGCCCAGAAGAGGTTGACCGCCGTGGGACGTGTCCCTTTAAAGAGTTCAATAATCCGGGACATCTCCTCCTTAAAGCTCTCAAGGCTTTTGCTCTTGAGATTTTTCGCCGCCAGGGCGATCCCCATCCCCGCGGCAATCCCGATAGCGGGCGCCCCCCGTATCTCCATCTCCCGGATGGAAACCGCCACGTCACGGTAATTACCATAGTTGTTATAGACCTCGTGAAGAGGGAGTTTTCGCTGGTCCAGTATGGTTACATGGTCGCCGTTCCATTTGATTGAATTCATGAGTGCCCTTTATTCTCCTTCATTTCTGTCTACCCGGTATTTTCTCAAGCGGATGATATTGCCATCATCATTCCAGTCCACTTCATCCATATGGATCCTGATAATTAAAAGTCCCCTGCCGCTGCTCTTGAAAAAGTTTTCGGGGTCCCGGGGGTCCGGAAGCCCCTTATGGTTGAACCCGGGACCGTCATCCTCAATAAAGTACTCAACATAGTCCCTGGTCAGTTCATATTTTATTGTGATTTTCCTTTTGACATAGTATTCGTCATTTTTCCGCTTTTCGATCTCCTCGTTGAAACTCTTTATTCCCCCGTAGTTTTTTACATCGGACGAGATCTCAAGGGCGCCGTGAAACATGGCATTGCTGAGGGCCTCCACAAGAGCGAGGGTTATATTCTCCGCCGTTGTGGTATTGCAGAGACCCGACGGGACAAGGTTCTTTGTCAGCTTGTAGGATATTGCATTTATAATAGCGGGATCAACGGGGACACGGTAAATTGTCTTTTCATAGTCAACATACTGAAGATAGTTGTCAACGAGCTTCTGTTCCTTCTTGCTGCGAAGGATCGTTCTCACCGAAGAGGAAATTTCATTGATATCAAAAGGTTTCCTGATAAAGTCACTTGCCCCGAACCGGAGCGCCTTCACCGCATCTTCAACATTTCCGTGACCGGTGATAATAAGGACCGGGATCGGTTCATCCTGGCTTTTGATCCTCCTGAGAAGTTCGATACCATCCATCTTGCGGAGCTTGATATCGGTGATAACAAGGTCAATTTTATGGTCGCCGCTTTTTATAAGATAGAGAACATCTTCGGCTTTTTCCAGGGATATGACGTTATACCCTATCCGGGTGAGCTTTTTCTGAAGAGCAAACCTGATAACATCTTCATCATCGACAATGAGGACCGTGGGCTGATTATCGTTCATCCCTGTCAGCTCTCCTCCCTGTCCAGTATCATATGGCCCATCTTGTCCCTCTTTGTCTTGAGGTAATTAATATTTTCACTCAGCGCTTCAACTTCAATGGGGACCCTCTCAACCACTTCCAGACCGTACCCCTCAAGGCCTATTATCTTTTTGGGGTTATTCGTGAGAAGCTTTATTTTATGGAGTCCCAGGTCAACAAGCATCTGGGCGCCAATCCCGTAGTCCCTCAGGTCTTCGGGAAAACCGAGTTCAATATTTGCTTCAACGGTATCCAGGCCCTTGTCCTGCAGGTGATAGGCCATGATCTTGTTTCCCAGGCCGATACCTCTCCCCTCCTGCCGCATATAGAGAATGACACCCGAACCCTCTTTTTCTATCATACTCATTGCCTTGTGAAGCTGGTTCCCGCAGTCACACCTGCGGGACGCAAAAACATCACCTGTCAGGCACTCTGAATGGACCCTTACCAGGACGTTCTCCATCCCGTCCACGTCCCCCTTTACCAGGGCCACATGGGTGGTGTCGCCAATCTCCGTTTCATAGGCAATGATTTTAAACTCTCCGAAGTCCGTGGGTAGCGATGCCGAGGAGACCCTTTTTACCAGCCTCTCCTTGTGCTGCCGGTATTTTATGAGGTCGGATATTGTGGCTATTTTGAGATCATGTTTTTTCGCGAATTTATCAAGATCACCTCTCCTGGCCATGCTCCCGTCATCGTTCATGATCTCGCAGATAACTCCCGCGGGTTTTAAACCCGCAAGCCGCGCAAGGTCCACTGCCCCCTCGGAATGACCGGCCCGCACCAGGACGCCTCCCCTCCTGGCAGCCAGGGGGAATATATGCCCGGGCTTTTTGAAATCTTCGGCTGTTGTCTTTTCACTTATCATTGCCAGGACCGTATTGGAACGGTCACCGGCGGAAATCCCGGTGGTTGTTCCCTCTTTGGCGTCAATGGAGACCGTGAAGGCCGTTCCATACTTGTCATTACTGTCATCCACCATAAGTGAAAGCCCCAGCCGTGCGACAACATCCTGGGTAACGGGAACACAGACAAGCCCTCTTCCGAATGACACCATGAAATTAATCACTTCCGGCGTGCAGAACTCGGCGGCAATAACAAGATCGCCTTCATTTTCCCTCTCCTCGTTATCAACAAGGATAATCATTTTGCCGTTTCTGATATCTTCAATTATTTCATGTATGTCGCTGGATTTCATCACGGACCTCCCAATCAACCCCATTAAATTTTGCCCCCGGATATAGTCAAGATATTAATAGTGTGTAATTTCACGAAGAGTTGTTAGAGAAATTTTAAATACAATAGAACATAACTTTCAGAAGATTAGCAACGGAGGTTATGAATATAGTTTCGAGTTCCAGGTTCCAAGTTCTTTGTTCATATACAGAGTCTTCAACTCGAAACCCGGAACTATACATGCCTCTGTGGTTAATCCTAAAATTGGATGAAAAGTATTAAGATAAAGAATCCAGGATCTTGATGATCTCTTCCCGGCTCTCCGCGGTAACCAGGGATCTTCTTATTTTGGCCGCGTTTTTGAAGCTGTGGATATAGCCGGTGTAATGTTTTCGGAGCAGCCTTATTCCCTTCTCCCCATGGAAGCCGATCATCAGGTCAAGGTGCTCCCTGACCTGCCGGACGATTTCTTCAACACCGGGTCTTTCCCCTGAAAAGATCCAGGGATTGCCCACGGCGCCCCGCCCGATCATTACACCTGAACATCCCGAACTCTTAAGCCTCTCCTGGGCCCCGTCATATGAGTCTATGTCACCGTTACCCACAACGGGAAGTTTTGAAAATTCCGCAATTTCGCCGATGATATTCCAGTCCGCTTCTCCCGCATATTTCTGCGCAACGGTCCTTCCATGGACAATGATAAAGGAAACACCCCCCTCTTCCAGGGCCCGGACAACTTCATGGTAGTTCCGGGTATTGTTGTCCCAGCCGGTCCTGATCTTTGCGCTGAGAGGGATCGTTATCCTCTCCCTGATCCTCCCGGCAATCCGGCGCACCCTCTCCGGTTCACGGAGCAGCGCTGACCCGGCGCCCTCTCCTCCCCGGATCACCCGTCTCGCGGGACACCCTAAATTGATATCGATGAAATCGGGCCCGTACTCCTTCTCCACAATGGCCGCGGCTTCACCCATGACTTCCGGAGACCTGCCGAAAAGCTGTATTCCCAGGGGCCTCTCCTCCTCATGAAAGCGGAGAAGGTCCAGGGTCTTTTTATTGTGCCTGATAATTCCCTCGGAGCTCACAAGCTCGGTGATCACCGGCCCGCACCCGTGGCGCCGGGCAATCCGCCTGGCAGGGGAATCGGAGTAGCCCGCAAGGGGAGCAAAGAAGAGGGGATTTCCCGAGGTAATTTTTTCGAAATCATTCATATGAATGTAGATATTGAGCAATGAGTTGTTTCTCTGTCAATAGAATAAAAAGGGAGAAGAGTCAGGAAACACAACAGGTGCTCATCGAGTGATCCTGCATCTCTATATACCGTTTCCTGGCTACTTTGTGAGCAGGATCGTATCAAGGTGAGCTTCGCTCGCTATGACAGCTCTTTTTAATCTAAAATTAAAACTCTTCTCTGTTCCCCTCGATACAATTTGCCGCATTTTAAAACACAAAGCACTGAATCAATAAAGCGGCAAATCACTCGGGGAACACAACAGAATGACTGCATCCCTCAATCTTCTCAGTGCCTCTGTGTCTCTGTGGCAAACTCTGCCTCCATCCTTCTGATCCTCAACTTCCAGTAGATCCATAAAAAATTGAAGAGAAGAAATGTCAGCCCAAGCAGCCAGCCCATAAGAGGTTCCTTCCGGGGGTCCTGGAGCAGGGAAGCAACAATACCGGTAACCGCCGTTATTGACCAGATGATCTTCAGGCTCAGCATATTGCTGAAAGTGCCGATTCCGGAATTGCGGCAGAGATACGACTCAATACCAATCCCGAAAAGCGCAGCGGCAACAAGCCTCGCGGCAAAAGGGTCCACCACCTCCCAGCCAAGGAGTGTTAAAAACTCAACGGGAAAGAGAAAGAGGGGGACCGCAAATACAAAATCTATAACAAAGTGTACCAGGAACCAGTTTCTTAGTGAGACCGGGACTTTTTTCTCATTAATTTCTTTCATAGCATTCCCTTATTCTTTTTATTAATTTTAACCCGCTGTTTCAGGAAAATCAATAACTATTTGTCGAAATATCTATTGTAAATATTCTTTATATCTGATTACATGGGAAGAAAATATTCTTTTTTCATGAGCGATCAAAAGGAACCATGAAACAGGGGAGATGGAAGAAGGGGCTTACGAGAAACGTCGTCATCCTCGGCTTTGTAAGCTTTCTTAACGACAGCGCATCTGAGATGATCTACCCGCTGTTGCCGGTATTCATTACGGCCGTGCTGGGCGCAGGCCCCGCGGCACTGGGCATCATCGAGGGGATTGCCGAAACAACGGCATCGCTCCTGAAACTCTCTTCCGGCTACCTTTCCGACCGTACCGGGAAACGCAAAGGATGGATCGTGGCCGGATATTCCCTCTCCAACATTATCAGGCCGGTCATCGCCTTCACCACGTCCTGGTTCCAGGTGCTGGCGCTCCGCTTCTCGGACCGCGTGGGTAAGGGGCTTCGCACGTCACCGCGGGACGCCGTCATTGCCGATTCCACGCCCGCTGAATTCCGGGGCAAGGCCTAAGGCTTTCACCGGGCCCTGGACCATGGGGGCGCCATAGCGGGACCCCTCGCCGCAACGGGGCTGCTCCTGGTCTGTCCCGGTGATCTTAAAACCGTATTTCTTCTCTCCTTCGTCCCCGGTTTTTTCGCCCTCTGCATGCTCGTTTTCGGTCTCACGGAAAAACGACCGGTAAAACCACGTACCACTTCATCATCTTTCGACTTAAGGACCGCGTGGACGGAAATCTCCCCTGAATTCCGGCGCTATCTCATGATCATCTTCCTGTTCACACTGGGAAACTCAACGGATGCCTTTCTTCTGCTGCGGGCGCAACAGCTGGGTGTACCCGTGACTCTCCTGCCCATGATCTGGGTCGTGCTCCACGCGGTCAAAGCGGCGTTCTCTGTTCCCGGCGGCATTATATCTGACCGCATGGGAAGAAAGAAAGTCATCATCGCGGGGTGGATCGTATACGCTTTTGTGTACGCCGGATTTGGCACAGCATCACAGTCCTGGCACCCATGGGCGCTTTTCGGCATGTACGGTATCTATTTCGGTCTTACGGAAGGGACGGAGAAGGCACTCGTCGCCGACTTCGCACCGGTCCGTCTCCGCGGTTCCGCATTCGGTCTTTATCATCTTTTCACGGGACTCGGGGCGTTTCCCGCGTCACTGATCTTCGGCGCCGTGTGGCAGAAATTCGGTCCCGCGGCGGCCTTCGGTTTGGGCGCGGCCTTATCGCTCACAGCAAGCGTGCTGCTGTTTTCACTTGCGGTTAAAAAACCGGGAAAGGGACCCGTTTCTTGACCTAATACACTGACAATTTATTCCATTTTTTTGCATTGACATTTTATGGGAAAAGAGTTACTACTCTATCTCAGTATAAAAGTGAACGAGGTTTTCTCATTTCCAAAGACAATTTTTCCCGGAGCGGTTTCCGGGAAGAAGGAGGAATTATGAAAAATACTCTTTTTATCATTTACTGTATTTCATTACTGGCAGTATCATGCGGCAGTAGCCACAGCGGAAGCAGCAGCGATATGTTCGGTCTCGGGGCTGCAGCCGTAGAGTCTCTCCCCCTGGTCGGATCAGATAAAAAAAGAGCTCTTCTATCTTCAGGTAATATTGCGGATTACAATACACTTGCAAACTTCTTTAAACTCGAATGTTTTATGCCGGGTATGGATAATTTCTGCCCGGCGGGAACAGACACGTCCGGGGGGGCCTCAAATCCCTACAAATTAACCAGTTATACCCTCATCGGTTCCATCTATCACGCGGACATGTATTCAGGAGGCCATAAAACGGGCTGCCAGGGCACGGATGCGGCTATAACTGCCGGTTCCTTTACGGCAGCAGAAACCGGCGGTGATCCCGATAAGTTTCTGCTGGACTATTATGACCTGCTGGAATGCCTGGAACAGGATACGTCCGAATATGTAGGGAGCGGGACAAAGTACCAGACATATTCCGTGGGGGAAAGCCCGTTTCAGGCAACACTTACCACACGGTACAGGAACCCCTATGAAGGGGTGTCAGACCCGGGGCAGAATGATGTTTTCCAGGTCTATGTGGGTCTCAGCGGCGACGACCCGGTTTTTCTCGCATATAATTACGCAGGTGCCGATTCCATGCACCAGAGAACAGTCTTATTTGTCAACTTCGAGACTCACAGGTTCGCGGTGAAACACTATGAGAGCGCGACCAGTTATCTTGTGGCCATCGGCGTGGGAGGAGTGAACCGTGAAACAGGGGAACTTAACCCGGGATATTATTATACGAAATTTACCAACGGAAGCATAATAGAAGACAGCGGCTGTGTGGACAATACAACAGGTGATTTCCAGGGGGATACAAGCGCGTGCACTGCCGCTTCCATACCCTTTTCCGGGACCTGGATAGACAGCAGTTCCGTAGCGGACTATATCGGCATGACATCCGCTGACAGGGCCCGTCTTGATGCTTTTCTGAGCAAATTCTCGGATGACAATCCTTTAACAGGAGACGATTCACCAGATGACAGCAGCACAGATCCGGAACAAAATTTCCCTTACTCAATTACACCGGAGTAAAACCGGATCGTTAAACATTAAGGAATACGCTACAACCGAATACTGTTAATGGCCGGGTTAGTTACGCATTAAGGAAAACAACCCGGAGAAATATGCCCGTTACTCTGAGAAGGGATCCATTTCCCTCAGGGAAAGGGATCAGATCCTTTTTGCGTAATTCCCGATCTTATCAAGCCATTTTTTCCGTTTCTCATTACTCATGCCTGTAACGGAACCCACCTTGATCACTTTCACCTTCTTTATTCCGCAGAATTTAATTGTTCCCCTGACCAGGGACCCTTTGAGAGGATTGCCCACAAAATAATCGTAGTAGAAGTTTGGTCCCATCATTGTTGTTATCACTGTGGCTCCCTTTATATGGGTCAGAAGTATGTATTCATAATGATATGTTTCTGCTCAGCTATATGGCTATAATCAACCTATTTACTCAAATACAGACAATATGTCCCCGCCGCCGAAGGCAGCGGGGACATCAGTTATCTTTTTGATGAATATAATTATTCTTATACATAGCTGAGTAGTTACAATGATTTAAACAAAAACTCCTTATAAAACTGTCACTTTTTTCTATCACTCCTTTTAACATCTGAATTTACTCAACTGTATGTTAAATAAATTAATTTTCTCGCCCCTGTAAACGAATAGTTACACAATCAATAATTATTCCGGTTGACATTTTGCATAAAATTCCTTAAATAAATTTTATGGATTATTTTGAGAAATTTATTGAAATAATAAACGAGTTGGAAAGAGAAAAAGTGGAGTATGTTCTGGTTGGGGGATATGCGGTAATATTACATGGACTCCCACGGTTTACTCAGGATATAGATCTTTTTATAAAACCTGAAAGTATCAATATTGAAAAATTTAAAAAGGCGCTGTATACTGTTTTTAAGGATGATAGTATAAAAGAAATTACTCTTGATATGCTTAACGAATATCCGGTTATACGCTATGGAACACCTGAAGAATTTTATATAGACATAATTGTCCGTATCGGATCAATGTTTTCTTTTTCAGATATTGAGTATGAAATAAAAAAAATTGATTCGCATTCAATAAAAGTAGCAACTGCTGAAACACTCTATGCAATGAAAAAGGACACTGTAAGACCAATAGACAAGTCAGATTCTCTCTTTTTACAAGAATTGATAAAAAAATCAAAAAAGAAACAGGAAAACATGTAATGCCCATTTATAAATTCAAATCCTTTGAAGAAGCAGAAAAGGCCTTATGGAATTTTGATCCCGATGAAAATTATTATCAAAAGATTGCGAAACTTTTCCAACTGGGTTTCAGATTATCTCCCCCTCAATGCAGGCGGGGAATTTTTAAATTTAAAAATTTTGAAGAACGAGAAAAATTTAATAAGAAATAATTCCTTCCCATGAGCTTGAGCATTTCAGACATCAAAAACCTTCTGGATAATGACCAGCGTGAAAAGTTCAAGAGACTCGAAGCGCTTATCAACTCCTTCGATAATCTGGCTGTAGCATTCTCCGGGGGGGTGGACAGCACCTTTCTTCTCAAAGTGTCCCGGGACATCCTGAAAGAAGAGGTCACAGCCATTGTTATCCGGACAGAACTTCACCCTAAAAAAGAGATCGAAGAAGCCATCCACAGGGCGGAGGAAATGGGTGTCCGGCGCGTAAAGATTGATATGAATGTACTGGGGCACAGGGAGATCGCGAACAATGCCCGGGAGAGATGTTATCACTGCAAGAAGGAGATATTTAAGCGGATTCGGGAGTATGCTCAAAACCGGGGAATTGATAATGTCGCCGACGGGACAAACCGGGATGACACAGCTTCTTACAGACCCGGGATAAAGGCCCTGGAGGAACTGGGCGTATCAAGCCCCCTGAAAGAAGCGGGTATGGGGAAAAATGATATCAGGCAGATCTCAAAGATCCTGGGACTCGAAACATGGGACAGGCCCGCCAGCCCCTGCCTGGCCACGCGTTTTCCTTACAACACCCCGCTCACCAGAGATGCCCTCAAGCAGGTAGAGACTGCGGAAGAATTTATCAGGGACCTGGGATTTAAAAACCTGCGGGTACGCTGTCACGGTGAGACCGCCAGGATCGAGACGGAGGGGGAGATGATGCAGAAGATAACCGGGAAAGAACTATCGGAAAAGATCATCCGGAAGCTCCATGAAACAGGTTTCAGGTATGTCACCCTGGACCTGGAGGGGTTCAGGTCGGGGAGCATGGATGACGACTAGTACGGCCGCCTCTTATAATTCACATGTCAGAGTCAGTTCCCGGGCGGGGGACTCGCCGCTCTTTCTCCTGACCTTAATAATAACTTTATCACCTTTCATTTTGTCCATAAGAACGATCTTCAGGTCGGGGATGTCCTTTACCTCCCTGCCGTCCAGGGAAATAATAATGTCGTTCTTCTTTAACCCCGCCTTCATGGCCGGGCTGTTCCCCACAAGTTTATTGATAATAACTCCGCCGGAGCTTTCCGTGAGATAAACTCCAAGCTGCGCTGTCCGGGGGCCTTCCGTCTTCTCCGGGAAGAGAATAAAATCGGCGATGTTCTTCCCGATATCACCCTGCTCACCCAGAAGGATCACCGACTGGTCGGCTCCGGAAAGCCTCTTTACCCTGTCAGGGATCCCCCGGAAATACTTCAGGTGGCCGTTCCCCGCAAGGAGGACCAGGGGTACCCCGGGGGACTCTTTCATGGCATTCACGGCATTGTGGGCCATGGACTCGTCCCAGAGGATCTGCGCCTGGAAGAAATTGTTCAGGTCCATTGCCGGTTTCCCGGAGTGCATTCTCATGACCCGGAGCATGCTCTCCCTGTACTCACTGCCGGTAAGGTCCATGTCAGCGGGGATCTCCTTTCTCTCCCCGGGAGTCAGTGAATCTATCCCCCCCCGGGAGACCTTCCTGACAATTTCTCCCCTGAGGTTCAGGGCAATGACCCTGATCTTTTTCTCCCGGGCAAAGTGAAGGATGTCCCTGTAGAGATTATAGTCGTATCTCCATCTTATAAAATATTCGGTCTTTTTCAAAAACTCGCCCTCGCCGATCTCACCCCTGATATACTTATCGAGATACTCCTGGTACGGTTTCTGGAACATCTCCATACCGATGAGGAGTTTCCCGTGAATTTTATAAAGGCGCTTTATGATCTCAAACTGCGCGAAGTGGTGGGAGTAACTGGTATGGACCTCGCCCACGTAAACCACGGACTTGTTTTTTATTTTTTCAACAACCCCGTCAATACCCAGGGTTTTCCCGGTCTCCAGGGCGCCAATATCCGTAACCAGCTTTCTCACAATCCCCCTCTGAGAAGCTGCCACTGTTTTCCTGATATTCTTCCCTTTGTTGAAGAGGAGGAGAGAATAGCCCCCGTAGAACCTGAGCTTTCTCAGGGCCATTACAAGTTCGGGCTCATTTTTAGTGTGGACCAGCATCACAGACTTTTCCCCGTTAAGGGGATTTTTCTCCACGCTGACCAGAAGTCCCGCTGGGGGAAATTTTTTATCGGCGAAAAGTCTTCTGTATACGCTGTTTTTTGCGGAAAGGAAAATTACGGAACGGTCTTTCAGCTGAGTGTTCCCGGCTTCTTTTTCGCTGAGAGTGCTGATTCCCTCTCTTTTGAAAAACTCTCTGGCATGCTCATATTTTTTTCGCTCATCCTTATCACCGGGAACCACCAGGAGCTTATTCCTGTCACCCATAAGAGAAGAGACCAGAGCCGGTTTCTCCGGAGGGGTCAGAGCGCGCATGAGGTCATATTCGGGGTCCAGGATGATCCTGAGGGGCTTTTCCTTAAAGGACCTTTCGTAGTCCAGGACCTTTTTATCAACATCAATAACAAATTTCTCCGTATCCATCTCCGTTTCCACCTTTACCGGGAGACCGAAGCTGTAAAGGCCATTCTTCTGCTCCAGCCTCAGGGTGAGGAGATACCTCCCCTTCCTGAACCGAACGGAAACATCCCCCAGTTCCATCTTAATGGCCCCCTTTTTCTCAACCCACTGATCAAAGAAGCTCCGGTCCTTTAAAAATTTCCCGTACGATCTTTTAATATCATCCCACCCTGCTTTTTTCATCCGGTTCTCCGCGATAAAATTTTTCAATCCGGTGAAAAACTTCTCATCGCCAATCTTCTTCCGGAGCATGTGAAAGACCATGGCCGCTTTTCCATAGCCCAGGGCCCTGAGCTGCCGGTCCGCACCGCTTTGAAAGGACCGGAGTCCCTTTTCACTCTTTTCATCCGTATAGTTATGGTAATCCATGAGTATCTTCTTTCTGTAATCACTCCCCTCACCGGTAAGCTCTTTGTACAAGTGGTCCGCTAGATAGGTGGTAAGGCCTTCCGCCCAGTTCCCCTTCTCATAATCAACAAAGACAGAGTTGCCGAACCACTGGTGGAGGATCTCATGTCCCAGGGAGGTCTTCACGATAAAGGGAAGCCTTATCACCCGGGAACCGAGGAGGGTGTAGGTGGGAAAGGAATACCCTGTCTGAAAGGTATTTTCCACAATGTTGAAGCTCTTGAAGGGATAGCTTCCCAGCATTCTGAGATAGAGGTCCAGGTATTTTTTCGTATGCTCAATATAACGGGAAACAAGTTTTCTGTCACTTTTGAAGAAGTATGTCCTGATGGCAATGCCCCTGTGCATTTTTTTCGTGACCCTGTACTTCCCGGCAACCAGTGTGATCTCATATACCGGGTGGGGAAAGTTGTACTTTATGGTCTTCCCTTTCACCCCGGAACGGACACTCCGGGTATCGTATTCAGATACTGCATCATAGCCAGCGGGAATATCCACCGAGAGTTTATAGACTGCTTTTCCCTGAAGCTGCGGATACCAGTCCGAGAGAAGGACAATCCCTTTTTCTCTCCCCCGGGGATTTTTGAACGCACCGGTGTACCGGATCTCTACGCGCTTTTCGCCCTTTAAGGCGCTCATCTCCCCGGACCCGGGCCGGTAGCTTTTTCCGTTGACCTTTAACTCTTTTATCGTGAGCTTGCCGTAATGGAAATCCGCCTTTTTACCGGCCGGGATTTTAATTTCTGCCCGTCCCGCGATCTTGCCCGACCCGGGATCAAGAGTGACCCTGAGCTTGTAGAGAGGATATTCCGAAGCCGGTGAAATCGACGGAATGAACAGTGATATGAGCAGCGCGGATAATGATATGAGGCCTTTGTTCATGAAACTCTTTCTCCCTCTTTATGAACTTAATCGACCCTGCATATGAAACAGGTTTTCGTTAAACAATAACGCAGGTGATATTAATATACAGCCAGCGGTCCATATGGATACATTAAAATCTCTCTCAGGATAAAAAATGGAAGCACGCTGTCAAGGATTAAGTTTTGGTGATTTCAAAGGGGTCAGAGCATTGTGCCCCGCTAAAAAAATTCCACTATGATCATTTTTTCTGTTTTTTGCTGGATTTTTTTCATTTATTTGAATATTTTATACCATAACTAACGAATTCCTCCAAAGAAGAAGAACAACGAGAGAGGTCATTATGCAGGTTACCCTCAATATAGAAAATGAACAAATCATCGATGCGGCCAGTAAAATGCCGTTAGAGGATAAATTGAAGCTTTACGATAAAATAAAAGATGAAATATTCGAAGTCCGCTTCAAAGAGATCCTTGCAAGCTTAAAGACCAGCGAACTTTCCGACGAGGAAATACTGAAAGAAGTTGAGCATGTCCGATCAGAACGCTATAAAAATCGTAGTTGATACTAATCTTTGGATAAGCTTTTGTATCGGGACCTTAATCCGTATAATACAATCAAGATCCTCAGGGTTCAGGAATTTGAGACTATACTCAATAATGTAATCAAATAAGAACCGGGGGTCAGAGCATCCAGCATTTACAATGCCCGGAAAAATTTTATATGACAATATTTCTCCCGTACCAAAATTACACACATTGCATATTGGTTCGGACCATTATGCAATGGTGTGCATAATAGTCCTTGACATGATCCTCTTTTTATCCCTTACTGTCTTAAATAAAGATGAAAAGAATTTATGATAATATTATCACAGACCACTTTTCCGAAAACCGGCAGATGATCATGATCAGCGGTCCCCGGCAGGTAGGCAAAACCACAACAGCAAAAACAACTGACCCGCATTTATACTATAACTGGGACAACCGGGGACACAGGTCAAAAATACTTTCAGGCTATAATGAAATCATTAATTCCGAGGACCTATCAAAGACTCCGTCAAAGGGGACACATATAATCTTTGATGAAATACATAAATACTCAAAGTGGAAGAATTATCTCAAAGGTTTTTTCGATACCTATGAAGAGGAGTACAGGACAATTATAACCGGCAGTTCACGGCTTGATATATACAGGAGGGGAAGCGACAGCCTTATGGGACGGTATTTTCTTTACAGGATGCACCCCTTGACTGTGGCAGAACTTTTTAGGCAAACACTTCCAGGAGAAAAGCTTATAACCTGTCCTGAAAAATTTACCGGTAAAGACTTCAGACAGTTGATGGAACTAGGTGGTTTTCCGGAACCTTTTCTTAAAGGGGATAAAAGGTTTTATAAGAGGTGGATTAAACTCCGGCGACAACAGCTTTTCAGGGAGGACCTTCGCGACATGACCAGCATCAGCGAGATCGACCAACTGGAGATCCTGGGACAGCTCCTGGAAAAGAGAGCGGGCCAGCTGATCAATTATACAGGACTGGCAAGCGATATCCGGGTAACAGTGAACACCGTCAGAAGATGGATAACGACCCTTGAACAATTCTATTACTGTTTCCGGGTAAAGCCGTGGCACGAGAATATCCCCAAGACTCTCCTTAAACAGCCAAAGATCTATTTCCGTGACTGGAGTATTGTTGACGATGAGGGGCAAAAAAATGAAAACATGACCGCTTCCCATCTTTTAAAGGCAGTTGAACTCTGGACCGATCTCGGTTATGGAGACTTCGGCCTCTATTTTTTAAGGGACAAGGTAAAAAGAGAAGTGGATTTTCTTGTATCCAGAAACGGCAGTCCCTGGTTTATTGTCGAAGTTAAATCTTCAGGCTCAGGGGGACTCTCACCGTCACTAAAGCATTTCAATTCACTATTAAAACCGGAACATGCCTTTCAACTTGATTTTTCCGCAAAATATATTGACCGGGACTGTTTTGAGGCCGGTAAGCCCGTGATTGTCCCCGCAGTGACCTTTTTTTCACAGCTTGCGTGATATACAGGGGGCAGAACATTAATAAAATTTTTTGTGTCCTGCAATAACAACTAATGACATTATATATAATAGGGGAAATAAAATGTAACGACCGGTACTTCGACCGCATAATTTTGAACTAATCATGATTGGTTAACTGCTGAAATTTCCAACTATTAAAAGAATCTTATGGGTGCAAAATCACGCGGGCTCAATACCAGAAATTTCAGCAAAACCGGAATCTTAAAAAAAAGTGAATTGACAGATTATTTAAAAATTCTTAAATCCTTTGATGACAGAGCGGTAAGATACATAACGGTTTTTGATATTACTTAGCTGTATGGCTAAAATATACATATTCAATAAATAACAGCCATATGTCCACGCCGCGGTCGGCGGCGGGACACATCACTTATTTTTTTATTCATGAGCATATTTGTTTTTACAAACAGCTGAGTAGTAACTAATATTTTTTGATGATGTAGGTTATTAATTTTTAGGAATAAATACTGATAAAATAACTGTATTTAATCATGAAAAGCCGTTTCAAAAAGAGCTTCCTTTTTATAAGCACAATTGCGTTTCTTATCATCCCTAATATTTCCTCTCCTGAAATAATCTACCTGAAAGACGGCCAGGTTTTGAAGGGCGCTATTATCCATGAAGATAAAGAATCCATAACATTACAAACTAAATACCAGGCACGAAAGATCTACCGGGACCACATCAAAAGAATACTCTACGGTGACAGGGCAATGGAGAAGATCAACATCCTCCTCCGAAACGGGAAAATATTAAGGGGATTTCTCGTGGACCAGGACGCGGAGAAAGTGATATTCCGGGAAAAGAGGGACTCGACCGAAGAGGTAACTCTCCGGAAAGTCAGCATAAAACAGATGTCCCCCGATGAGATAAAGCTTCTCTCGCCGGACATCTTTTTTCACCTGGGATATTATCTCCCCGTGAGCAAAGGGAAAACGGAGCTCTCTATCAGCCCCCTCTATACTCTCGGCAGCGGAATAAATTTTATCTGGATAAATAGGACGCGGTTGACTCTGGAGGCCGGGTACAGCAGGATCAGGGGGAAGGAAAACAAAGATGAATATATGCAGAACATTCCCGTGACCCTGAATTCACTCTATTCAATCCCCTTTGCGCATTTTAACCTGGTGCCCAAGATAGGGATGGGGTGCGTTATCTCAGAGTTTAAAGACAGCGAGAACAACCGGTACAGAAGCTATGATCTCACCGCCGGCATGGGCGCGGGGATGGAGTACGGATTAACGAAGAAGATCAATATCGGTATCTGGATGGAGTATAATATGATCTTTGAGAAGGGTACGGTCTTCAGCGGGGTGGTTGTGAAGACGGGGTTGGGGTTTGTTTTTTGAGTACCAGAATCCCCCGAAGGGGGACTTTAAGATTTTAGTTGGAGGTAATGGGATGAGAACAGAGATCTTTAACGGGTGGGATTTTATTCACAACTTTCGACTAACATTTCGTAAAACATTTAGGCTGCGCTTTCTCGGGTTATATGTTTCAATAATAATCGCGTCTTTAATGAGCTGCAGTGACGGGGCGGTCAACGCCTACCTGGACTATGAACCGAACAGGGCGCCGCAGATCCTAGACCTGCAAAGCGATTTCACCGGCCTGCCTGTTCCCGGGGATATCATGACCGTAAGCTGTGAAACCTATGACCCCGACGGGAACCCTCTCACCTACGACTTTACCTCAGGCCAGGGGAGCTTCACGGGCCAGCAGGACAGGGAGGGAAAAAGTGAAATAACATTTGTTGTGGGCAATATTTCCGGGGGTGAAGAGGTCACTGTCTCCGTACAGGTCACCGACAGCAAAAACGCCTCTGCCGCAGCCACCCTCAATATCGGAACAAGCAGCCTGGGCCCGGCAATCACCCTTCTGGGATCGGATAACAGGACCATAGGGGCCGATGGGTATTCAGCGGTGACATTCAGGTCAAGCATGGACGGCTTTTACCAGGTTGATCTCGCAGACAGCGGAATAACCGGAGATGAAATAGATCCGGATGGATATTTCTTTTTTATTCAAAAGAACACCGATACTGTTTTCAATATATGCGGTACCAGCTATAGTGATAATGAATGTATTGCCGGTATTCCGAAACTCGAAACCGATTCTGCAAACAGTGTCTTCATCAAGGTCATGGACGGTATGGGGCAGATTTCTGTTCGTGAGATCGTAATTACCGTGCTGGGTACCACTCCCGTTGTGGGAAACCCGGAGATACGTATTACCGATCTGAAGGATGACGCCATGACCCTTAACTGGAACTTTGCAACAGACCTGGATAACCCCGAAGCCGGTGAGCAACAGCAGGGGATGGACTACAGTGTCTATATGTCTGAGAATGATAATATCTCCACACTGGAAGACGTGGAATCTTACGGGAACAGAGTAATGGATTGGAAAGCTGATCTAAATTTCTTTACTGTTACCGGTCTTGCTCCTTCCACTACATATTATTTTAATGTAGTGGTGATGGATGGTGACGGGGTGAAGGAGGTTTATGGGGGTGTTGAGGGGAGGACGGAGGAGAGGACATATTTTCAGGTAATCTCCACTGTGCCGGCCCCGGATGTTACTGATGTTGATATTAATTCCAAAATTGTGATAGCATTTAACAGGGAGTTAAACGAGGAAACCGTCAATGAGGATACGATTGTCCTGAAAGATACCCATGGTGATGAAATTCCTGTGAAACTCAGTCTCTCCGGCAGTAATATGGTTATTATCGTTGAACCTGTGGACAATCTTGATTATGGGATGAAGTATTATATGACTGTTTCTTCCGGTATGGAAGATGTTCAGGGGGATGGTCTCGGGGATGATTATGTTTTTGGGTTTTCTACGAAAGTCAGGTGTACAAGCTGTTTTGTGACAACGTGGAAAACGGATAATCCCGGGACTTCGGAGGATGATCAGATCACTATTCCGGTTTATAGTGGTGAAACTTATGATTATTCTGTAGATTGGGGGGATGGGAGCAGTGATGAACATCTCACAGGGAGTGCAACCCATACTTATGATGTTCCTGGTATTTATACCGTTAGCATATCCGGGACATTTCCAAGGATATACTTTTTTAATTCCGGGGATAGGGAAAAAATATTGACAATTGAGAGTTGGGGGGAGATTGAATGGACGAGTATGGCATCTGCATTTTTCGGATGTAGTAACCTCACATATAACGCTACAGATGCCCCTAATCTTTCCGGTGTTACTGTTATGAATTATATGTTCTATAATGCACTTTCTTTAAACGGAGATTTCAGTGGATGGGACGTCAGTAATGTTGCAGATATGAGCTCTATGTTTGCGTACGCCACTTCATTCAACGGCGATATTAGCAGCTGGGATGTAAGCAGTGTTACAAATATGTATGGTATGTTTTGGAATGCTACTTCATTTAACAGAGATCTCAATAACTGGGATGTTAAAAATGTTATTAATATGTTCTTAATGTTTGGAACTGCTACTTCTTTTAATGGAAATATCAGCGGATGGGACGTTAGTAATGTTACTAATATGTCTGGCATGTTTGAGTCTGCCACTTCATTCAACGGAGATATTAGCAACTGGGATGTAAGCAGTGTTACAAATATGTATGGTATGTTTTGGAATGCTACAACATTTAACGGGGATATAAGTGGATGGGATGTTAGCAATGTTACAGATATGAGATTGATGTTTCGTAATGCTTCTACTTTTTCAAATCATGATCTTAATGGTTGGGATGTTAGTAGTGTCAAAGTAATGAGTTCTATGTTTAATGGAGCTTCTTCTTTTAATGGAGATATCAGCAACTGGAACGTTAGTAATGTTAAAGATATGATCTATATGTTTTATAATGCCACTTCATTCAACGGTGATATCAGCAGGTGGGATGTCAGTAGTGTTACAGATATGTACGGCATGTTTCGGAATGCCACTTCATTCAACGGTGATATCAGCAGGTGGGATGTCAGTAATGTTAAAAATATGAGTTCTATGTTTAATGGAGCTTCTTCTTTTAATGGAGATATCATTAACTGGAACGTTAATAATGTTAAAAATATGATCTATATGTTTAATAATGCCATTTCATTTAACAGAGATATTAACAAATGGGATGTGAGTAGTGTTACTAATATGTATGGGATGTTTTGGGGCGCAAGTACTTTTAACGGGGATATGAGCAACTGGGATGTCAGCAATGTCACTAATATGGCATTTATGTTTTATAACGCTTCTGATTTTAATGGAGACACCAGCAGATGGGACGTCAGTAATGTTATATATATGGATAGCATGTTTTTTGGTGCTCGTTCTTTTAACGGAGATATCAGCGGCTGGGATGTCAGCAGTGTCACTGATATGAGCAATATGTTTTATAACGCAAAATCATTTGAGAAAGATATCAGTGATTGGGATGTAAGTAGTGTAACTAATATGAAATTTATGTTTTTTGGTTCCTCTTCTTTTAACGGAGATATAAACGGATGGGATGTCAGCAGTGTCACAAATATGAATGCAATGTTTGCTTACGCCACTTCTTTTAACAGGGATATCAGCAGGTGGGAGGTAAATAGCGTCAAAAGTATGGTAAGTATGTTTTGTGGGGCTTCTTCTTTCAATGGAGATATTAGTAGCTGGAACGTCAGCAATGTCACAGACATGAACTCTATGTTTTATAACGCTACTTCTTTTGACAAAGATATCAGCAAATGGGATGTTAGCAGTGTAACAAATATGACAGGGATGTTTCGAGGCACAACTTCATTTAATGGAGACATAAGTAACTGGGATGTCAGTAGTGTTATAAATATGAGTTATATGTTTTATAACGCATCTGCTTTTTCATACCACAATCTCAGCGACTGGGATGTTGAAAATGTTACTGATCACACGGGATTTTCAACAGGATGGGGAGATGGGAATATGGAGCCTGAGTGGCCGTGAGGTAATTCAACTTCCACATACAGGTTTAAGGTAAAATACCATCATCCTGGACTTCCTGATAGTAAATATCGGTCCCGGTAACAGAACTATTCCTAAAATCCAACCACACAGGAATAATTCCAAAGGGCGCAGTAGATGCATCATCATCATAAAACAAGAGTTTCATATCAAGTTCGCTGGGAATACCATATGTTGAAGGTGTCATTATAAAAAGCTCATTACCTGTAACATTGTCCCAGTTCCCCGATGTACTTTTTGTCCCATCTGAATTAAATCTCTGGGCATAGACCTGGTACCCAACCGTTGAGTAGTATCTGCCGTCATACCATGCTGCATAGAAAGTGTCATTACCAGCAGATGTTGTATCACTTACAACAAGTTTAGGCTGGAGACAGTAGTATGACACCAGATCACTGGTTATTCTTGTCGCAGCAAATGATGAAGATCCATTGGGATTATAACTGCTAATAACTATGTCACTATATGAATCTCCACCGTTATTTTCATAGGCAATAAGAATCCTGTTTATTCCGTTAGTTGATTTATCAACAGCTATGTCAGGATTATAACCTGTTATACTAACAGGAAAACCGGCCCTTGTTGCTCCTGTTGAACCATTTATTCTTACAATCCTTATTGAGCCTGAACCATTATCCGCAAGAAGATATGCTCCGCCAACACCGCTTGTGGCCCTGTCTGGGAGGACCTGTGTTATTGAATAGCTTGTAAGTATATTTGTCCGCGCCCAGCTTTCAGTACCATCCGCCGCAATACTTTTTGCATGTATATTTCCGCTCCCTTCATAAAAGACGATTGTTCTTCCCGCTTCATCCGATACCGCTACCGGATTGGAAAATGTTCCCGTATCAATTGATATCTCCCCTCCAATTGCAGCTCCCGATGCCAGATTAAATACACGTCCCTTCAGGTCATCAGCTGTATCGATATAAACAACCATGAATGCCCGTTTTGTGTAAATCACATATTTCTGGCTTGCTGCAGTAAAAATGTCAGCTGAAAGTTCAACATTATTTGCGTCAATTAAAGAGATTATTTCAGCTGATATATCCTGATCAATATTATAGACAATATCCCCTTTGGTAATACCGGCACTCAAATCAGTATTTGTATCAACAAGCCTGAATGCCGTTGTGGATGTACTATACCCTGCTGCCACATATGTTGCTCCTGATGGAAGACTCAATATAGCATAAAAATCATTATCATCAATGATATCAGCATTAAGTTCCAGGGCATAATTGCTTTCTGAACCGGTCAATGGATTTACTACTTCACTTTTTGTTGCTGCGACTGAATTGTTATTCTCATTAATGACAATATCATCCGCAAGAACTGTAACACCCGGGTTAAATGCAACTGAGGGATCTCTGTCCCAAAGAGGATTTGAAACAGCTTCAGATGTAAAGGGGCCTTCATGGTTTCTATATATTGTAAATGAATCAAATTGGGCTAATAATGTTAATGTCCTGTCTATTTCTACTTCATAACATGGACAGCCTCCATTCCATATACCAGCTCCATTTGCTAGACCCCATTCTGAATCCCCAGTTACTATGATATCACCCGCTACAACAGATGTTAAATCCGTAAATGAAGACCTTATATGCGTAGTGTCGGTTGATGCATGCCCAGAGATACCTGTTATAACATTAGTGCTTGTATCTGCAAGATAATAATTTGTGTATGCTCCCAGGTTTGAATTAAGATTAGTTTTTAACACATATTCAAATATATCTGTTGGTGATGTGTTCTGGTTCTGTATATTATTACTGTTCCAGTTTATTCCGGCTGTATTTGTAAGCAATAGATCACCTGCAGCAAGTGTGAAGCTTAAGCTTAAGCTTAAACCTGAAAAATCAACATCCCTGTCAAAAAGAAGATTTGTTGCAACTCCATCATCGGGCATATCAGCCTGGCCGGTAACTTTTACTGTGGGTCTCTCATGGACAAGGGCGGCAGAAAAGCCTGAACCGGTTTGAGTTGCGACAACGCTTACACTTGTACCGTCACTACCTGCAGGCCCCCCCCATCGATAAGCAAGGCCATTGTAAACCATTTTTGCATAGAGTATGTCATTATCTGTTCTTCTTCCAATGATAATTGCGTCATCATTGGTGTACCTGCTGTTAAGGACATTAATAGATGAGAATGCACTTCCGCTGCTTGTAATATCGGAACCGTCAACTCCCCACTGCGGGGTACCCGTTGTATCAAAATACTGGGCCTGAATATCAGTACTGTTATCAATCCAGAAGATATAAGATGAGCCATCAGAATTTTGAACACTCTTTAGAGTTCCCTGGTCGTTTGCCACATCAGTAACAACTTTTCCTCCGGTTCCAACATTGGGTGCGGTGAAAAATGAATATTCCGCTGATGCAAGATCACCGACAGTATATCCTCCGGAATTATCAATATCGATCCATACCCTGTAGTAATAGAGTGTATTTGGGGTTAAGCCTGTAAGCTGTATCCTGTGGTATGAATGTTCATCGATACCATCACCATCCCAGTCGGTTTCAACAGTATTTGTTCCATATGTACCGCTTGTCGTACCATATTGCACATATGTTTGAAGCCGCGTAAAGGGCATGTCAGTGTTAAATGAAATCCATATTGAGTTAGTGGCAGCTGTGTCTTCATTAATATTTGTGGTCGTTGTGGGTGTTGTCCCTCCAGACGCAGGGTCCGTTTCGGTCGTGAAAGTCCATGTGTCTTCTCCGTCTTCGATAAGAGGATATGTCCCATCTGTTATTGCAGGAGTAAGGTCAACCGTATATAGTGTATTATAAGCCATAGGATTAACAAAATCAATCCTGTAAGTGTTTGTACCACCTACCTGCGAGACTGAACTTCCGATTACAGCAGGAGTTATTGTGAATGATGCACCATCTACTCCCACAACCGGTTTTGTGAAAGTTACTTCAACATATGGTGTATTGATATTGACAGTACCGCCTGTGGGTGACTGTGTTCCCGGTATGACACGGGGATACGTTGTAGTTGAAGTTAATTCCGTTGTAAAATTCCATGTATAGATCTGGTCAACTGACTTAGTCCCCTCAGCGGCTGTGGAGGTTACGCCAGTATTCAGGGTAACTGTATATAAAGTACCGGGTGTAAGATCAGTTGTTGGATTAAGCGTTATAACTTTGCTATCAGTGCCAGGTGCAGGATAGGTTGCACCATTATCAATGCTTATATTTGCAGCAACCGTTGTGAAATCCACAGTATTTGAAAAAACAATGACAATATTTGCATCAACGGGAACATCACTCGAACCATCTGTTGGATATGCGAGAAAGGCATTCATATCCGATATGCCCGGTTCAGAAGTTGTAACAGTTGTATTAATACTTGCAGGTTCAACAGTTGGAGCTATATCAGAACAGCCTGTTAAGACCAGTATTATAAAAATTATTACTTTTAATAGAACATTAATTTTAATATTGTCATTCATTATTGTATTATATTGATTAAAAAAACGAATCTTCTTAATGTGATGTATATTAATACTTCATATATATTAAAAAAGAGTAAATTTTCTTGATTTTTATCGCAAAACTCACTAACTTTGCCCATTAATACAACATCTTTTTTTAGAAAGTATACACTTTTTAATGGAATATCTGGTACTCAATATTAATGAAATTCTAATAAAATAGAGAATTAATTTCAACAAAAATTGAAAAAAAATAGAAAAATCAAATAATATCTTTAATATTAATAATATAAAATGAATAACTACTCAACTATATATCCCCATCACCTTAAGTTGTGGGTATTTATTAGTTTTATTTTTTTACTGAATATAATTATTCCTAATACATTATTCACATTGTTGAGTAGTTATTAAAATTACAGGTTTAATTTTGAAAAAATTATCTAAGAGTATAAAAAATTATAAACTTTTTTCCCCTGTATTAATAATTGCCCTGGTTTTTTTGGTTACCACCAGGTCAAAGGGCGCAATAACATCCATAACTTTGACACCGGGAAATCCCACGACCTTATCCAATACACTTGGTTATTATCTTGCGGGCAGACAATATACATTTACTGTAAATGTCAAGGATCCTGCCGCAACAGCATGGGCAGATATCACAGAGGTACGTCTCAATATACCTAATGGACCGGCAATTGAATTATGGGTGAACCCATCAGGTACAGGAGCTCAGACAATTAATTATGTGTCAGGAGTAACATCCGATGTATCTGCAAATATCCCAGGTACTGATACTTATAATGATTTTGATGTCCAGTTTACCATAACTGTATTGTGGAACATTGCAGAATCCAGTTGGGCAGCATCAAGAGTAATTACAGCACAGGCTGTATCATCAAATACATTAAGTACAACTCAGAATGTTTCCTATGGAGTATGTTCTTCCATAAGATTTAATAATTTTGCCCAGGATTTAGACGCACTTGATGGTTATGTAAGCCCCTGGCACAATGCCTTTAACGTTACAGGGGCAATTGTTTATGATGTGCCTGGAGCGACAAATAGTGATAAGGTCTATTTTGTAAATGGAGGTTCGGAACTTACCAGTGTAAGATTATTGCATAATGGAGTTGACACAACTGGCATGAGTACTCCTCTTACTGCTGATTCCGCTTTTACGAATGATGCTAACGACGATGTCTCTATTACTGTATCTGCTGCGTTTTTTAATAGCAATAGCTTAGCATTAAGTACTTTGCCATGGACAGTTCAAGCCTATTTCTCAACAGGAAGTGGATCTGAGGTTTCCAGCAATTCTTTAAATATTACAAATGAAAGGGTGGAAGTTACATCTGTAAGGTTAATAAATGGCGGCGGTACGGATTTATCTCCTGTGCCACCTCCCGAAGCCAGGGTCTATAACCGGTCAGTTAATGTTTCAGGTGTGCAACTTCAGGTTTACGCAAGGATGCAGGGCTCTACAGGAACTGTTATTGGGAATACAACTGTTAGAGTAAGGGACATTACTGATACTATTGATTATGATGTTGTTATAAACAATGGCACAAATGTTGGGACAGTAAATCTTTCAGCGTTTTCTTATCCAACAACTCCGGCAACTGCTGGAAATACAAATACACACACCTATCAGGTTACAAATATTTCAGGAAGTGTAACTGACAGTAATCAAAATGTTTATGCAAGGATCCTTCAACCTGGGAATAATGGAGGATCCGATACTATTGTCTATTGGGATAATGCCGACCAGCCCGGTAATAATGGATCATCATTTACAACCTTTCAAGCAACACCATGGTCATCAACTGCAGATTCATTTACAATTAATTGGAATGCTATTCCCAACGGTACTACATTTGACGGGGATTTTTATACTTACAGGATATATTATCAATTGCCAAGTACAGTGTGGAATATGTTAGATGTCAGTACCGGAGGTATCTATACTGCCTTGGGCACTTATACAACAAATACTATTGATATTTCAGGGCTTGCTCCATTAACTGACTACCCTTTTAGAGTTTCGGCAGTAGATGTTTATGGCAACGAAGTTGTACTGGCTGACATGCTAACTGATACAGCCAGTACAAAACCATCATCACTTACCGTATCAATATCTGATGGAATAACCACATATGAAGATTCATCTTTCACAGGAAACCAGCTCGCTACAGCAAGACCAGTAAGAAAATCATCAATAAAAGTAACTCTTTACCTCGTAACTGGAGGAAATGAACCTGATGAGATCAACCTGATTATTGGTGACAATTCTCTTGAACCAGCAACTATTCTGGGTAGTACATATTATACAATACCCAGTACAAAAAAATCATCAAATACATGGGTTGCATATATACCCAGCACACATACACTTATGTCTTTAAATGAATCTATAAGGTTTATCGTGGAAACAAAATATCAAGGAACAAGTACTTATGTTGATCATGATGCAGACTATAATCCTGCAGAGCAGTTGCCTGCAGGTGAAGATTATAATAACTGGGAATATACTTTTACTATTTCAAAACCAACCACCTTCTCCCCCTGGCCCACACGCATTCTGAACAACGTCATCACGGACAAAAACCCCGTGGCCTACCCGGCATACTACCTCACCGAGGACGCCAATGTGACAATAAGGGTCTATGACATAAAGGGAAGGCCGGTTGTGACCCTGCTGGACAATGCCTTCAGGCGGAGCGGCCAGAACATCAAGGAGAACGGCTGGCGGGGGATCAACAAATCAAGCAGGATGCTGGGACCCGGTCTCTATTATATGCATTTCAGGGCCAAAAGTTCTTCCAGCGGGAAGGTCATACTCAACAAGTTCAAAAAGGTGGTCATCGCGAAGTAAACTACAGCCACTCCACCTCTGTCCCATTAAAAAGCTCTATCCTCTCCTTCAATCCCTTTGAGATAAAGAGATTCATATCCATGTCCATAAGAATAACCAGTATCCCCTTCTCTCTTTTCAAAAACTCCCGGGTCTTCTCAAGCCCCATGACGAAGATTGAAGTTGCATATGCGTCGGAGAGGACAGGGTCCTTTGAGATCACCGATACCGAGGCGAAAGTCTCTGTGGGTTCTCCCGTCCGGGGATCGATGATGTGGTGGTACTTCCTGTTTTTGTACTCAACCATCCGCTCGTAGTCCCCGCTGGTGGCGATGGCGTCCATGTCATCAAGCTTAATGGAGAGGAGCAGGTCCCTCTTTCGCGGGTTCATGAGGCCGGTGGTCCACTTCTTTCCGAACTTTGTTCCGAAGACCTGGAGGTCACCCCCGGCGTCCACGATCCCGGCCCGGACCCCCGTTTTTTTCAGGGTCTCCAGGGCCCTCCTGATGGTGTATCCCTTGGCGATCCCTCCCAGGCCGATCTTCATTCCCGGTTCTCGGAAAGCCACACCGGGACGTTTTTCATCAAGGATGATGTTCCTGTAATTGACCAGGGGAAGGTTTTTCCGTACGATCTCTTTGGAGGGAGGGGTAAAATCTGTTTTCCGGTAGTCCCAGAGGCGGGCTATTGACTTGAAGGTGATATCAAATGCCCCGGAAGTTTTGTCTGATATTTCAACGGCCTTTTGGATCATGAGGAAGGTCTCCCTGTTCACGGTGACCATCTTCGTCCCGCTCCTGTTGATCACCGATATGTCGCTCTCCTTTTTATAGGAGCTCATCATCCTGTCGATCCTCTCGATCTCACCGAAGGCAGCGTCCGCCGCCGCCGGGGCGTTCTTCCCGTCGGTAATAAGGGAAAGATTGACAATTGTTCCCATAATGGGCCGTTTTACCCTGTAGACCTCCTGGCTGCAGGATACATGAAAAGCGGAAGCAAGTATTAATATCAGGCATAATCTTTTCATCTGTTCCTCTCCTCAACCTCTTTTACTGCCCGGGGGATCATGTTGAATTTATTCACGATCCAACGGGACCCGGCGATCTCCCCGTCCCCCCCGTGGCCGAAAGCGCAGCCGATAAAGGGGACGCCGTTGTCCGAGGCGGCTTTCCTGTCGGTAAATCTATCCCCGATCATGATCAGCAGGTCATTCCCGGGCAAGGCGTCTTTATAATATCCGACTATCCCGCTCTTGTCCTTTATGTTTCCGTTGATATACGTCATGGGCCCTGAGAAAAACTTCATGAGGCCGTGAGTTTCAAGGATCGCCTCGATATACTCGCGCCTTCCGTTTGACGCGGTGAGCAGGATGTATCCTTCACCATGAAGGGCTTCCATTGTGGAATAGACATCTTCAAATATCCGGCCGCCGCCCTTTCTTATCATTGAGACGAAACTCTCCGTACACAGGTCATTGAGAATATTCGCCTCATCTTCGCCCAGCATGGGGAAGAGGGTCCTGAATATCTCATCCACGGGAATCCCCAGGACATTGACGATATCATCGTACTCCGGAAGTTTTACATCTTCCCCCTTCTCCTTTATGAAGCGGGATATTCCCTCACGAAAGGCGTCCACGATTATTTCAGTGGAATCGTAGATGGTCCCGTCAATATCAAAGGCCAGGCAGGTTTTTCTGTTCGCATTGTTGTCCATATCTTTTTACTCAGAGTTCTTCATGAGGGGTTTGTGTCAAGGATAATTAGCTGACTTGAAAAGATCAAAATTTGAAAAAAGTTTTTAGATTCAGGCGATCCCAATAGTATTAATCTACGCGGAAAAAAATCTATGAGAAGGAGATATATTAAATGAGAACAACAGCTTATATGAAAGTAATCTATTTTGAGAAAATAGTCAGTGCTTTGGAGGTCCTTGGTGTTTCCAGAGATGAGCTGCTTTTAATTCTTTTTGAGAGAATCGCGAAAAAGGCGGTTTTTAAGGCCAAAACATTTGAAACGGTAAGCTATCAGGAGAGTTCTTATGACAGTATGTGGATAACTATGCATATCAGGTTTGATCCTGTGATCTATGAAAAGGCCCAGGACATGAGAAGGAACTATAAGTTTTCTGTTTCATGGCTTCTTGCTTATGGGATTATACATTTCCTTGATGAGATAATCAGTGAGATGACCGGTTCTGAAGATTCTGGAAGAGAAACGGATAACTCTGATGAGAATTATTTTACATTTTCTGATATTTTTGGTGATGTGAGAAGTTTTATGAGTTTTTGGGGTGTTCCTGAAGATGAACATCTTAAGAAATTTATTTTTAATAATCCAAAAATGAAAAGATAGTTATCCACCATTTACTTCTTGACTGGGTCCTATTCAGTTATTTATTAGACTGAAAACGGAACCCTGACAGGAAAAAATGGATCTCTCAGTAAAAATCGGCACCCTTGAACTGAAAAACCCGGTCACAGTGGCATCGGGCACGGCAGGCTATGGAGAAGAACTCTCTGAATTCATCGACCTGTCTCTTCTCGGGGGAATTTTTACAAAAGGACTGTCTCTGAAACCGAGACAGGGCAATAAAGGGAACAGGGTGCTGGAGACCCCCTCCGGGATGCTCAACTCAATAGGCCTGGAAAATGTGGGCCTCGATAAATTCATTGAAGAGAAACTTCCCTTTCTCCTGGACCGGAAAGCCACGGTTATCCCCAACGTGGCGGGACACTCAGTGGAAGAGAATGTGGAACTCTGCCGGGTTCTTTCGGAAACGGAAGGGATAAGCGCACTTGAACTCAATGTTTCCTGCCCCAATGTCAAAGAGGGGGGGATGGCCTTCGGGACAAACCTGGAAACATTTACCGGCCTCGTGGAAAAGACCCGGAAGGTCACCCGCTGTCCCCTCATTATTAAACTCTCTCCCAACGTAACGGACATTGCCCCATTCGCGGTCAGGGCGGAAGATATTGGGGTTGACGCCCTCTCCGCGGTCAATACCTTTCTCGGGATGAAGATAGACACCGGTAAAAAGAGGCCGTATTTCAACAACCTTGTGGCTGGCCTCAGCGGACCGGCAATAAGGCCCCTTGCGGTAAGGGTCGTTTACCAGGTCTGTTCCCGTGTAAAAATACCTGTCATCGGCATGGGGGGAATATCATCTCTGGATGACATGCTTGAATTTATCATGGCGGGGGCCGCAGCTATATCCATTGGGACCATAAACCTTGTGAATCCGGGCCGTTCGGCATGGCTCACCGGGGAACTGGAAAAATATATGAAAAAAGAAGGCATTGAGCGTTTATCGGATATCAGGGGAATCGCGCAGAGACAATAAACCGGAGAGAGAGATGAAGTACTGGAACAGCATTTTAAAAAATATGACGGAATATTTACCCGGTGAGCAGCCGGAAGATATTGATGAGTATATAAAACTTAACACCAATGAAAATCCCTTCCCGCCGCCCCCCTCTGTCCTTGAAGCCATAAAGAACGCCTGCACGGAGAGGCTCCGCCGGTACCCCGACTCGCGGGCAGAAGTGCTCAGGAAGATGTTTGCCTCCCAGAACGGTCTCTCGTCCGAGAATATTTTTATCGGTAACGGCTCAGATGAGATATTTACCCTGATCTTCAGGGCATTCATTGAGAGAGGGGGAACGGTGGCATTGCCCTATCCCTCATACCCACTTTATGATGTGCTCGCGGAAGCCAACGGGGTTAAATATGAAAAGATCAACCTTGAAAAAGACTTCAGCTATAATCTCAAGTCTTTTCTCCGGAAAAAATATGACCTGGTCATTATCTGCAACCCGAACAATCCCACCGGAACATATTGCGAAGTTGATGAAATAAGGGAGTTTCTCACCAGTTACAGGGGACTCTGTGTGGTTGATGAAGCATATATTGATTTCTACAGCGGCTCGGCTCTTTCACTGGTAAATACCTTTGATAACATTATTGTCACACGGTCCTTTTCAAAATCCTACTCCCTGGCGGGGCTGCGGATCGGTCTCGCGGCGGCGGAGAAAAGCATTATCGAAGGATTCCTCAAGATAAAAGACTCATATAATGTTGATATTCTGGCAATTGAGGGAGCGAAAGCCGCTCTTACCGACTGGAAAGGGATAAAATATAACCTTGAGATGGTAAAAAACAATAAGGAATACCTGGAAGAATACCTGGTGGGAACCGGTTTCGAAATAATACCGTCCCGGGCAAATTTTATTTTTGTCCGTCACCCCGCCGTAAGTTCAGAAGAAATTTACACAAAGCTTAAAAAAAAGAAGATCCTGGTAAGATACTTTTCCGGGAACATCAGGTCTGAATATATTAGAATAAGTATTGGTACAATGATGGAGATAAAGGCACTCTGCGGTGAACTGGAAGCTATAGTTGGAGCTTGATAATTTTGCCGTAGGTATCGGTTATGGTGCTTTTCTGGATGAGCTCATCAATGGTGAGGTTTCGTTTTTCAAACCTGATAATATCATCCTCATTGATCCAGATATTGACCTGTTCGGCCCTTGAATAAGACCTCCATTTAAACCCGATGACCATCCCCACAATCTCTTTCTCCTCAAAGATGCTCCGGCATGAATTCACCGTGTCACTGATCTCCCGGATATTCTTTTTCAGCAGTTCAACTGCCACCCGCCCGTATGGATTATCGTCTGTTATCCCGGTATCAACATCAAGCCCGAGATAGAGCTTATCCTTTTGCTGGGACTTTCTATCAAAATAAAATCCTATGCTTCCCCTGACGATCTTCAGCTTCTTATTATCAACAATATCCACTGCCACTCCAATAAGCAGCTTGTAATATTTTTCCTGGTAGAGCGCTCCGTTGGTGGTATATTTTTTTATATCAACAATAAGGTCTTTATATTTATTGTCCTGCTCCTTACTGTACTGTTTCAGTATCTTCTCTTCTCTCTTTTTATCAGGTTTCCCGCTACCGGTTTTTACTGATTTTGAACCGCAGGTTGAGAAAAAGAGGATGGTGAGTATTGTGACAGTTATCGATGTATTTCTCATAGGTCTGTTGTCGTTCCTGTTTTTTCTATTTACAGGAATGAGCATGGTTATGTCAAGATAAAATGTTGGAGATGCTCTTTTCCCCAGACGATACCTGACTCTTTGACTTTGTAAATACAAAACAGAAGTAAAATATATCTTGACGAAAACCGGTCTGATGCCAAAAAAAAGCATGCTTTCAGATAATAAAAAAACAAACAGATTTCTATTTCTTCTGCTGCTTTCCGCATACCTGTTCCTTACAGAATGTACTTCTTCCGGCGGTTATTATCATCTTAACAGAAATAATCACAGGGTTAAGACCGGTCTTGAAGTCTTCATAAAAGATCACGCATACAGGTACAGGGGTGTGAAGACAATACTTGTCACAAATCACTCGGGAGTGAATTTCACCCTGAGACAGAACATAGGCCTGTTAAGGGAAAAAGGAATACCAATTGTACTGGTTCTGGCACCGGAACACGGTCTGCACGGATACCAGAACCAGTTTGACGAAAATCTTTACATTGAGAAGAAAAAACAGAACCTCCTGGTCTACAACCTTCATAAACTCAGTGACAATTCATTAAAACTGCTCTTAAAAAGCGCCGGCCTTGTGCTCTTCGACATACAGGACATGGGGATGAGGTGTTATACCTATATATCAAACCTTAAGCATATAATGGACACTCTTAAAGGGACTAAAACCGAACTCCTTGTGCTGGACAGACCCAACCCCATATCATTTCTGGGAGTAGACGGTCCGTATCTAAACAGTAAGTTTAAAACGAAATTTATCAGCTCCTTTCCCGCGCCGTTTATCTATGATATGACAATTGGTGAAGCGGCAAATTACTACAGACACGAATACGCGCGAAGTGTAAAGCTGGAGATAATCAAGATGGCCAACTATGACAGGGACATGCTCTACAGCGAAACGGGGCTCCCCTGGGTTCCCCCCTCACCCAATCTTCCCACATATGAGTCCTCGATAATATATGCGGCAGTGGTCCTTATGGAGGGGATCAACATATCACTGGGAAGGGGGACAACCAAACCCTTTGAATTTATCGGGGCCCCCTGGATAGAGCCCTCCTCGTTCTTAAAAAAGATCAGGAACCTCGGGTTAAAAAACTTCAGGTTCAGGCCCATATATTTCAAGCCGACATTCAACCATTATGAGGGAGAAAAGTGCGGAGGAGTCCAGATATTCTATACCGGGGGAAAATTCAGCCCCACGGAATTTTCATACAGGGTGATTCAACTTTTAATGAAGGAATATAAAAACGTCGCCTG
This sequence comes from Spirochaetota bacterium, assembly GCA_050298055.1. Taxonomy (GTDB): domain Bacteria; phylum Spirochaetota; class UBA4802; order UBA4802; family UBA5550; genus JBNKTL01. Next base: position 126,912 of record JBNKTL010000003.1, read on the forward strand.
GCGTGCACACAGTGGATTTTACAGCGTAGACCATCTTGCAGGCACCGACCTTTTCAGAAAATCCATTAGCAGAGGCCTGACATATGAGAGTTTTTATAAAAGGTTAGTCAAAGATCTGGAGAAATATAAAGGAAAGAGAGAGGACTATTTATTGTATTAAGACTCCCTCCCCCCGTCCCCCGGAGGGGGCGCAAGATATTTTTCCAACACTCTTATGCCCCCTTTGGGGGTTAGGGGGTCTTAGCTTCCTGGACTACATCTGGAGAAATTTTAAATACTCTTCAATCTCTTCCGGATATTTACCCTCTCCGTCCTGGTACTTCTTGTATCTTCTGAGAAATGCCTGGTAGGTCTTTGCGGATACGTTCTTATACCTGTTGGCAAACTTGTTGAAAGCCGGCATGCTTTCCAGCCTGTCCCTGATCTCCTGCCTGAACGGGATATGTTTAAAAAACATTCCCCGGACAATATTGTTCATCTTCATGATACCGTCCTTTTCAAAAAGCACCCAGAGAAGATAATCGTCGGCAAACCTGTCCCTGTTTGTTCTCAGGCTCTTGAACCTCATGGTTATCTTATCCTTGGCCTCCATGGAGAGATTGGGATTCTTCTTATAGGTATTAACATAGTCAAAATACTCACCGGTGATCCCCCCTTCAATGGGGTCCGCCCACATTGCCTGTCCCTTAATGGTCCTGTTGAGCTCCCAGCGGAAACAGGCAAGGGTATGCGCGATACTCTTCCTCAGGTCACCCATAAAAAATATCGGGACAACAATCCTCCCCCGGGACCTCTTGTCGATACCGGAAAGTTCCTGCCAGAGAAGGGTCCGTGTTCCGAATATGGGAAGCATGATAAAATAGGGCAGCACCTCCTCCTGGATGATCTCCCGGGCATCCCCCAGCTTCAGAACGGTCTCTCGCAGGAAAACGGAAAAATCGATATCCATGATCTCCCTGACAATGTCACTGATCTTCTTTTTTGAGCTGTAGAGCGACTTGAGGCTTCCCTTGACGGCATATTCGTTTAAAATAGGAAAAGCGGTTGCGGTGGACCCTGAACAGACCGCGGAGGTACTCCTGAGCCGCTGTTCAATCTCATATACGGTTTTTTTCAGGTTTTCATCCTCAATCTCATTCTTCATCTCTTCCGATTTTTTCCTGGTCGCGTGTTTGGCTTCCTCCCTGAGATGCGCTTCGTAAGTAAGCCCCATCTCGGTGATACTGGGCATCTCCTCACCGGAATGAATAAGAGAGAGGAAATCCTGTTCATAAAAGACGGGAATATCCGCTGTCTCCTCTCTCATTCTCAGCAGTTCAAGAAGATCATTTATCTGGGCATCTTCAAGAAGAGCTTCGTCAACAAACCCGTAGTTGAGCATAAGACGTACCGGAATGGGGAGGTTCGACTCAGCTTTGCTTCTGATGTATACCTGTTTGTAAAGCTGCCAGTACATTTTGGTGATAAATCTTCTTATCTTGCGTCCTTCTGTTTCGGTATCAAAGGGATTTTTCATCCCTTTAAAATCATTGAGAAGCTTGATGAACCGCTCCCGGAACTCCTTGTCAATAACTGAGAATTCAAATATCTGGTTCATGGACCGGGCAACTTCCTTTATGTTCCCCTTTGAAGCGGAAGCCGCACTCCTTTCAGGTGCTGGGGCCCCCTGTCTTGCCCCGGCCGGGGCTGCTTTCCCGCCGGTCTTAAAGTAAAGATGGATCCTTTTCAGGCCGGGAAATTCCGCGGTAAGTTTACGGCCGGAAACCTCCTCATAGACTGAATTGATCTTAACAATAAGGGTCAGAAAATCCTTCACAAAACCGTCATGAAGCCGCCCTGTGCTTTTCCACTGGTCAAATCCCCCGTTATCGGTAAGGAAGGTGGTCCAGCTTACGCCGTCCCCGAAAAGCCTGTTCATGACCTTGTAGACATGCGAATTCATTCGTTCAATATCATTCAGGACCGCAATAAGATTTCCCGTCAGGGCGCTGTGCATCATGGCACCGATCTCAGGATCTGATTTAACCATGGATGAAGAAATCGTCCCATCAAGCATCAGGATCCTTTTCACAAACTCATTGAGATCACGGTTGCCCGACCCGTCATCTCCTGTTTCAATTGAGTAGTCTTTATTGAAATACCTGCTGCTGTCAGTCACAAGAAATTTTGCCGTGAACTCCCGGGGGATTTCTCCCCCGCCGGATTTATATTCATTGTAGAGATCATTGGCATTCATATCAAGTTTCTCATCGGCGCCTGAAACCGAGAGTTCCTTATAAATGAGTGAGATATTATCGCTGACCCTGGATACGTTTCCGTAGAGCTTGTTTATCTTATCCGTACTTTCGGAAAAGCTTTTCTTCAGTGTATAGAGGTGTTTGAGGATATTAAGGGCCCTGGCAGGATCGGAACGGGACAGCATCTTAAATCCGCCGCTGACCGGGATCCTGGTTACCAGGGAATCTGCTATTGCCCTCACTGTCATTGTCCCCGGTTTTACCAGGTCGGGGCTGAATGAGGGAACCGCTCTCTTACCCGATAACACCCCCACCCGGGTACTCTTGGAGAGAATTATCGACGGATCGAGACCGTCAAACTCATCTGAAGCCGACAGGATTTCCAGCGCACCGTCCTGAAGAAAAAATATCTCCTTCGGGATATTACCCTGGTAAAAGAGAACATCTCCTTTTTTTACCTGCTGTCCTGCATTACCTGTCATCTTCCGGTCCTTCTCCTTCGGATTTTTTCAAACTGTTTATATACTCCTCCCACTCAAGGGGAAGGAGATATTTTTTCTTATTATTACACTCTTTGCATGCCGGGACAAGATTGTTTTTTTCCGACCGTCCCCCTTTTGAGAGAGGAATTTTGTGATCCATGGTCAGATCACCGGGATTGAATTTTTTTCTGCAGTAGTGGCAGATACCGGTTGAAGTTTTCTTCCTCCACCAAGGGGATTTTCTCAACTCCCTGGCCCTGTTTTTTTCAGAAGCTATTACAGATTGTTCACTCACACCGGTGAAATAATTATGCCCTTTGTCCCTTCTCAGCCTCTTCGATCTTTTTCTGTCCCTGTATGACATAGTTTAGTAATTCTCTCTTAAATAAGCTAATTTGTCAATTAGTAACTTCTCATCTATGTATAAAAATTGGCATGTTAACAAAAAACAAGACTGGTGTGTCCCTGCCACCGGAGGCGGCGGGGTCACATTGTTGATGCTTTTATTGAATAAACATATTTTTTAATCATATAGCTGGGTCTTTACGTCAATGACTATTAAAACCCTGCACTTCAAGGGGTAAATCAACATCAGGGAAAAATAATTGTTGTCATAAAAAGCTCTCTCTGTAAAGATATACAAGAATTCTGCAACAGTATATGTTTAAAATTATGAGAAAAGCAGGCTTTGTTATCATAATCATTTTATCTCTCAGCATAATCGATCCGGGATCTTCCCCGGCAGGGGACGGCTGGAAACTGGTGACAGCCAAAAACGGGATCAGTGTATTTACCCGGCCGGCCCGGGATTCCAGAGTCGATGAATTCAAGGCCGTCATCACAATAAAGTCGGAACTTAAAGTGCTGGGGGAAGTCATGAAGGATATCCCCGCCCAGCCCCAATGGATTGCCGACTGTACTCAAGCAAAAGTTGTAAAGAGGATCAACAAGAGTGTGCTGGTAATCTATTCCGTATATAAAACCCCGTGGCCCGTCACAGACAGGGACACAGTCATTGAAACCGTTACCCGGGTGGACCCGGCATACAGGTGGTTTACGATTAATATGAAATCAGTGGATTCTTACCACGTCCCTGTAAAGAATAACCTGGTGAGGGTCAGGAAGTTGAAAGGGAAATGGACTTTCAGAAAAACAGGGAAGAAGAGCGTCCGGGTAACCTACAGGCTCAGTGTGGACCCCGGCGGTTCACTCCCCCTCTGGCTTGCCAACCGGACCAGCAGGGAATCCCCCTATACCACTCTCCTTAACCTGAGAAAAATGGTTACGTTAAAAAAATACCAGAAAAAGGAAAAGAATTAGACCGGATTACAGGAACAGGCTTGAATGTATCCTGGGAAGCCCCCGGCTCATATAACTTTTCCCTTTTTTCGTACTCCCGTGAGCCACCCCCTGGGGGGGTTATCATACAAAATTCCTTAATTCACTATTCAAAAAACTCTTCACTCTCCCCGATCCTGTAGCCGTTGAGAAAAGAGAGCCCGTCCATGAGTTTTTTGTTTTCCGGCTGTATACCTGTTATCTCCAGCAGGCCGCTGCCCGTACCCGCGGCCAGCCTCTTTTTCATAAACTTACCCAGCTGCCCCGGCTTCAGTTCAAGAGCGGTCTCTTCTTTTAACAGGGACACTGTCCATATTTTCATGTTCTTTCCCCTGAACGTGGTCCACGCCACAGGTTTGGGATTAAGCCCCCTTACAAGATTGCGGATATCTTCTGAACCCAGGGACCAGTCAATATGCGCAGTCTCTCTCCCGATCTTTTCGCAGTAGCTTGCCTCACTCTCATCCTGCTTTACCGGTACCACGCTCCCCTCTGCCAGCGACACGATTGCCCTGTTGAGGAGAGCTCCGCTTATCCCAATCACATGATTGTAGAGATCTTCCGCGGTCCAGGCCTCGTCAATGGGTATTCTCTCCCGGACAACAATATCACCCGCGTCCATTCTGCCGCTTATCATCTGTACCGTAACACCTGTCTCTTTTTCCCCGTTGATCAATGCCCACTGGACCGGGGCGGCCCCCCTGTACCTGGGGAGGAGAGAGGGATGAAGATTGATGCTCTTCAGGGGAGGGAGAGTGAAGACCTCCTCCGGGATCATGAGACCGTAGGCCACCACCACGAAAATATCCGCATGATAGCTTTTTAGGACTTCGATGAAATCGGGATCAGAGAGGTCGCAGGGCTGCAGGACATCGATCTCCCTGCAGAGGGCAAGGTCCTTTACGGGACAGAATTTAATCTTCCGGTTCCTTCCGCACGGCTTGTCTTCCGCGGTTACCACAAAGAGCACCTCGTGCTCTTCGAGCAACTCATCAAGACAGCGGCCTGATATTTCCGGTGTGCCGAAAAAACCTATCTTCACGAGTCCCTGTTCATCTTCTTAATCTTTTTAAGCTGGGATTTCAACTCTTTCCGGACATAGTCATCCAGGTGATCGATAAAGACCTTTCCATTGAGATGGTCTATCTCATGCTGCAAGACCCTGGCAAGGAGCCCGTCAGCCTCAAGCTCTATCTCCTTCTCCTCAGGGGTGATCCCCGCAAGAAGTATCTTCTCCGGACGTATGATTTCACTGTTTATCCCGGGCAGCGAAAGACAGCCCTCCTCATAGGGGACCTCCTCGGAGGAAAACTCCTTTATCACAGGGTTAATAATTGTCAGCGCCGGCCCGTTGTAGTTTTCAATATCAACAACAATAAGCCTTTTTGAGACATCAACCTGCGGAGCAGCCAGTCCGATCCCCTTCTCTTTATACATGACATTGTACATGGAGTCAATGAGCTCATTAACTTCACCGTCAATGTTCTTCACCTCATCAGCCACCGCCTTAAGGGTATCGTTGCCGTAATAGACCAGGTTATATTTCATTTTTCTTTTAAACATAGTTTAGATTCTTTTTAAATTAGATATTGCCATTAATGGCGGCTTCATATATACTTTGTGTATAAATAAGCCGTAAGGGTTACCCGGGAAATAATATATGAACCTCAAAAAGAGAGAAAAAAAAATCCCCGGCCGGTGAAATTTTAACCGGGAAGGCCCTGTTTTTGTCAATTAATTTAAGAAATACTCAAATTTTTGTTTGACAGATAGTGCCGGAATTAATACTTGTTTTAACTCATAATGAGGGGTGTTAGCTCAGTTTGGTTAGAGTACCTGCCTGTCACGCAGGGGGTCGCGAGTTCGAGTCTCGTACACCCCGAAAGGGAAAAAGGGGATACCTTGAAAAGGGTATTCCTTTTTTTATTTTTTCCATTTCATGATATTCCTGCCCATTCACTGGCCATTCTTTTTTAATGGAAGGACTCTGACTCTTGAACGGAACTTATCGATGGAAACAAGGGTGTAATTGTGTTTTTTTGCATATTCGAAAAGCTCAGTATTGGTAGCAGTTAATTCTCCAATTTCAGACCAGTGCTTTGATTCCCACTCATATTTCTCCAGGACTTCACATAATATGCCCTAAATAAAATTTTTGTCAACTATATAAGAGCATCCTGAACAAACAGGTTATTCAGACTATGTGCCCTTCATTTGACATAATATTCCCGGAATCAGAATCCTGCAGGGCTTTTTTATCACAAAATTTTTCTTGAAATTTTTTTCTGTCCCATTATGCAAAATGGGACGACCTGAACACTCTTTATCTATACATTAAAATTAAGAGAGTGATAAAAGCACCATTTCATATTAATTTAACATCTACCAGGAGATACCCAATGAAGAAGAATACTGTTGTTTTATCTCTTTGTATATTTCTCTTTACTTTTGCAATACTCTCATGTGAAGAGAGCGGCAATGATAACTCTGGAGATCCAGATGATGTAACCCATGTACTCTCTGAAGCGGACATGCAGGGTTCCTGGGAAAGCAATTGTCTTGATGACGGCGGTGGCAACGGTGAAAGGATAACATATGATTTTTCAGGTAACAGCCTGACAACAACCAGGGATGAATGGGCCGGTGATAATACCTGCAGCGGAGGGCCTTCAACTTCAAGCAGCACCGATACGTATGAACTCATGGGTGAATCCGCATCAATTTCCGGAGCAGAAAAAATCTTTATTACCACAGACAAGAGTCCCATTTCGCAGGTTGTTAAAATTGTCAGTAATGAGTTATATTGGGGTGATGATGAAGGAACCCTGGATTCCGAAGGTTATCCGTCAAGTCTGGCATCCCGCGTGTATTATAAAAATTAAGAACTCTTATTAACACGCGGGAAACCGTTCTTTCTCAAATCATACCCGGCTCATATTTTTCATCAGCAACAAACAAAAACCCGGTTAAACCGGCTTCTTCGATAGCTTTCTTAACTGATCTGGCGGGGGCCACTTCTCTCTTTTCCCTTCATAGGCTGAGGCGCAACCCGGTTTTCGTGGCAGCGGTACTGATCCTGGTGACAGCGGGACGTGTCATACTCCCCTTCTGTCCCCAGCCACGCTTTGACCTTTCCGGCCTGCACCTGGTTGTGGGAGGGATCATCTTTCTCCCTGGGCTGGCTGTCGGGACTATCCCCCTCTTTATCGTTAAATGGTGGTCACCTCCCCGGGAGGGGATGCAGCTCCGCACAACGGGTATCTACGGGCTTGTACGGCATCCCATCTACCTGTCGGAGATGCTCTGATGCCTGGGGTGGGCGGTAATGTTCCGTTCGGTCTATGGGGTTGCTCTGACCCCCCTCTGGTGAGCGGCTTTCCTGATACATGCCCTCGCCGGTTCATCCCTCTCTGCCTTACGAACCGAACCGGACCGTGGCTCCCACGATAAGGCTCAGGGAAAATAACCTGTCCCAGCTCCCCCCTTCACCGTACATACCGCTTATCCCGAATCCCGACGACAGTTCGCCGTTGACATACCCGATGCCGATACTTCCGCCGTAGCGGTTAACATCGTTCCCTTCACCCAGCTTGTTATCACCTGCACCCGAGGTGTTGGAAAATATCCCCAGCCTGAGGGCGAAAGCGCTGTTAAGATACCATTCGCAGCCAAGGGAAATATCGTAATGTCTTTCTTCCCGGTATTCGGTGGAATCAAGTTCCGGTCGCGTGATATAGTGGTGAGCGGAATATTTCATGGGGAAATAATAGATAACATCCAGTGCGAGTGTAAATTTTTTCTTCTCTTCATAAGCAACCCCCAGGGTAGCCCTGCCGGGCAGGCGGTAATCATATTCATCCGTACTTCCCGAAACAGGGGGCGGATTGGTTGACTCGCTTCGGTAATAGGTGTTCGATCCGTTGATGTTAATGGTTTCCATCCCGTATTGCAACCCGAGATGCAGTTTTGGCATGACAAGATATTTGCCCCCGAAAATCATATCCAGGCCTCCGCTTGTCACCTGGCTCTTCTGCTCCGTTATATATCCCGTACCGTCGTCGCCGAATATGGATATTTTCCCCCTGTAGTACTGAAAAAACGCCGAGACACCCAGCGCGAGACCGTCGGTTAACCTGTAGGAGAAAGAGGGCCCCAGAAGGGTCGTTTCAGTATCAATATCAATATTCGCTACCTCGTTTCCCCGGATATTGGAACCTGAAAATTTTGTTTTGTCTATGACAAAAGCGGAAACGGCGGTAGAGAACCGGTCTGTGACATTGAAATTGATACCGAAGGTAGTGGGTACAAGTTCCAGTTTTCTCAGGGGGATCTGGGGAGATGAAGGATCATCCCGGTAGATATATTCCTGGTAGCTGTACATGTTCGCGTTCATAGAAATCGACGTCTGGGTGATAAACGCAAGACCGGCCGGGTTATAGTACGCCCCCGAGATGTCATTGGAGAGGGCCGTGTAAGCTCCGCCCATCATAGCGGCCCGTTCGCCGATAGGAACATTCCGGTGGTTGTATTGGAATGCATTGAGATCTCCCCCCGTAAGTGACAGGAAAATCATAGTGATTGAGACAATAATTTTTTTCATTTTGAGCTACTCCTTATTTCCAATAGGAACTTGCTATTAAATATGAAAAAAAGTAAAGAAAAAAATGATCCTGATAAGTAATTATAATAATGTCAAATAGATAGTACGTGTTTCCTTTCAAAAGAATTGACATCCGTACCGATTCTATTCTATAAAGAAACTTTCCGGTAAAATCCGAAAAGGAGGATAAGATGAGAAGATATTTTGATACTGTGTTGATTTACGTTTTTCTTTTACTCCTGGCATTCTCTGCTCATAATCTCCGGGCGGATGAAGCATGCAACGGTTACAACATGCACGCGTACCTCAGGTCCGCTCACTCAGCCTCAAGCTACCTGAAAGACAAAAAGGACCCTGACCGTTACGCCCCTTCCAAGGCATTTGACGGCAAGATTGAAACATCCTGGGTTGAGGGGAAGAGAGATGACGGCATTGGCGAAAAGATCGCCTTTTATTTCAGGGGATCGCCTCTGAAAATAAGAATAATGCCCGGGTTCGGAATGAAGAAATACTTCCGGATGAACAACAGGGTGAAATCGGCGACCCTCAGCTTTTATGTTGTCAAGAATGTCATTGCCCATCAGTGCGGGGAAGATTTTCAGATCGATGAAAAAGAGATCGTTTCCCGAAAAACCATCCGTTTCAAAGACAGCATGACCATGCAGGAATTTGATACGGGTCTTTCCGGCACCGAGCATCTGGAAATATCTCCCGGCGGCCTGATTGGGGTCATAGAGATCGACTCTGTCTACAGGGGGATAAAATGGAGAGACACCTGTATTGCGGAGATAAAACTTATTGAGGGAAAAAGCGGCCTGAAAGGGATCAAGAGACAGAAGCTCTCCCCGGTGGTCATCGATTCCCGCGGGGGGTTAAGGATATCTCTCTTCGGCTCCAGGAGTGATATTCTGCGGAAGCTGAAGATAGATGGCCGCAACCTGAAGGGGAAAAACCTGGAGAAGGCCTCCCGCTCATCCGGGCTTCAGCTTTTCGATTATGAGAGCGATGAGATCCGGATGATGAGGATCATATCGGACAGGTGGAAACTGGAAAACGGGATCACACTGGGATCGGACAAGATCGACATTGATCTTTCCTTCGGGGAGAACGACTTTAAGCATGAAAGGACTATCGGCTACTGCATAGACAGGTTCTCAATTGGTCTTGAGTACAATGCGAAGAAAAAAGTCTCACGTCTTTTTCTTCACAGGGACTGTCCCTAGGTTTTAATAAAATTGTCATTGACATTTTTATTAATGAATAAATATCATTTATAAATTGCAGTGTTCCAAGTTGATCTTTTGCGGGGAATTTTTTGAACAATCCTGTTTCGTCCCTGCAGGCAAATGTCCGGTTTTCTCCAGACACTCAACAGGGTGTTGAAATTGTATCGGCCGATATAAGTAATGAAGCAGCATGACCTGTGGACCTTCCTTATGACGGTTGCGCGTATTCGTACAATTATCTTTTAAGTCCTTTTTAAGTATTTACTCTATTATACTGTTATGGCGAGAAAATTCCGAAAAGACAAAAATATGATAAAAAATATTTTTATATCTTTTGGAATTTTATTATTTGTAAATACGGCATATACTCAGACTGGTAATCTTCGAGCTGATAAAAAAGTTCTTATTCTGCACTCACAACATGCAACATTTCAATGGACCGGTAAATTGGATAGGGCAATTAAAGAAGAATTTGCCGGCGCTCCCTTTAACATTCAGCTTTATACCGAGTATATGGACACAAGGCGGTTTCCGGCAAAAGAACTCTTCCCTCAACTCTACAGGATCTATCAGAAGAAATACCGGCATCTCGAGTTTGATCTCATTCTCTTTACTGATAACGCGGCATTAAATTTCCTGATAAGATACCGTGACGGCCTTTTCCCTCACGTCCCCGTTGTTTTTTGCGGTCTCAATAATTATACGCCGGTCATGATCGGCGTCTATAAAGGCATTACCGGTATCCTGGAAGATTTTGATTTAAAAGCTACCATTGAACTCATCCTCTCTATCCAGCCAAAAATCAAAACAATCGGGATAGTCTCGGACGCTTCTTATACCGGCCGATTACATCGACAGCGATTTCTTGCCCTGAAACCTTCATTTAACAACCGGGTTACTCTTCGTGATATTGCAGGTCTCGATGAGAAACAGGTTGTCAGGGAGATCCGGCAAATGCCGGAAGACTCCGCCGTCATTGTATTATCCTACCACCTGGATCCCCGGGGGAAATTTTTCTCTGTCAGGGAAGGACTGGAAATACTCCAAAAAGGGAAACGCCCCCTTTATTCCTGTTGGGAAACATCACTGGGAGAAGGCATTGTCGGCGGGATCATCACAAATGCCCGGCGACATGGCCGGGATGCCGCCAGAATGGGAATTGATATTCTGAAAGGGAAAAAAACAGATGATATCCCTGTTCAATCATGTACAAACCTGCCAATGTTCGATTACCGTTTCATAAAGAAGTATAAGATCAACCAGTCCCTGCTTCCAACAAACAGTATTATCATCAATAAACCCGATTCATTTTATATTCGATATCATAAAACGATTCTTTTTATCTTATGCAGCTTTGCTATTATGGCAGGTTTAATTGCCGGTCTTATTATCAACATTATGAAAAAACAACAGGTTCAGAACGAACTGGTCCGCGAACGCAACTTTATTAAAACGATTTTGGAAACAGCTGATGTACTGGTAATAGTCATTAATCTATCGGGGAAGATTATTATTTTTAACAGGGCCTGCCAGAAATGCACGGGCTATACTGTCGAAGATATTCAGCAGATACCGTTCTGGGACATATTGTTTTTACCTGAAGACAAAAAAGAAATCCGAACATTTATAGAAAATGCCCACAAAGATTTTCCCCGGGAATATGAAAAATACCTGGTAACAAAAAATGGCCTGCAGCGTTTAATTCACTGGTTAAACTCCATGGTCATAAATCGACAGGGTGATATTGACTTTATCATTTGCACGGGAATTGACATTACCGGGCGTAAACAAACCGAAGAAGAGCTATGCCGATATCGTGATCATCTCGAAGAACTGGTACAGGAACGCACAAAGGAGTTGGAGGCTTTTGCGTACTCCGTATCTCATGATCTCAGGGCACCGCTTCGACATATTAATGGTTTTATTGATTTGCTGAAAAATAATACGGGAACAACCCTTGATGAAAAGGGCCGGTATTACATGAATTTCATTTCTAATGCGGCTACGAAAATGGGTTTTTTAATAGATGATCTTCTTTCGTTTTCCCGTCTGGGCCGCCAGACAATGAATCTCAAACCTGTTGAACTGGGAGAAATTGTATCCGAAACAATAAAGAGTTTAAATCCCGATATTTCTGAAAAAAATATTGAGTGGAACATCAGCACCCTTCCGGAGGTTTACGCTGATGCTTCCATGCTGCATGTGGTACTCTCAAACCTGGTTTCAAACGCTGTAAAATTTTCACGGACGCGCAAGCAGACGCGAATTGAAATAGGTTCCCATTCCCGGGAAAAGGAAATTGTCGTCTTCATCCGTGATAACGGTATCGGTTTTAATCAGGAATATGCGGACAATCTTTTCGGCGTCTTCCAGCGACTTCACCGGGCTGATGAATATGAAGGGACCGGTGTTGGTCTGGCAATTGCCCAGCGGATCATTAATCGTCACAATGGTGAAATATGGGCGGAAGGTGAAATGGACAGCGGAGCAACATTTTATTTTTCTCTGCCGCAACCTGTTCAAAGAGATGAAATATGATCAGCTCAATTCAGTTCGCGATGCTTCTGTTTATATAACAATTGCAGCTGCAATTCCGGCGTCTCCCATCACCCGAAGGGACCCTAACATGAGCCGGGTTTGTCCTCCGGATGTGTCTCATACGCGGTTTCTCAGCATCAGTTCAACCGGAGGGGGGTAGAGGTAGTACTGGCTCTCCAGGTATTCAACTCCGAACTTTCTCACATAGTGACGGAGAAGAATGAGCGGTATTATGAGCGGGAGCTGTTCATGATAATAGTCATCTATTGCCTCCAGGAGTTCCACTTTCTCGTCAGCATTTAAATGTTTTTTAAAGTATCCCATGATATACTGCAGGACATTCCTGTTCTTTTTTACCGTTACTTCCCGTTTAAGGCAATCCATCATGACAAGAAAATACTCATCACGATTTTTCTTTCTTTCACCTTTCGTTCCCTCCGCGGCCAGCCTGCCCAGTTTGTGAAGATGGACAGGGCTGTGCGCCATGAAGATGAGCTTATGATCCGCATGAAACGCCGCAAGATCTTCCGCGCCGCCGCCTTTTCCTGCGAACTCTCTCCACCTGCTGAAGACAAAGATCCTCCGGATAAAGTTCTCCCTTTTCCCGGGATCACCGAGTCTCTCTTCATCCTCCACGGGGATATAAGGAAACCGGTCCATAAAGGCCCCGGCAAAGAGGCCCCGTCCCCTCCGCACGGATTTACCATCAGCACCAAAGACCTTTACGCTCCGCATGCAGGAACAGCTGGGAGACCTGTTCTTGAAGATAAAACCTGCCGGTTCCTCTTCTTCAAGCTCCCCGATCTTCTTTTCCACCCATTTGACCATCCGGTCAGTATGGTCCTTACCTGTTTTCCGGGTCACCAGGCGCGGATCTTCCGGGTCGCCCACAAGCCGCATGGGTTCCCGGGGAACAGGCAGTCCGCATTCCACCTCGGGGCAGACCGGTACCCACTCCACATATTTTTCCAGTGTCTCTTTCAGGCAGCGGTCATGTTTGTCTTCACCGTCATACCTGACTCTCTCTCCCAGGAGGCATGAACTTATCCCCAGTTTAATTTTGTCCATTGGTCTTCAAATAAATTCACAATTAACATTTTCCGGCCGGTTTTTCCGGGTTCAAATGAGCGCCAACTTCCCGTTCCATTCCGGTAATGAGAAAGCCGGGCAGCGGGAATGTAAAGTACTATTTTATGGGAAAGAAATTTGAGAGATATTGACATATCATCTAACATGAATTTGTATGTTTAACACTGTCAACAGGAATTGAGTTAAAAAACTGAAAAACAGGTTGACACTATGCTTATTTACACATATTTTCCGGGTCATACTTTTTTTAAAAAGGAGACCAATAATGAGTATAGTATGGGAACGAGGGAAAAAGTCTGCCATAGAACGCTGGAACATCTGGGCAGAGGATCCCAAACGTTTACTGGCAGATCTTGACGCACTTCGCAGAAATGAGAATCTTCCGAGCCTCCTTGATCTTACCATTGCAGGTACCGCTATTGAAACATGGACCATTGAGGGATCCGATCCCATGAGTAAATTTGTCGTCTGGTTCGATGCAGGAGAGGACCTGAAATACTGGTCCCTGTTGCCCCCCTGTAAGGATTCACCCGATTTTTCCCCGGCGATCCAGTGGCAGCCGCCTGAAGATTACCTTCAGTTTCTCTCCCTCTGTGATGGCCTGGAACCGACTAATATTTCAAAATTCACTCCCCACTGGAAAGAAGACCGCGCTGAGATCAAAGCGGGAAATAATACGTTCTTCAATGGCGTGGAAGAAAGTTTTCTTTCCAACGAAATGCTGTACGGGGAAGATTTCCTTGCCGACATACATGAAGATCCCGAAGAGTACGATTTCACTCCTGAACAGCTCACACTCAATCAACCGGGCGACATGCTGGCTGTATATGACGATTCTAACAGTAATTTTGGCGTCTTTCATCGCCTTCTGAAAGGACCGGACGATGAGCCCGGGTTTATCCTCTGGTTTCACGATGAACCGGGAGGTCTCTACAGTGAGCACATGGCAGTTGTGGACCGCTACACATTTGGCGATTTTCTCACAGCAACGCTGTACGGGCATGTTAAAGATGAAGACTCCTTTCGTCTCATATTTGGAAACAATTAAACATCATTCCGGTAAGTGCTGCTCCCGCCCGGGTAAAATTATTCCGCATTCCTGCAGTACTTCCTCGCTTCTTCCAGTATCCTCTCTTCGCTGCCCCTGTACCGGTTGGAGAAGTGGAGAAGAACAAGCCTCCCGGCCCCGGAATCGCGCCCCAGGAGCGCGGCATCTTTCGAAGTCAGGTGATGATTCTCCCTGGCCAGTTCTTCATCCTCCCGGGAAAAGTAGCTCTCACAGTAGAGGACACCGGCATCCCGGGCAAATTCAACGATCTCATCATAATCCTTCACCGGGGTAAAGTCTACCATGTAAACAACAGAATCACCTTTCTTCTCCTTCAGAAGATGAACAAGATCTTTGCAGTAATGCTCTTTCCCGTCAATCAGAAGCTTTTCATGAACAGGGTCCACGGCCCACTCCTTGAGTTCCTGAAGCCAGGGGCCGTGCTCAAGGCCCGATTCATTGAGCTTCTTCCTGTCAACACTCAGCATGTCATACTCGGAAACCCGGTATGCCAGGACCGGTGTCTTATGGTCCAGTTCAATACAGCTGATAAAGTAGCTGTCCGTGGAATGGATGATCCCGCCTGTTAGCTGTTCTTCCCCCAGAAAATCACCTTCAAGGTTCCCCATGGCGGAAAACCGGGTCCGTTTGATTTTAGTTCCGATAATCTCGTGAACAGTTACATGAAGCGAATCAGGATCGGCCACGTTCCAGGTATACGCGTTGATCTTGTAAAAAACCTGCCGCGTGATCCCCCGGGGACCGTAGACCCGGAGGTCTTTGCCGGAACCGAACTGCTGGCGAAAAATATCATCAAAGCCGCTGAAATGATCGAGATGGGTATGGCTGATCAGGATGATCTTCACCTTCCCCATTTCATCCAGGCTGTCAATCCTGCCGCAGTCACAGAGTATACGGTCCGCGTCTTTCCTGATCAACACCACCGGATCATCACATTTACCGCCTATGGCTCGCGATTCAAACACCGTATCCCGTTATCACTGACAGATTTTATCTTCTTTCAGGAATATGCTCATATTTTCCTATCTCTCCTTTGGACAGGAAATAATCGCATTACCGTCAATAACCATATATTCCACTATATTCTGGTACCTGCACAGGATCGAATCGGATATCCGGTCCTGGTAGTTTTCACAGTTTTTACAATTTTCTATGTTCATAATTTTCCTCTAAAAATGACTCCTTCTTTTCAAATCAAAGAAGTAATTCTTTTTATGCGAGGATAATTTTCAACTGTTTTTATTCCCAGTTTTCATTTGACCTCGATCTTTTACGGCATCCCCCATAGGGTCCTTAAATAATATCCTGGTTTTATCCGGTGTTTCGATTATTGGTGTTTCATCAGTTATAACAGCCAATTTATTTACTTTCGTATAGTTTTGATCAGTATGTTCGTTAGAGTAATATACGAAAAATGGGTTTCAGGGTCAAAAATTTTATTAGAATCAACTAACTTTTTTGCAGGGGGATAAATATTTAATAAACTTGACAGAGAGCTCATAATATTTCTTTAATAGAGAATTCAGACATGGAAAAATACCTTAAGAACATAAAAGAAGCCATAATAAAAGAAAATGTCCTCTGGAGCAAACACGCTGACAAAGAGAGATTTAAGGATGAACTGTCATTTGATGAAGTCCTTGAATCAATAATGAACGGTGAAATTATTGAAGAATATTCAGATGACAAACCTTTACCGAGCTGTTTGATCTCAGGAAAAAGCAATAACAAAAATATACATATTGTTGTCGGATATAATAAGACAACAGAAGTCATAAGAATTATTACTGTCTATATACCATCACTGGATATTTGGAACAACGATTTTAAAACACGGAGAAAAGAGAATGATTGATTTGAATAAAGAACCCTGTTTCAGGTGCCACGGAAAACTGAAAGAAGGAAAAACAACACAGACATATGATTATCATGATTCCCTGCTGGTTGTCAGGGAGATCCCTGCCTATGTGTGCGAACAATGCGGAGAAGCACTGTTTACAAACGATATTGTGAAATCCCTGGAGAGAATAACCAGGCAATTCAAGGAAGGGCACAAAGGGATTGAAATTACCCGGTATGATGATGTGGCATAAAATGTCAGCACCAACCAGATACTTGTTATGACATCCTATCATGCTACCGCACCCGAACTTCCTGCTCAAGTGAGATCCGAAAAGACTTTTAGTGCCACTGAAAAACAGAGAAGATGAGAGTATTATTCAAGTGTAAAGAGAAGTTTAGCTGTGATTTAACGAACCACTTGCCCTTCCGGGTCCGGGTGAAGGTCAAAGTGGGATCTATATCCTGAAGTCGGTCCTTGGGGTTCTTTATTTTATAAAATGAATATAACTCATAATAAAAAAAATAACACATCAACAATAACTCTAAATCCAGATGATTTAATAGTTTTTATAGATGAAAGTGGAAATGAAAAACTTAAAGACAAAAATAATCCAATATTCGCAGTTGGAGGTTTTTGTTGTTATGTAAAAACATTTATTGAAGATATTAATAGAGAATGGAATAATATAAAATTAAAGAATTTTGACACAAAAGGTTGTTTTTTACATGCAAGTGAAATAGATATTAATAATACTAAATTAATCTATGATATATCATCTTTTTTCAATAAAATTACATTTGCACGATTTGCATACTCATATGGATGTAATACATATAATAATACAATTTTAAATAATGCTCAAATTATTGCAAATTACATTGCTACTACAATAATTGATTTTAATCTTGAAATTTATAAATCAAATAATATTTGTATTCTAGTAGAAAAATTTTCAAAAAGAGCATATAGTTATTTAAAATATCTAAAAGATGTTTTCAAAATTATTCAAGATGCTAAGAAAATTGAAAAAAAATATATTATTAATATTTTTAATAGTAATAAAAAAATTTTAGTATCAGGAAATGAAGTAGCAGATTTTATTGTCCAAGCAGCAGGGGGACAAGCCAAAAGATTTAATCAAGGAAATACAAATCTTCGTAAAGATTATATTAGTGTTTTTAATAAAATTGATAAAAAATATATAAAATATTTTCATTCTATTGGACATAAAATTAATAATGATGAACAAACTTAATTATTAATTAATACAAAGGGCTACGACAAGATGGCTCCTGCATTTGGAGCCTCTTCATCCCTTTTCCTTCAGACTCTTCGTGTACTACCTGTGAAACCTCTCCCCCCTCTTCTCTTCAACCTGGGCCTTTTCAGGAAAGTTGTCGCCTTTTTTAACTCGCTTTATTTAATTCCTTTTTATCCTGCTGGTAGTTGATGCCAACAACTTTTTCATGTTTCCAAGCTTTTGGTTTCCTTGACCATCTTCCCGGGTTTTTTTCATGTGCTTTCAAATATGTTTCACGACGGGCTTTAAGTATCTCTGTGTCTTTGCCGTAATGCCTTTCAAAAGGTGTCACATAACTGATCCCTGAATGCATATGATCGTAGTTATACCAGTGAACAAAGCCCTTGACCCAGTGCTTTGCATCTTCAATCGATGAAAACTTTCCAGGATAAAGAGGCCTGTATTTTAATGTCCTGAATAATGATTCAGAATAAGGATTATCTTCACTGACACGGGGGCGGGAAAATGACGGAAGAACATTTAAGGAATACATCTTTGAAAGCATGGTATAACCCTTCATCGGAGAACCGTTGTCTGAATGAAGAATCACACCATTTAAATCCTTTTTGCTGTTCAATTGCTGAAGCATCTTTCCGGCAAGCTCGCTGCTCTCTCTTTCATGAATTTCCCAGTGCACAATCATACGGGACCAGATGTCCTCTATCATGTATAAATAATAATGCATGCCCATAATATCGGTTCTCAACCACGTGATATCCCAACTATATACCTGATCCGGACCGGTGGCGACTACCATCGGTTTTTCCCTTTTCATCGGCGGTTTAGACCTTCTTCTGTGAGAAAGCATCCGTTCTTCACTCATAACCCTGTAAAATGATGCTTCAGAGGCCATATAAACGCCCTGAGAAGCCAATTTTGCCACTATTTCATTGGGATAAAGGTCTCTGTACATTTCTTGGCAGCATATTTCAATTATCTGTTGCCTTTCAAATTCGGTCAACTTATGAGGTATTTGCCGCTCGGAACCTTTGCGTTTATCAATCAAATCTGACTTTTTCCAGCGCTGTATTGTCCGGACACTGATCCCGAG
>JBNKTL010000004.1:0-34212 GCA_050298055.1 Spirochaetota bacterium
AAACAGCCCTCCCGTTTAACCGGAAAATTATTTAAATTACCTACCTGTAAAATGTTATCTCTTTATAATCCGAAAAACCAGGCGCGCTTTATTGAGAACGCGCTAACACAACATCACATTCCTATGCTAGAGGGTCAGGACAAATTGTCAAGGGTAATACAATGAATTTATGAAACAGCCGGGTGTAAATTAAATCCCGGGAAATTTCTGTGTATTTGAAAAAAGTTTTTATTAATTCAGTTCCGGAATCGTATTAATATTATGGGAAAATCATAACCCTTATTAATATACCGGGAGGTTTAAGACAATGAGGACAACAATCAATATTGATGTGACACTGCTTGGAGAATTTGAAACAGCCATGGATACACTCCATCTGTCAAAAAATAAACTGATCTCTCTTTTACTTGCGCGGATCATCAGCAAAGACGAATTTGAACCCCGGCCTTATGAAAGGGTCACGTATCAGGAGAGGTGCAATGGGCTTATCGTCAGGAAAAAAGAACATATAAATATCGAGTCTGTTTTTTATGAGAAGTATCTGGATTTGAGGAGGAATTTGAAGTTTTCTGTTTCCTGGTTTATTGCTTATGCTATAAAGAATTATCTCAATGAGCTGGTGTTTGATTTAATCAATACAGATAATACTAAAGTAACCCCGGATAACTATGCTCGAAATTTTGTCTATATTACAAAAATGCTGGGTACTATCCCTCTTTATATATCAATACTTGGGGTACCGGAGTTAAAATACCTGGAAAAACTCCTCACCATAGCCGAATAGTGAAAAAACATTCCGCATCAGAGCGCCGGACTTCATCCCGGAAATTCAATAACGCCCAAACAGCCGGGAAGGTGAATAAGCCGGATTTATTTCCGGCTTTTTTGTCAGTGACTAAAAAAAAAGAAGAACGAAATTTATCATAACCCGATTTTGAGTTTGATTTTTGAGAAATAATTATGTTATTTCTTTCGGTTCAATCAGTAATTTTATTCCATTAATAATTTCTTCTCTTCTTTTCAGGGATAAAGTCCCGATTTTTTCTTTTAATTCAAATTTATTGAGGGTAATTATTTGAGAGATGTTTATCACGCTTGCTTTGGGCAGGTTGCCTTCACCTTTTTTTAAAAGAACATTTCCCGGGGAAGATGCACGCCGAATATTTGAAGTCAGCGCGCATAAAATCACTGTGTTGATTTTACTGCTGTTAAAGAGATTATTCTGGATTACCACATGAGGATGCCTGTAGCCAGACTCAGACCCTCTTGGAGCCGGAAGGTCTATCCAGAATATATCACCCTGTTCAATTACCATTTATCAATTATCGGGGAATATGCTTTTTTCACAGCTTCAAGATATTCAGTATCTATTTCATTTAATACTTCAGAATATGATTCGTTTATTTTTTTCAGTAATTCCAGGTTGTTTTTTTTATTGATGAAATATTCAACCGCCTGAGAAAATATCTGGCTTTTTGGTATATTTAAACGGGACGATAATTCTTTTACTTCTTCATATAAACGTTCTTCTATTGAAATAGCAGTTTTTATTGTAGACATAATGACCCACCTCTGTTATACTCATAGTATAACCAAATTCCTCTTGCCTGTCAATAACAATTAATTTAATATCTGAAAAATGCATGAATGACCCGGTATAACATTCTCGCTTAGGGACGTGGCTGTTTTTTTTACCACTTCCCTTTAAAATTAATACGATTTTGAAAGCGAATTAATGAAAACTTTTTTAATAACTGTAATTTTTTCTGATTTTTTTGCTCTCACACCTCTATTAATTTGAACCTTCCCTGATTAATAATTGACATTATACCGCATTTATTAAATTTTTAAAAACGGTCTTTGCTGAAAAATATCCGGTCATCTATCCTCTGTTATTCTCCGGGATAGTCCTCAGTTGCCGGATGACAGGGGTCCATTTAACAGATAAAAACGTTAAAAGAACGGAGGAAACATGAATATACTTATTTTCGGTCCTAACGGCAGTGGGAAGGGTACCCAGGGCGCAATCGTCCAGAAAAAGTATGAGATTGCCCACATTGAATCAGGTGTTATTTTCAGAGAAAATATAAAGGGTGAAACGGAACTGGGTAAAAAAGCCAAGGATTATATTGACAGGGGAGAGCTTGTTCCCGATGATATTACAATTCCCATGATTCTTGACAGGCTAAAACAGGATGACTGCGCCTCAGGCTGGCTTCTTGACGGTTTTCCGAGAAATCCCGAGCAGGGTGTTGCGCTGAAGAAAGCCCTTGATGAGGAAGGTATAAAGCTTGATTATGTTATTGAGATAATCCTGGACAGGGAAACGGCAAAGAACCGTATTATGGGCCGGAGGCTGTGTGCAAACGATAACAACCATCCCAACAATATCTATATTGATGCGATAAAGCCCCGGGAAGAAGGCGGTGAATTTGTTTGCCGTGTCTGTGGCGGTTCTCTCAGTGCGAGATCTGACGACCAGGATGAGGAAGCGATTAACAAGCGGCACGGCATCTACTATGATGAAACCGGCGGGACCCTTGCGTCTGTTATTTATTTTAAAAAGCTTGCTTCCCAGGGGGACTCTGTAAAGATCGTTGAACTTGACGGGAGACCCGGTGTAAAAGAGGTTTCCGAGGAGTTGATGTCAAAAATCAACTGACCGGATGGCTTTCTCCCGGGCATTTTTACTTTTCTTGACATTATGACGGTTCTGGTTTAATTTTAAGAGTGTTATCACTGCTTCCGGGTCTAAATGATCATACCGGGAAGTAAAAAAATATCCAACAAAGTTTAAAAATGAAAATAAGATATAAAAAAGCTGCGGTATTACTGATAATACCCCTGAGTATTAATTTAATTATTTCTGTGGTTCTCCTTTTGTCGGGGAAGGAATTTCAATTTATCGGTTACCTTACCGGGACTCTCACCAGTGCCGCACTGTCGGTTATATGGCTCTTTCAGGTAAAAAATAAGGAGACCTCCAATGTCCTTCATTTTATGAAGATGATGCTACAGGGGTATGCACTGAAGATACTTTTTCTCATCGCTCTTCTCATCGGAGGGTACCTTCTGTTTCATTTTCACAGGATTTCCTTTATCATCGCGTTCTTTTTCGGAACGTTCGGCAGCATTGCAGTTGAGGTATGGTATTACATTTCCATGAGTAAAACCGGGAGTGAAAAAATCGATCATGAAGAGTCTTGAGGATTATACGAAAGAAGAATTAATAGGTGAAGTAGAGAAACTCCGGGGGAAGATAAAAAGTGACTGCGGACCCGCAGGTTACAGCCACATCGATTTTAAAACCCTCCTTGAAGCCACTACTGATGTTATCTTTGTCCTTGATAAAGAGCAGAACATGATCTACAGAAACTCCGCGTGGTACCAGTTCTTTCCAAAAAGAGAAGAGGAAAACGGCAAGTTCTACAGGAACTATATCCCCGAAAATGACCTGGAGAGGACCGATTATATCTTCACGTCGGTAATAAATGAAGGGAAGATCTATAAAAATGAGGTTATAAAAACCATCACAAGCAGCGGTGATCCCATATATTTCTCGATCAGCTTCTCTCCCATAAAAAAAGAGAGTAAAGAAATTGCCGGGCTTGTGGGCATAATGAAAAATATTACCGAAAGCTTTCTTACCCAGAAGCAGCTGCAGGAGAGCAAGAAAATCCTTGAAGAGAAAGCTGTTGAGCAGATTAAACAGTCTGAAGAGATCAAAGAACTTCGTGACCTGAATGATGAGATCATCAACAACGCTCCCATCGGTATATTTATGATGGACCTTTCCGGTGTGATGCTCAGTGAAAATGCCGCTCTCAGGCATATGATGGGAAGGGAACCTGACGAGTCCATTGTGGGATATAACCTGATGGATTATCCCGGTTTTAAAAAGGGGGGGTTTGGAAGGCTCTTTGAGAAGTGTAAACGTGAAAAAAGGACTGTAAAGGAAAACAACAGGCGGTATATGCCCATTTCCGGGAAACGTGAGATTATTATCAATATTACCATGGACCCAATTGTGAATCCGGCGGGTATTGTTGAAAAGGTCATTGTCATGGTTGATGACAATACCGAACAGGCGGAGATCACCGAAAGGTTTCAGACCGCGGAGAAGTTCTCCGCCATCGGGCATCTTGCTTCCGGTGTGGCATCAGAACTGAAAGATCCCATAAACAAGATGGTCATGGACCTGAACTTTGTTTCCAATAATGTTGATGTGGACAATCCCTCTCATGAGTACATCGATTCCCTGAAGGGCGCTCTCAGGAAGATAAAGAACATGAGCGACCAGCTCCTCACTCTTTCAAGACCGGATGAAGGTGAGAAGGAGGACGTGGATATCAATAAGCTGCTTACAACACATCCCTTTGACGTGGTCTATAACAGGATGAAAGAAGAGGGATTTGAAGTGGAGATCGAAACAACCGATAAAAATCCTTCGGTGAGGGCAACCCCTTCACAGCTTCGCCGGATACTCTCTGAGATCATCGAAAATGCCGAGGAGGCCATGCCCGAAAAAGGGAAACTCGTCATAAAAACCGAGAATATCAGCACTGATACGGGGCCCTTTGTTGTGATAACAATATCAGATACCGGAATTGGAATGCCTGAAGAGAACCTCAATAGAATATTTAATCCCTTCTTTACCACGAAAGGGCAGGAAGCCACGGGTCTTGGCCTGCTCACGGCCTCCAATGTTGTGGAGAACCTCGGAGGCTTTGTCGGTGTGAAAAGCAGCCCGGGTGAAGGCACGTCTTTCAGAATAATGCTGCCCATCGTATCAGAAAATTCAAACAAGGAAACCGTTTATGAACGATGACATCAGGGAACTCTTTGACCGTGACGGGTACACTGTGATTACTCTTGAAGGTGATTCCGGGGTCCCGGCACTTCCGGATTCCCTGAAGACGGGAGAACTTCCCGGGGAGAAACTTAAAGGGAAGGAGCCTGTAAAGGTTTCCGGTGACCATGCAAAAGCCGTTCCCGGGGAAAAGGTCCCCGATAAGGACGCGGAAATTATCCCCCTGAGAGCTCCCGCGGCGCACGAGCATGACATCCCCACCATTGTGGAATATCTCAACTGGCACATGAACAGGATATCGGAAAATGTCATTGGAAGAGGTGAGATCGTCAAACAGGCATTTTACGCCATACTGACCGGCGAGCATATGCTTCTCCTGAGCAGAACGGGAATGGCGAAATCATATCTTGCCAATTATATCTTTAACACATTTGAAGGCGCCCGCATATTTGCTTCCCAGGCAAGCAAAGACCAGACACCTGACAACTATTTCGGTCCCTATAATATTGAAGAGTTTAAAAAGGGGAAGATCAAGCACAACATAAAGGGGTCCATAATCGAATCGAACTTTGTTTTCCTCGATGAGTTTTTCGACGCCAGTGATGTTGTTCTCAGGTCACTTCTCAGTGTCCTGAACGAAAGGAAGTTTATAAACGGCCAGGAGCGGATCGATGCCTCCGTTCATACGGCAATCGCAACGGCCAATTACATGAGGCTGAATGAGGTCACCGAGGCTGTTCTGGACAGGTTTACCTACAAATCCATTATCCCGGAGGACAACAATCTCTATTCGCAGCTTCTCATAGACCATACATACACAATGAGCGGCGGTATCCCCGTGGAACCGGAGAAGAAGGTCCACTTCGAGCAGGTCCAGTATATGAATGAAATCATCAGAAACAAAAACAGGGACGCCCTGATTGTCATCCCCGACTATATCTACTTTCTGAAAAACTCTGTGGTCAACAGGTATGTATCGGAGATGAGGAGATATGACAGCGGGTTTTTTGTGAGCCCGAGGAAAGTCGCGAAACTTTCCGATTTTCTCAGGGCATCGGCCCTGACCCATAACCGTTTTAAGGTCACAACCGATGACTTGAAGGAGATGTACCTCGCCCTCTGTACCCTGAACAGTTATGTTTCCGTGAAGTCCATGGACAAATCCGAGGCTGACCTCTACCGGGAGGCCTTCCAGCAGACAATGATCCACTTCGACACCACCGGCGCGGGATCACAGATAGAACTTCTTCTTAATATCAGAAGGATCTTCCAGGAGTTGAGGGAAAATCCCGAGAAGAGGGAGAGCATCCTCGCCAGGAAGGGCCTGATATATGACATTAAGGAAATACTCAGGAAAATATTTCCCTCAAAAAAGAAATCAGAGGATGATGATATAACACTGGCCTCCCTGAAGAGGAGTGTGGATGAAATTGTTCCCGCGGTGGAAGAGGTGAGGGAACTTAAGATGGGTATTTTGAAAGATTATGAGGACCTCATATAGTTATCTCTTTATTACCCTGAAGGACCCGGAAGATGCCCGATTATAGAAATCCTGATTTTTTTGAATTCTGGGAGACCTTCGGAATTTTTGACAATCTGCAGATGATCCTTCCCACAGAGTTCTATGTCCTCTTTGAAATTGCCAGAAACATCTTTACCGAGGATGTCTCTTCGGACGTGAACAAAGCCATCGAAGAGATATCAAGAGAGGAAGTCGCCTACAAGTCGAGCAGGGAAGAGAATATTGAGGTCAACAGGCTTGACAGGACCGCTCCTCTCAGTGACAGGATGGAGATTGACAAGTTCCGGAAAATCACGGAGCTCAGGAAAGCCCTTCCCCGGGAGCTCGCCCAGGATGATGATATCTTTGAGATCAAACTTTTTACCAAGTCCCTCCTGATACAGAAATTCTACGAGACTGATGCCGATACCTTTAAACCCATATCTACCAGCAGGGATGAGTATGGCAAGGACGCAAACAGGTTTGAGCAGAAATTTTATATCCTCCTTGACCGTTCACGCTCCATGGAACAGAAGTTCAGGTCTTTTTATTCAAAGTATATTGTTGCCGAATTTCTCAGGAGGAAATTTAAAAGCAGGGCAAAACTCTACTACAGGCCCTTCGATACCACAACCGGGGAACTCTTCAAAGTGGAAAAAACAGAGGATTTTCCCCGGCTGGTTGAAAATATCATGCTTACCGTAACCGGGGGGTCCAGTACAAATATCCAGAGGGCCGTCTTTCAGGCTGTTGATGACATTAACTATGATAAAGAGATGCTCAATGCCGAAATCCTTGTGGTAACAGACGGTATCAGCAGGATCGACCGCTATGACATGAAAAAAAAGCTGGGGGATATTAAACTCAACATCCTCAAGATAGGGGATGAATTTGTCAGTGCGGGGTATTTTGAACTGAAATCGGAACTGGAAAAAGCAAATATCGAAGCGGACCTCAACCAGATAAGCCTGAGAGATGTAAGGAAAATTGTCAACAGGATTGATAATCTTCCTCCTGAAGCCGGCGGTTCCGCACCGGGGGTCCCTCCTTTCTCGCAGCATAAGGTCTACAGGTTTATCTCTTCCTTTATGGAGAGTGTCTTCGGTGATCTCAGGGAGGTATCCAACAAGTTTGTGGAGGTTCCCGATATCAGGGAGGACCTGCTGTTTAAGATAACAGATGATCATCTTGAGAATGTCTCGGAACTGGTAGCGAGAATTAAGATCGGGTCCGAATGGGACCTTGATTATAACAGCAGGAAGAGACTTTACAAGCAGGCATATTCCCTTACCCAGTATATACAGCTCCTCATCAGTCACCAGGATGAAGATAATCCGCGGCTCTACCGCTTGATGCATGACCTTTCCGAAATAAGGGACAGGATGTTGAATGACCCGGAACTTCTCTTTGAGGTGGTGAAGGCCGGAGGGTATAAGGAGGATGAACAGAACATTCAGGCCAACTATAAAAATTTGCAGTTTCACCTGAAAAATATGGAGATGAAAAGTAACAGGCTCACCGCGAACCAGATTAAAAAAGCCAGGCTCCTTCTTAAAATGAACGTCCCGGGGGGTGAGAGAAGACCCGGGATGCTTTTTTATATTCTTTTCATCAAACTGGTCCAGCTTCTTAAGAAGATATTCCTTGCTCCCTTTGGGAAATCCGGGGAGAAGTAACTATCTGCGTCTAAATCTTTTTCTCTTCCGAATACCATCGGGCTGTATCTCCCAGAATATCCATGTTGTTCTTTTGCGGCGTCCAGCCAAGCTCCTCCTTTATTTTGCCGCAGTCAAGCACCATGTTCTTCTGCATATACATGAGGTGTTCGCCGGTAAAGTACTTCATGCCTGTGGGCCTGAGAAGAAGTGACAGGATTTTAAGCCGGAGAGGGGTATAGTGTTTAATGGTGTAGTCAAGATCCAGTGATTCCCTGAGATTTTCCGCTTCTTCAAGGTGCGTGGGGACATCATCCGACCCGGCGTTATAGACCTTCCCCGCGGACTGGTCCGATTTATAGGCCAGTACAAAGGCCTCGGCGGCATCGTCAATACCAAGAAGCTGCAGCCGGGTGCTCCCGTCACCGGAGAGATAGACAATATTCTCTTCTTCGATCCCCATGGCCATATACATTGTCTGCAGAATGATAGGGTCCCCGGTCCCGGGCCCGGTAACAACCGCCGGCCTGATGACCGTTGTTTTAATTGAAGTATTCGAGGTAAGGTTCTTGAGCAGCTTTTCGGCCTGCAGCTTGTCTTTTCCGTAGGGAGTCACAGGCTTCAGGATGCTCTCTTCGGTCAGGGGAAGGGTGTTCTTTTTCCCGTAAACGGCGTATGATGAGAGCATGAGGATATTTTCAACACCGGAATTGACCGCCATGCGGACAATATTTTCCGCTCCCCTGGTGTTTATATCCCTCATGTGTTTCCTGCCATGGGAGCCGGGCCTCAGTTCCTCCTTGAGATGAAAGAGGGCCGTGACGTTTTTGAAGAGCCCGTTGAGTTCAAGGGGGGTCAGAATATCACCTGTGACAAACTCAACCCCTTCCGGCTTTTCCTCCGGTACATAGGAGTCGTGACAGCGGACCTTCTCTCCCATGGAAACGAGCTTTTCCGCGACTCTTCTTCCCAGAAGAGAATTACTGCCGGTAATAAGGATCATCAGCGTGGCCTCCCGTTGTTTTTCAGGGTCATGAACTATTTCATTTTCCCGGAATGTGTGTAAGAGTCAAGGAGAAATAGTGTTTTGTTGCCGGTTTGGTTTTGGCATCACGGTCCCGGAGCTCCCGTTCCCCGGAGCCCCCCATCCCCCTGAGGGGGCGTAAGATTTTATACTATAAATTTTTTATGCTTTTTGAGAGGGGCAGCTGATTCCCGTTTTATTTTGAACCGCCGGAGTGCAAAGAGGGCAAAGTTTAATAGAAAAAAAAGAGAAGGGAGATAAGATATATTATTTTTCAATAAATAACAGCAAGTCCCTTCGCAATCAGCTCGTTGTTCAGGAAGTTTCCCTCTGCGGCCACACGTTCCGGATCTTCAGTTCCCGGCAGGGAGAAGAGGTCCGTGAGATACCTGTCGTACTTGTCCGATTTATAGGTCTTCACCACCACAAAGGGAAGCTCTTTGAGTACCCTTTCAACGTAGCGTTTCGCCTTTCTCCCCTCCGGTGTGTCGAGCTCCGGGCAGTCGATCCCCCTGAGCCGGAGCTTCTGCCGGGTCCGTGTGCCAAACCCGCAGTCTATCAGGACCCGGATTGTATCGCCGTCAATGATCTTTTCCACAACGGCCCGGTAGGTATAGAGGAGTTCCGGTTTAATATGATTTGCCGGTTCGATGACGGGTGTTCTCCCCCTTCCCCCGCGGGAGATGATTTTCGTCCCCGCGAAATTGCCCGGATTTTTTACCGGGACCTCCCTCAATATCTTGAATCCGCAGTCAACAAGGATGGTGTTTTCCGGGAGAGGGTCTCCCGCGGGTCCGGGGAGAGAATATGTGTTAAGACGGCCCCGTACCGGTTCGGGGAGGTTTTCCCCGGAGGACATGTTCTGTTTTTTATTTCTAAATGTTGAGGCAAGTTTTTTCAGCTCTAGGTAATTCAGCTTTTCGTTTATGGCCCTCTCCTCCAGGAGCTTTCTCTTCGAATCTTCCTTAATGCTGAGAAGGGTGACGTAGTTGCTCCAGTCCAATTGGCCAGATATCTGGCTTTTTTCATATGTTCTGTTGAAAAGGCGCATGTTTTTCAAATTACTGACCGAGAACCCTTTGCCGTATTTTTCTGTCAGGTCGGAAGAGAGTCGTTGAATAAGATATTCACCATATTCGCTCCGGGAAAGGTTCTTCTGTTCTACCTCCATAATATACTTTCCGATGGTCCAGTATATCATGACAAAGGCTGTCCTCGCCTTCTCGTAGATGGACGAAATATCAGAGAGGAGTTTCAGATAGTTTTCGTTATCCGTCTTTTTGTTCATGATGTTATGGGGAAGAATAATTTTTTTACTGGGTGTATACTGCATCGGGGCGGTTGATATAGCAATGATTTTTTTTGTGTGATTTTTTCTCAGGCAGATGTAATAACAGGGTATAGATAACCGCGGTATCTTCCAGCTCACTGAAACAGGTTTTTCTTATTTCTCAACAAAAATATATTATTTATCTTAAAAAATAACGTCTCAATAAATTCTCTAATCTAAAATAATGTAATGATTACTTGCTCCCTCCGGGGAACGGGGTAAAACCGGTTAATGAAATTTTGAATGTTAAAATGAAAGAAATCGTTTTTGACCGGAAAACTCAACATTCAAAATTTAACACTTCTTAAACAATCCCCGCCTTTTTAAGATCTTCTTCGGAGAGCTCGGTTATGTCGATTATATCTTCCAGTGAGAATCCTTTTTCATGCATTTTGCGGGCATCTTTGAGCTTTCCTTCCAGGATTCCTTCATTTTTCCCTTTTTCAATACCCTGTTTCAATATCGTCTCTGTTAACATGCCGGTTTTTTCTCCTTTATTTATTAAATCTATTAATTCAAGTATTTCGTCATCTGTCAAATAAAAATAGTATTCAATAACATCCGTCCCGTCCTGGGAGAGATTTTTCTTTTTTGTCATTGAAGTGTTCCGTTGTAAAATAAGTGTTTTTTATTAATACGATCGGGGAGCGGAAAGCAGTGAATATTTTTATAATTTCTTATTTTTACATTTTTATTTTATTGAAGAATGAAGAGAAGAGGATTCACTACGAAGCACGCGAAGACCACGAAGGAAGAGAAAAAAAGAGTGTAAGAAAGGAGATAGGGGAGTAAGATATTTATTAATAAGCGCAATAAAAAATGTGATAAAAAAATCCGAGCGGGGTAAGTAATAAATCGCAGTTGACGAAAAATATCCTACGATTTAGATACCTTCCCCAGTACTTTCAGGTATTTTCCCAGGTCCCCGTCTTTGGCCCTTTCTTTTAAGTAATCTTCAGTTTCAAGAGCTGATATTTTTTCGGTAACCGCACTATTAATTAATTGATTAAGGGATATCTTTTCTTTTTTTGATAACGTCTTTAATTTATTATGTAAAGAATCAGGAATTCGTATGCTTAGTGTCCCCATAATTTTTAACCTCTTAATTCTTGTATGAAATGGTCGGGAGTAATGACTTCTATCCCAAACTTTTTTGCTTCAATAAAATCCTTTTTATTAAATGTAATTATATAATGTGAATTAGATGAAACAGCTAATTCTAATATATGATCATCATAAGGATCTTTCAAGATAGGTCTCCATAAATAAAATATTTTAGTATGTTCTGATATGGAGCAAAGGTAATCCAGAAAATCGTTAATGTCATTTTTTGCAAGATGCAGATTTTTTAATTTTTTCATTAAAACAGATTCATATTCAAGAATAAGTGGAACAGAAATAACAACGGTAAACTTTTTCTTTGGAATAAGTTTTAATAATTTATAGGAATAACCTTTTTGTGACTGCAGCCCGGAAAGTAGGACATTTGAGTCAATGATGATTTTTGGATTATCCATAAGTGGTATCATATGTAATACCAATAAATTGTCAAGAGGAAAAATGATTTTTTAGAATTTTTCCAACCTCGGTTGAATCGATAATATTAAGAATTCACTATAAAAAAATTTAAAACACTTCGCGCCCTTTGCGCCTTTCCGGTTTAAATAAGAGGGGTGAAGTGAGGCCGGGGAGTGAGGGTATTATTGACTCTTTCCCTTCTCCCTCACAAAAGGCTTCAGCAGCAGCCGTCCCGGATTTGTCGAAAAGATGACCCCTTCAATCCTTCCCAGAACCTGTTCTCTTTTTACCAGCCTGAAAAAGGTGTCCAGTTTCCGGTTGTCATCGGTGAGAAGCAATTCGCCTTTGGCCGGTTTTATGGTCTTCGTTCCGATTTTTCTTCCCTCAGGGGAAAAGTCCATCCTTACCGGGTATGTGAGAGGGCCGGTTGTTTCCAGGTAGAGGTCATCGAGCCGGGTAAGTCCGCTCCCGGGGACCGGTTTTTCACCGGGGATCCCTATCCGGGAGGGAATGGAGTTCAGGACAAGGGACCTGTCGCTGATCTCAACGGTATCACCTTCGGTCCCGGTTACCCGTGAGGTCTTCCGGCTGCCGTTTTCACGGTATATGATATAGTCACCCCTGCGGGGGCCCGATGTGATATATTTCTTTACAAGGACCCTGTCCCCGGGAATGAAGATGACGGAGGATTTTTCCCCGGGGAAGCTTCTTATGCTGAAAAAGGCAGTGTCTGCCGCTATCCCTGCTGTTAAGAGTGATATGTTCAGCAGGGCAAAAAGGATATATACCGGGACACTGTTCCACCGCTTCAGCTGTACGTCCCTTTTTTTGAGGGAGAAGAGAAGTGCTTCAACGGGAGAAAACAAAAATACAAAAATATTAAAAAGCAGCACTGCTGCAAAAAAATTAATGTAGCTGTTTTCCGGCCGGGCATGAATATATGCGGGTATAATGAATTCCGAAACTGCCCGTAAGAGAAAAAGCGCAACCCCTGCGGAATACCTGCCGTTATAAACCTGCCCGAGGCCGGTTGCGGCCAGGGACAGGAAGAATGCCGCTGCCGGGTTTCTCCTGCCGGTTTTAACGCTTTTAATGATTTTCTGCCTTTTCATTGTCAGAGGTAGGATTCAATGAATTCCTTAACGTTCTCTTTCCCCTTGAAGATCCCGAAATGTCCTTCGCAGAGGATATCGGCATTGAGTGAAAGCATATACTCAAGGGATGACAGGTAGTCCTTTCTATCGGAAAGGAGTATCCTGTTAAGGGGCCCGTGAACATCCTGGCCGAAGAGGACCAGCTGTCCGTCCGACTCCAGTGTGAGCACCGATGATCCCGGAGAGTGCCCGGGTGTATGGTGGTAGAAAATTTCCAGGTCGCCAAGGGTGAACTTTTCAACATCCGAAGTGACCTTAATATCTATATGCACCGGGTCGAAGGAAGCTCCGTACCATGATGCGGCTGTTACATCTTTATCACCGTTCTCCATATACCCGGCATCCAGTTGGTGGGCAACAACTTGCGCCCCTGTCTGCCGCACAATATCATTAATACCTCCCGTGTGGTCATAGTGGCAGTGGGTAAGGAAAATATACTTGATCGCAGAGGGGTCGCTGATATACCCGCTGATATTCTTCATCACCTTCTTTTTGCCCCTTCCCGTTCCCGCGTCAACAAGCGCCGCTTCTTTTTCGGAAGATTTTATGAGGTATATGAGGGCATCGGAACTATGGGATTCAGATGAACCTCCCACCACAAATACGTTTGATGTTATTTTCATAAAGTCTCTCTATTCGTTTTGCTGATAGTTAAACACATACATAACAATGAAAAGAGTAATGATGTGTCCCCGCCGCCGAAGGCGGCGGGGACACATCATTTATGTCTTTTTCATTAACATGTTTAATCATATTTATTGCTGATTATTTACGGATAATATAAGTATTAACCATGTCTAAGGCAAATTGATTTAACAAAATTCAAAAATCAACAGATTTTTAATCCTGTCACAGGGAAAAATTCTGCTTGAAAATTATGTCACATATTCTATTGTTTGTATGATACCGGTATCCTGTAGTGAATAGTATGAACAAGGTTCTTAAAATAGCTCACAGGGGATATTCAGCAAGATATCCCGAAAACACCCTGCTGGCCTTTGAAAAGGCAATTGAAGCAGGGGCCCATATGATTGAGTTTGATGTTCATCTCACAAAGGACGGGTACCCTGTGGTTATTCATGACGATTTTATTCAGAGGACGTCTGACGGTTCCGGTATGGTCAAGGAGATGGAGCTTGATGAACTCCGAAGTTTCAATTACAACTATCATTTTCCTGATGCCGGGCATCAGCATTTGCCCCTCTTTGAAGAGGTTGTGGAGCTTGCGGCGGGGAGGATTATGATGAATATTGAGATTAAGAACTGTCCCAACCGCTATATCGGGATAGAGGAAAGGATTACCGGCATTATCGTGAAGAAAAAAGTCGTTGAAGACTGTACAGTTTCATCCTTTGACCACTATGCTCTCGCAAAGATAAAGGAGCTTGACCCGGAGATTAAAACCGGCATGCTCTACAGCGCGGTCTGGATATGCTTTGAGGAGGAGATTCATAAACTCAAAGTCTCTTCTATTCATCCTCATGTTGAAGTGGCTGATCCGCGGCATCTTGAGTATGCCCATAAAACCGGAATAAAAGTCTATCCCTGGGTGGCGCGGGACAGCCATACTGTGAAACAACTTGTGCAGACAGGGCATGTAAACGGCATTATGGTTGATGAGCTGGAACTCCTTGAGGGTGTGTAGCCAGTCTCTTTGATTTGAATAGATGAATTTAATTAAGCGGTAATATGATATGAAAAGCTTTATACCTGTAACTTTTATCATTCTTATTGTTATTGCTCCGGGCGCAGGTCTGAATCGGGCCGCAGGGAAAAATGCGGTTTCCTATAATAATGACGGCTGGGATCATCTTAAAAGAAGTGAAAACTATAAAGCGATTTTCAGCTTCAAAAACGCCCTGCAGAAAAATCCAAAATATAAAGATGCGCTTCTGGGACTGGGAAGAGCCTATTATAACATAAACGAGTTCGAGATGTCTGTTGATCTCTTTAACAGGGTCCTGAAAATAGATGATTCTTCCCATAAAGCCCACGTGGGCATCGGGCTTGCGCTTTCAAGAATGGGGAAGTTCAGCAAGGCGCTTAATTTTCTTAACCGGGCGGTCGAGCTGTCAGAGGACAACATTGATGCTAAATACGGTATCGCTTACCTCTACTCTCTCATGAACAAACCTTCCTGGGCAAAGAGAAAACTTGCGGGAATTCTGCGGATAAATCCCTACCACTTTCATTCAATCCTGCTCATGGCCGACCTCAAGGTGGGCGACAACAGGATGAAGGAAGCAAGGGAGCTTGTTGAAAAGGCCATCAGTATTAATTCGAAGGTCCCGGACGGGTACGTTAAGCTGGGAGAGATCCTGTTCCGGGATTATATTGTTACGGAAAATGACGATTCATTAAAGGAAGCCAGGGAAGCGCTGGGAAACGCGCTCTCCATTAACCGGGACAATTTCCCGGCAAACAGGATAATGGGAATGCTGCTTCTGGACCAGGGCAACCGGAACTCATCCGAAGATGATTACCTCGGTGCCATCAGCTACTTCCGGAAAGCAAGAAAGGGGATTGATGGGGGGAACATGCTCTATAACCTGGCCATAAGCTATGACAGGGCAGGCGATAAGAGTGCGGCCATGGAACATTTTCTTAAGGCCCTGAAAAAATCCCCCTTTGATTCAATACTCATACGAAGGTTTGAGGATTTTCTTATTATGAGAGATTATAAAATCGGTCATCCTGCCAGGATAATGCTCAACAGGGAACAGTACAGCCTGGCCCTTAACAGAATGAAAAAAAATTTCCCCGATGAAGTCATCTTCTACCTGAGAAGGGCTCTGCTTCTCAATCCCATGAACAGGGAGGCCCGGGAGCACCTGATCAGCTACTATTCCGCCCTGGATTTCAACAGGTTTTATATTGAAGAGATAAAGGGGCTCATGAGGTTCTTCCCCGAGAGAAAGTACCGGGACAGGCTGAGTGCGGCTGTCAGCAGACGAAGGAAGAGGCTCTATCATATTGAAGGTTTCTCCTCCGATTATCCCCCACGGGACGTTCCGCGGATTTTTGTCATGGACTTCTCCTCGGGCGGGAGAATACCGGAACACCCTGATGCGGGAAGTGTCCTGGGCAACATGGTTACATTTGCGATTGGCCAGTTCGGCAGGATGATTACCACGGGGATAAGAGAGCGGTATCCTGTTGCCCGGAACCTGAAATCAGAGGGAGATTACCTGGGATTGAGCATGGGCGAACTCTCTGACAGGATAAAGAAGGGTGTCCTGAAACCGGTAGACCTGGTCCTCTACGGTGATTACCGGGAAAATGGAGACAGAATCAGTATCCATTGCAGGCTTATGGATTATCATAACGGCATAGTACTGGGCCGGTTTGCCGTAAGTGAATCGGGCAAGGAATCCCTCTCCCGGTTGAGCCTGAGGATAGCCAGAAAGATTTATGATATGATACCCTACAGGGGGAGGGTCCTCAAGCTCAAGGAGAACGGTATCATTGTCAACATGGGACTCTATGACGGTGTTGAACCGGGGAAAAAGCTTGTGATCTACAAGTACAGCAATGACCCCCGGCAGCCGAAGAAGATCAGGAGGAAACTGGTATTCACGGTGAAAAAGGCCGATACGCTTATTTCCTTTGCGGAACCCGGCAAGAGCTCGGACCTGGGGGAGATTTACTCAAGCGATACTGTTTATCCCCTTAAAAAGAGAAGGGCAAAAATGATCGAGTAGAGATTACCTGAAGGTGTAGTGTTTTTTTACCGGCTCCTTTACTTCCCACCTGCAGGAGAGCCCTTTGGGAAATGTAACGTAATCCCCTTTCCCGAACTCAACCTCTTCGCCGTCTTCGGTTTTAACCGTAACTTTTCCTTCCAGGAGATAACACTCCTCTGTGCTGTCATAGTGCCAGTCAAACTCCGATACTTCTTTTTCCCATATGGGCCAGCTCATGACGCCATTTGATTCAAGCTCTGATTTTTCCGGTTTTTCCACTTTGATTTTCATGGGATTTTCTCCTTTTCTGTTTTTCCCTCAGTATTTTTTTGTTCCCATATCTTCCCTGCTTATCCCCATCCCCCGGAGGGGCGTAAGATTTTTTCCCCGAACTTTCTTATGCCCCCTCCGGGGGTTAGGGGGCTACTCATCATCAGGATAGCGTGCCGTGATGGCGTGGATAACGTCCTGGGACTCGAAAAAGACTTCAACAAGGTCGGGATCGAACTTCTTCCCCGATGAGTTCTTTATCTCCCTGAGAACATCCTCCTCCGTCCATGGCTCCTTGTAGACCCTTTTGTGGATCAAGGCGTCATAAACATCCGCCAGGGCGACAATTCTCCCGAATATGGGGATCTCTTCACCCCTGAGGGGCAGGGGGTTCCCCTCTGTGTCCTTCTCAAGTGCTTTCCCGGTGTAAATGTCCACCCGTCCGGGGTAGCCGGTACCGTCCCAGTTCTCATGGTGGGTCAGGGCAACAACGGACGACATTTCGTCAAATTCAGAGTGTTTCTGCTTGAAAAGCTTTGCGCCCTCTATGGTGTGGGTCTTCATGATCTCGTATTCATCCGGGTCAAACCTGCCCGGTTTTTTCAGGATAAGGTCGGATATGGCAACCTTTCCCACATCATGGAGCATGGCCGACATTCTGAGAATGTCACGGTTGTCCTCAATCTCATGTTCCGATACACCTTTGTGCCTGGCCCAGCGTTCATAGATTTCAACGGAATAGGCGGCGACCCTGTTTACATGGGGCCCGGTCTCTTTGGGGTCCCTGAGCTCGGCAAGGTTGATCATCCTGAGAATAAGGGCTCGTGTCATTCGTGCCCTCTGCAGTATCATGCTGGTAATATTGGCGAAATGGAGGGCGATCATCTCGTCATCGGCGC
Source organism: Spirochaetota bacterium (assembly GCA_050298055.1). Classification (GTDB taxonomy): domain Bacteria; phylum Spirochaetota; class UBA4802; order UBA4802; family UBA5550; genus JBNKTL01. The sequence goes on from JBNKTL010000004.1 coordinate 17,845, forward strand.
TGAAAGCCCCCACCTCCTTGTCGTCTATTGTTATGCCATCACCGGTAAGGTCGGGATTAAACGAATTAATGATCTGCATGACACCCAGGACTTCACTCCGTACATTTTTCAGTGGTATCGTGAGCATGGACTTGGTCCTGTAGTTTGACTTCTTGTCGTTTGTGGGATTAAAACTGTAGGGAGTGTCATCGGGAATTTTATATGCGTCGGGGATATTGATAATATCCCCTGTCATTGCGGAGTAGCCTGATATAGACCCCCTGTTTATCTTTGTCCTGAATGTTTTATAGATCAGTTTATGGTTCCGGGGAAGTTTTTTTTGTATGGATTCGGTCTGAACATGGCTGAATATGAGTTCATCTCCTTCGCGTATCTGAATGGATGCGGCATCGGCATTGAGTATCCTCCTGGCTTCGGTGAGTATTCTGTCGAGGAGTATGTCAAGGTCCTGTACGTTGTTCAGTTCAGAGCTGAGATTTATAATTTCATTGAGTTTTACCGTATCATCAAGCATACAAAATTACATCCTTATGGAGTCCGTTAGTATTTTACACATATCTCTATCAAACTGGTGACATCATTAATCGATGCAAATAATAACCATGGGGAGTTTTTTTTCAATTATTTTATGGTTAACTAAAAAAATTAAATTTTTAACTCTTCAGTTTTAAAATAGGAAATGATAATATAGGTTGCGGGGACATATTTATGTCAGTCGTATATTTCAAGTTTCTTAACTTCATCGGTTTCTTTTAAAGTAAAAAATCCTATCATTTTTTTCAGTTCTTCCGCGTGAGCTTTAAGTTCTTCTGAAGTTGCGGCCATATTCTCCGATGAACTTGCATTATGCTGAGAAATTTCATTTAACTGGTCCATGCCGGTATTAATCTGGTTTACCGCGGCATCCTGTTCATCTGAAGTAATTGTAATATCCTGTATCAGGCTTGCGGTTTTTTCGATATTGGGAATAATTTCATTTATGGTATTTGTTGCTTCTTCTGAAATATTGAAACTGTCTGAAGCAAGACTATTGATTTCCTGGGAGGACAACTGGCTTTTTTCCGCAAGTTTTCTTACTTCACCTGCTACTACCGCAAAGCCCTTTCCATGCTCCCCGGCTCGTGCAGCCTCAATAGCGGCATTAAGGGCCAAAAGATTGGTCTGGTATGCAATATCCTCAATGAGTACAATTTTTTCAGATATTTTTTTCATTGCTTCCATTGTCTCGTTAACGGCTTTCCCTCCCTGTGCTGCCTGTTCAGCAGATTTTCTCGCAATTTCATTGGTAATTTTTGAATTACTGGTGTTCTGTTTGATGCTGGCCCCGATTTCTTCAAGGGACGACGTAATCTCCTGAACATTTGATGCCTGCTGGCTTGAACCGGAACTCAGGTCCTCCGCTGATGAACTGATATCATTGGAAATTTCTGCCAGTGAATTCGCCCTCGTCTTTATTTCAGTAAGAATATTACTTATCCTGGTTATGATTTTATCAAAGTGATTTGCCAGGTCACCAATTTCATCATCCTGGTTGATATTCATTGTTACGTTCAGCTTTCCCTCAGAAAATTTATTTGCCACTTCCTTTATCCTGCTCACCGGTCCTGTAATCAGCCGGGCAGTCAGGAAAGAGAGAATCAGTATGATCAAAAGAGCAATAAGGGCCATTGTAATAACGAGTGTTATTTGAGACATCTTCAGGTGTTCGAGTTTATCGGTTGAATCCGACAGAAGAAGGACAGTCCCGATATGGCTGTTCTTGAAATCTTTGATTTTAAAATATTTTATATACTGGTTCTTGAATCGCTCGAGATTATCGGGGTTTGTCACGGAGAGTTTCTTTTCATTTATGGATGAAAAGAGGCCGCCCCTTTCAAATTTTGTCGAAGCGACATATGTGTAATTTCCTATTGAGAAGTTCAGGTAATCCTTGTCTTTTACAGAGGCAACTTTTTTCTGGATTATTGAAGCAGTTTCTTTTTTAAGGAAAATGATGATATTGTCTGTCTTATCAAGGTATTTATATATCTGCTTCAGGGGAAATAAAACTTCCACGGAACCGTAGTAAATGCCTTTTTCCGTAATTGGTGCGAGACCCCTTATCACAAGTCCTCCTCTCCCCACTTCAATGGCTGTAATCGGTTTGTGATTTTTTGACAGATCAAGGACTGTATGCCTGAAACCTGATATATCATCCCCGCCTTCTCCTTTTTTCCCGGCTTTCCATAACCGCAAAAAACTCTTCGCGGGAGGTTTATGATAGTGTATTTTTATAAGTTTCAGGTTCATGTTTTCCAGGAACTTTTTATAATACCCCAGTGTTAGTTTTGTTAATAATTTTCTTCCCTCTTTTTCGTTTTTCATCTTATATGCTTCTGCAACTCCGTCAATAGAGGACATCCCCGTGGCGATCCAGAGGGCCTTTTCACCGATTCTCCTGATATTTTCCTCAGTATTATATATTTTATAATCGATTGATTTTTTTATGTCGTTCTCAATGCCTTTTTTCAGAAGATTATTCTGATAGATAAAACCTCCCAGGAAAAGAGGGGTGATGGTTATAATAACAAGAATGATGAATTTTTTATTAATTGAGTTTAATTTAATAAGGCTGAATAATTTCATTTGAAAAGCCCTCCATTTTGGTTTTCCCTGAATAATTCAATAATAATAATCTCACTGTAAATTATATATCAATGTATATTTGCAGTCAATAGAATAAATGAGTCGGTGCAAAGAGTTGTTGCAAAAAATTTTGTTTTCATGAGTTTTTATCTATTGCAATAATAAAGAAATTAATTTAGAGGTATCCTGCTCTGTCATTATCAGGTATGATATTTCATCAACGGGAGTAATATTATTATGAATAACATGAAAAAGCACTCCATCAAGCTGAGTTTTTATTTTCTGGCTGTTGCGGTTTTTATTGGTTTTTTTCAAAAATCTCTCAAAAGTCAGGATTGGCCCATATACAAGGGAAACATCTACTTTACCGGCAACAATGACGAAGTCATTGTAAAAAATAATAATCTCAAGTGGCTTTACCAGGCGGATGACAGGATCTTCAACCCGGTTGTTTCAGACGGCAGGGTATACTTCCTTGACCTTAAAGGATTTCTCTACTGTCTCGATGAAGAGTATGGGAAGCTCATATGGAAACAGAATATCAGGCAGATATCCAGACAGTTCAGGGCGCTGTCACGGGCGGCAGGGAAGGTGAAATATCCCCTGATAAAGGGGAACACCCTCTTCCTTACCGATCCGGTTGCTATATACGCGTTTGACAAGAGAACGGGCAGTGTCCTCTGGGCGAGAACGGGAATGAGGCTTGAACAGGACCGGGGTGTGGGTATGTATAACAAGGGGGTCAGAGCGTTAGTTGACGGCATATACTCTGACCCGGTCCTCCATGAAAACAGAATATATTATGGAACACGGAAGATGTTCCTGGCACGGGAGATACTCAACGGCCACCAGGAGTGGGAGAACACCGGCATTAAGTCATACAGCGGATTCCCCACTTTTTATGACTTTATGATTTTTACACAGTCCATGGACTATTCAACAGGGATCTACACAATCCACTGTCTCGATTCCCGGACAGGCCGGGAGATGTGGGCGAAACGGATTGAGAAACCAATGAAAATATTTCCTCCTGTAATCTACAAGAGAAAACTCTATGTTCCCACCGGCGAGAGCATCTACTGCCTTGATATCAAAGACGGTTCCATCATCTGGTCGAAAAACTACGGGAGCTATATAACCTCCAATCCGAGCTTCACAGACAGGGCTATCCTTTTTTCCATTGATAACAGCGATATTGCGGTAATCGATCCGGAAAACGGGAGGATAACAAAGAAGATAAAGGTCTCGCCGAAATCCGGGCCACTCTATATCACTATCAGGGACCAGATCTACTATGCCTATAACGCATACAGAAATGTAAAAAACAGGAAAGTCCCCTATGGAATTCTTATGGCAGTTGATTTCAGTGAAAACAGGAATATCTGGAACTATAAGACCCCTTTCCCCGGGGCAATATCCCAGCCCATAGCATCAAAGGGGATACTCTTTCTGCCTGCAGGGAATTATCTCTACGCAATCGGTACGGAATACTATGCCAGGGTTGTTGACGGAGGCAGCGGGTTTGCCGTACCTCCCGGAAAGAAAGACAGTTCCAAGGATGTGCTGCCTCCTGACAGAAGAATGGGTGATAAAAGGAGCGGAAAGGATAAAGAGATAAAGATGAGAAAGATGGATATCTCAATTACCGATAAAAACGGCCGGGGTCTTCCCGCGGAAGTTGATATTACCAAACGTGAGAGGGGCAGGATCGTTTATCGCAAGAGGGTGCGGGTGGACAAAAAGGGGAAAATCGATGTCCCCGCCGGCAAGGGGTCAGAGCTGATTATAACAGCCCCCGGCTACATGCCGAAAAAGGTTGAGGTTAATGAGAATGAAAAGGAGAAGAAGATCGTCCTTGATAGAATAGAAGAGGGCAAAGGGATTGTTGTTGATAACATCCAATTCGAGTTTGACAAATGGTACCTTAAGAAGAAGTCCCTGGATATTCTTGACAGGATCATCAAGGTCATGAAGGGGCGGCCTGACCTGAAATTTGAAGTAAGAGGACACACAGACAGTACCGGTAAGCCCTCATATAATAAGAAGCTTTCCGAAAGACGTGCGGATGCCGTGGTTGAGTATATGATAAAGAACGGAATATCCCCGGAACGTCTTGTGGCGAAAGGTTTTGGGGAGACAAAACCCATTGCTTCCAACAAGTCCAGGGAGGGGAGAAAGAAAAACAGGAGGACCGAATTCTTTATCCTGAAAAAGTAGAGAAGGGTCAGAGCACTGTTTTCTGGAATAATTGATTTTTGCTCAGAGTAAAATCTGGGGATTAGGGTAGTATTTCTGTACAGGCATCTTGTTTTTGTATAATAGGGAATAGAGGGGTCAGAGCATAAAATAAGCCAGATGCTGTTATCCTCAATAAAATATGCTCAGAGAAGATAAAAGAAAACCCGTAGAGAAACATAACTGAAAAAAACGGTGAAAAAATGAAAAAAATTGAATTGCAGTAGAAAACGTATGAAAATGTGCTATATATTACTATAATCCCTTATATACGCTTATAATCACCTGTCATCAAATTAAATAATTCAACCATAGGCAACGAAAATACGAACAGGGAGAATTATCTCCTTGCTTAAGGGTCTTTGAAAACCTATAATCTTAGTGTTTTGTGGGAATGGTATTTTCGCGCAGTGTTGCAGTCTTGTATTAGCCCAGATACAAGCCTGAAACACGGACCAGACCCAATTGGCTGTCATATTGGGTAAAAAGCCAATAACCTGGTATTGTAATGCTGGTTCTGACTGCCCTCGGGACCGGATGGCAAGGAAGCCAGAATAACACAAATACAAAGGAGTGTAAAATGATTATTAATCACAATATGAGCGCTATAAACGCTAACAGAACATTAAAATTCTCTCAATGGGAAGTATCCAGAAACATGGAAAAACTTTCTTCCGGAGAGAGAATCAACAGGGCAGGAGATGATGCTTCAGGCCTTGCAGTATCCGAAAAGATGAGGACCCAGATCCAGGGTTTAAGGCAGGCAGAGAGAAATACCGAAGACGGTATGTCCTTTATCCAGACGGCGGAAGGATACCTCTCCCAGACTGCAACAATTATCCAGAGGATCAGGGTACTCTCTATTCAATCTGCAAACGGTATCTATTCCAACAGGGACAGACAGCTTATTCAGGTTGAAGTATCAGCTCTTGTAGACGAAGTCGACCGTATCGCCTCACAGGCAGAATTTAACAGGTTTAAGGTCCTGACCGGTGAATTTTCACGGGTCAATCCCAAGGCCAGCATGTGGTTCCATCTCGGGGCCAACATGAACCAGAGGGAGCGTGTATACATCGGAACCATGACTGCCCAGGCCTTCAAATTCAGGGACGGGACCGGTAAGGTCACTGTTTCACTCTCTTCTCCTGAAGGTGCAAACAATGCAATAGGCTTTATGGATAATGCATTGCAGACACTGGCAAAGCAGAGAGCGGACCTCGGGGCCTACTACAACAGGCTGGACAAAACTGCCCGGGGACTCATGGTGGCCTTTGAAAACATTCAGGCCGCAGAGTCCAGGATCAGGGATGCCGATATGGCAGACCAAATGGTAGAATTTACCAAGAATCAGGTGCTGGTGCAGAGTGGTATATCCATGCTTGCACAGGCAAACATTCAATCACAATCAGCGCTAAGATTATTAGGTGGTGTTTAGTTAAATAAACAGTCGAAAGACTCTTAAGATGAAATAATTGTTCTTTGGAAACTTGATTTGATTCTTAACCCTCTTACCCGGGAACTGTCCTTAGGGAACGGGCGGAAGATAGGTTCCGGTAGCCTGTGATGTCGGGAGGCATCACAGGCTGCCGGAATATATTCGGAAGCCTGTGTTGTTTGGATTATGGGCAGTCCGGGCAGCATGAAAAGGAGTAAACCTGTGGACCGGTTAAACGGTTCCATTGGGAACAAGATGTTCCCGGTGAAAAATCCGAAGTTATCTAAAAATTTCTAAAATAGTGGTGACTTCGATTCAGATTCAAGGGAGGGTTACTATGAGAATCAATCACAACATGAGCGCAGTATTTGCGAACAGGCAGTTACAGGATGTTTCTAACAGGATGGATAAAACCATTGAGAAGCTTGCTTCAGGTGAAGCAATTAACCGCGCCGGTGATGATGCTTCCGGACTTGCTGTATCTGAAAAGATGCGGACACAGATCTTAGGTCTGGTTCAGGCAGAAAAGAACACCATGAACGGGTTGTCTTTTATCCAGGTCGCGGAAGGATCTTTTCAGCAGGTTAATGATATTCTTCAGCGGATCAGGGCTCTGTCTATTCAGTCAGCGAACGGAATTTATTCCAACAGCGACAGGACTCAGATACAGGTTGAGGTCTCTCAGCTTATTGATGAGGTCGACAGGATATCCACTTCTGCAGAGTTTAACAGGATGAAGATGCTTACCGGGAGATATGCCAGGGGCAGTAAGACCGGCAGCATGTTCTTTCATGTAGGTGCCAACAGCAATCAGAGAATCAGGGTCTTCATTCAGACCATCAGTTCCAAGGCTCTTAATCTCATTGACGGGAATAAGAAGCGTACTATTTCAACTGTTGGACAGGCAAACTCCATGATTGGTTATATCGATTCGGCTCTGGAAAAGCTGAATCGTCAGAGGGCAGATCTCGGGGCTTACTACAACAGGCTTGAAAATACTACAAAGGCACTGGTCAGGTCTCATGAGAACTTAATGGCCGCTGATTCCAGGATTCGCGATGTAGATATGGCCGCTCAGATGGTTGAGTTTACAAAGGACCAGATTCTCATTCAGACTGGTGTTGCGATGTTGGCTCAGGCTAATTTTAAACCAAAGCTTATTATGAAGCTGCTGGATTGAGAACAAGAACTTATTGATACCGGTAATACAGTGCTGCCGGTTCAGGCTCTCCTGCCGGTATATTACCGGCAGGGGGGTATATTTTTAATATTTTGATCAAGGAGGTCATTTTTCGTAACAAGGAGGTACGACTATGAACATTGGGAGTATAATTGAACGTATTGATAATTTCAATATGGCCAGAAATTCAGTTGCAAAGAGTAAGGTGATGAGCACCGGGGAAGTGAAGGGACAGGCTGAAAATCCTGGGCCTGAAAAATCAGAAATCCTTAATGTAATAGGGAAACTGAACAATTCACTTGAAAATATTAATGAAAAAGTGTCCTTCTCATATCATGAGGAGAACAAAAGGATAATCATCAAGGTCATTGACAGGGAGACTAAAGAGGTCGTCAGAGAGATTCCGCCGAAGGATATTGTCAAACTCAGTGAGCATCTCAAGGAATATCTTGGAATGCTGGTTGATGAATCACGATAAGTGAATTATCCGTTTTTTCGTGCTTAAAAAATATATCTGTTAAATCAGGCTTTTGAAAAATGTTTTAAATGCCAGCGGGTGAACTATATACTGAGAAAATAATAAAGTGTATTTAAATAAAAGAAAGCCGCTTGTTTAAACAAAAATTGAGGGGAGAATGACGATATTTGTTTAAATAAGCGGCTTTTTAATTTTTACGGGAAAAAGTTATGTCCCCTCAATTAATTGCTGATTAAAAAAACGAAATTTACCGATAATATATTGAAAAAGAATGTTTTATTATGTTATTTTGTGAGGGAAGGGTTATTTTATCTTTCTTCTGAGAAAAGATAACGATAGAGTGACAATTTTAATTCTAATAAGACAATGAGGTAAATTAAAATGCCTGTTACAATGAGCGGAATGGCGTCAGGGCTTGATACCGATGCGATAATTGACAAGCTGTTGAAAATAGAAGGCAAACCCATTGAACAGCTTGAGATAGATAAAAAGAAAAACTCCATCAGGGCGGACGCCCTGAAGCTTCTTGATAAAAAACTGAAAAAACTGAGCAAGGCAGCCAGGGAGCTTTACGGATTCAGGGCATCCTACGACGACAAGGTTGCACTCTCCTCCGATTCAAGTGTTCTCAGTGCAAATGCAAACAAAAATGCCCTCAGGGGAATCAGGAATATTGAGGTTATGCAGGTAGCTTCCGCGCATAAAATTTCATCTGATCCCATGAAGGAAAAGAGTGAACTCCCTGCGGGCAAAATGACCATTGAAGTAAACGGCGAATCCCACGTAGTGAAGTTCAGGGGCGGCAGCCTCAAATCTCTCATGGAGACCATAAAGGAAGCAGCGTCAGAATCTGTGAACGCATCCACTATCAGGACATATGACAGCATGAGTGTTCTGACCCTGGAGTCGAAGATACCCGGGAAAAAAGGAGAGATAAAAATAAAGGGTGATAAAAATCTCCTTAAGATTACAGGTCTGGTTGACAAGGAAAGGCTTGAGGACAGGTCCGTACAGAACCTTGTATTTGACAGGAGATACTTCACGTCATATATGGGAACAATGAAGATTGACAAACAGGACGGAAACCTGGTTGTAAGAAAGGACGGAAAGAGCGTAAAGATAAAGGGGCTTTTGTGGCAGGAGTATGCTCTTCCCGTGCAGACCAAAGTGAAAAAGGACACGGTCTTCGAGTTTAACTTCAAGTATACCGCACCAAAAAAGGAAGAGGAGAGACTTCCCTTCAGGATAGAGATGGGGCCCGAGGAAAAGGTCAATGTAAAGGGGATAATCCTGAATGGATACAATATATCCAGGCTGAGGCCTCTTGAGAAGAAGAAAAAGAAGATCTTTGAATCGCTCCTGGGAGTAGGAGTTGTTTCTGATGAGAAGGGAAAGAGGTTTGAGAAGATTTATCCCCTGGAGAAGGATGCCCGGGGGAAACAGGAGATCCCTGTTGGAAAGGATTTCAGCGGCAGGACTCTCAGTAAAATCATTTTCTACTGCAATGAGGGGGACACTGACTTTCTTTCTGCCAGACTTTTAACCCCTGTTGAGAGCAGGAAAGGTTTTTTCCAGCCCAAAAATGAAATAGCAAAAGCAAAGGACGCGAAACTGAAACTGGATGGGATTGAGCTCACAAGGGACAGGAACAACGGCATCAACGATGTCATCAAAGGGGTGACCCTGGATTTAAAAAGGGCATCAAAGGTCCCTGTTGAACTCAAAGTTGAGCCTGATACAAAGAAATCCATTGAAAAGATCAAAAAATTTGTTGAGGCATATAACGAATATATTGACTATAACAGGGAGATAACAAAAAGTGAAAGGATTAAACGTATTACCATAAGTGAAAAGACCAAGCGCAAAAGAGGTATTTTCGTTGGTGATATGATGATTATCCGTCTTGAAAACTCACTCAGGCGGGCTGTTGGCGGGGCTTATTCCACCCGGGCAGTAGATCCTATTAAGATGCTGCCGCAGATGGGGATTTCCACCGGGGACATAAATGCCGACTGGGAAACCATCAAGGAAGGCAAACTGAATATTGATGAATTGAAGCTTGAAAAAACCATAGCAAAGAACCCGGAAGGCGTGAGAATGTTCTTCGGATCAGATACGGACGGTGATAACAGGGAGGATACCGGGCTGGCGTATACTGTTGTAGCTTCACTGAGACCCTATGTGTCAACAGGAAGGAACATCATCTCCAGCAAGATAAAGCTGGAAAACGATTCTATCAAGATGGCGGATGAAAGGATCGGGAAGCACAGGGACCACCTCAAATCATATGAGGAGAAGCTGAGAAGAAAATTCGGCAAAATGGAACAGGCCATCTCCGGTGCGAAAACACAGCAGAACTGGATGAAAAGCTATACCGGCGGCGGAGAAAAACAGAAAAAGTAAGAATAACCGGGAGGAGGGGAATGTGATTCTCTCTCCCCAAAAGGGAAGAGGTAAATTGTGGAAGTCTTGATCAACAACCATCCAATTGAATTCCAGCTGGAAGATGAAAAAACGGTTAAGGAAATAATCGGCTCAATTTCCCAGTGGGCCGGTGACAGGGGACTTATCTTTATCGAGGTGTTCCTCAATGATAAATTGTATAAAGTGGAGAGCATTGGTGACCGGGACCTTGAAGGGATTGATCTTGTCAACTGCATCATCGACACAAAATCCAACCTTCTCTTTTCAACTATTGACGAAGGGCTCCTCTACTGCAACAGGGCAATAGAGTATATAAACCGCTGGATTGAAGAGGAAAGTCCCGACAGGGAGGAGGTCAGGAACCTGGGTGCGGGAATTGAGTGGCTTGTTGAGGTCATTAACAAGGTTACGGGGCTCCTTGAAATAGACGCATCGAAAGTCAGGTACAGGGATAAAAATGTCTCCGAATACATTTCCGGTCTTATGAAGGCGGGTGAACAAATTGCCGGAGTTTCGGATGACAGGGTAATTCTGGACCTGCTGAATGAAAATATCGGCCTTTTCACCGGGCTCAAGGAAATTTTCAAAACCCTGCTCATGAGCAGTGAGATGAAAGAGCTTATTTTAAAGAGCGTGGATTCTCCCGATATTTTAATGGAATCGCTAATTGTTATTAAGGACGAGATCCCGGCACAGGCAGAGAAGATAGAGGAAGCGGCCGTATCTTTCCAGACCGGAAAAGATGACCGGGGATTTGACAGGCTCAATGAATTTATCGATTTCATGCTGAGATATACAAGGACATGCTACCAGATCGCCCCGGTCTTCGGAATTAACCTCGCGGAAGTTGTGGTAAACGATATATCACTTGATGAAAAGAACAACCAGTTTATGGCCCTGCTCAATGATATCGTGGAGGCCATGGAGTATAACGACATTATCAGCCTCTCTGATATTCTTGAATATGAGATAAAACCGTCACTTGAAGAGAGTGGGAAATATATCTCAGAGCTACAGGAAAGAATCAGCTGAGATGTTCTGCGGGAGTTATTGATGAGCGGCGGACCAGGAAAAGAGAGCACCCGTAAACCGTGGGGCGGCAGGTTTGCGGGGGCCACCTCTGACATTACCGAAAAACTTTCAGCTTCTATCCATTTCGATTCGAGGATGTATCTTCAGGACATTGAAGGGTCAAAGGCCCATGCCCGGATGCTCAGCAGGATGGGAATTCTCACCACAGCGGAGCTTACGGATATCCGGAACGGCCTGGATGAAATTGCCGCGGAGATAGAATCGGGTCATTTTGAGTTCTCTTCGTCCCTTGAAGATGTCCACATGAATATTGAAAGGCGGCTTACGGATAAAATCGGTAACGCGGGGAAAAAACTCCATACCGCCAGGTCACGGAACGACCAGGTTGCCCTGGACATGAGGCTCTATCTCAGGGCGGAAATATCGGAAATAAAAGTGCTCCTTAAGTCGCTGGTGGAGAGGATTGTGGATCTTTCATCGGAGAATCTTGATGTGATCCTTCCGGGTTATACCCACCTCCAGGTAGCACAGCCTGTGCGGCTCAGCCATCACCTTCTTGTCTATGCCTGGCAGCTTCTCCGGGATATGAAGAGACTGGATGCCGCGGAAAAAGCCTCGCTGGGGCTTCCCCTGGGATCGGGCGCCCTTGCGGGGGTCAACTATGAGAATGACAGGGAATACCTGCGGAAAGAGCTCGGTTTCGATTTTGTCATACCCAATTCCATGGATGCGGTCAGTGACCGGGACTTTGCCGCGGACTTTCTCTATTTTGCCGCAATGCTCGGGGCGCATCTTTCGAGGTTTTGTGAAGAGATCATTTTGTGGTCATCATCGGAGTTTGGATTTATCCGTCTCGCGGATAATGTGACCACGGGGTCTTCCATAATGCCCCAGAAGAGAAACCCGGACCTTGCCGAGCTCATAAGAGGAAAAACAGGAAGACTTTACGGAAACCTTATGACCCTGCTTACTGTGATCAAGGGCCTTCCCCTGGCATATAACAGGGACCTCCAGGAGGACAAGGAGCCGGTCTTCGATTCAATAGATACGGTCAAGCTCTCCCTTGAAGGGATGGCCGAGATGCTGAAGTCTCTCTCTGTAAACAGGGAAAGGATGAAGTGCGCCGTTTACAGCAACTTCTCAACCGCCACCGATCTTGCCGACTACCTGTCGAAGAAGGGCGTTCCCTTCAGGGAGTCTCATGAGATCGTAGGGAAGATCGTGCGTTACTGCGAAGAAAACAGTGTTGATTTTTTTGCGCTGAAAGTCAATGACCTGAAAAAGTTTTCAGAAGTGTTCGAGGCGGATATTGAAGAGGTCCTTGATCCCGAAACATCCACAGAGAGGAAACTTTCCGCGGGAAGCACCGCCACACCGGAGATTGAGAACCAGCTGAAAATGATCAGGGAGATCCTCGATTAATCTCCCACCTCTGCAAGGCGTCTCTTAAAGAGAGGATTCCATTTTGTATTTTTTACAACCGGTCTGCTTGTTTTGAGAAATTCGCGTTCTCTTTCTCTGTTTTTTCCCGATGAATCGAGGTGTGATGAAGAGAAAGCATCTCCCAGCAGAAACTCTGCCAGCCTGTTTGTAAAGAGGCTCAGTTTCCTGTAGTAGTTCAATTGATGGCTGTCATAATCTCTGTCAGTGAGCGGACTTGAAAAAAAAGGTTTTTTTACCGTGAAGTTCCCCATAAATGCGACCTCCCCGGGTTTTAGCGTAACAAGGCTCTTTTCAATAAGTTCTTTGGGGAAGAGGAGAGTATAGAGTATGTCATTTTGCCCTTTATAGGTTGCGGCAATTGCCGCGTAGGTCCCGGGTTCCGCATTGAAAAGATAGACATTGTATTTATAGCAGTAATTGGAGAAAACAATGTTTGACTGATCCTTCAGGTCACGGTTCTTTTCATCGACTTTAGCAAAGTAGACAAGTTTGGGAGTATATGTGAATATTTTTATTGATTCGTATATCTTCAGGCGAAGGGCCAGAACCTGTCCCCTGTCACCTGACATTTTGGGGGGCGCGGCAATGCATCCGGTGAGAATTAAGAGTGAGAGAGAGGATATTACAAATAGCTTCTTCATCTGATCCCCCGGGGCAAATTCTTAATTACGGATTTTACTATTATCGACTGTTCATTACTTGTCACAGAGAAAAGTTTTTTTGTCAATTGAAACAATTTTTAAAGGCTTAAAAAAATTTAAAAAAATGCTTGACAATTCATTAGTATTTTATTAAATTCTAAAAAACATAACCAAAAACCAATTTATCAAACTAAAAAATCCGGTATATCAATTTTTAAGAAATTTAGAGGTATTGTTATTATGCAAAAGAAAAAACCATTTTCGCCATTAATCTTTTTAGCTTCCCTGGGGGCAGGAGGTATATCTGTAATGCCTTTTGCTTTCTTTCAGTATTCCGTACCCCATGGCAAGGGATTGATCAATGTAACCCAGATAGATCATGCGGCACTCCCGGTTTTAAAACAGGCCCTGTTTTTTTCTCTTGAAGCCGTAATGGTGGTTTTTACCCTAATTCACCTGGTTTCAACATTTATCCTGCTCAAGGGGCTTGTCAGGTGGGTGAAATCAGAAGAGTATTCGGATTTCATTCACGATCCTTTGAAGAACGCGGGGATTCTTGCCCCCTTTATTTCGATTGCTATGACCATGAATGTCTTTATCGGGCCGGTGAGATTTTTTATCCTTCCCATGGCGTCCAATCTTCAGGTCATGATGCTGCCGGCATTGATCGGCTGGTCGCTTATCTGGGTGTTTCTTTTGAGAATGGAGATCAAGCTCCTCACCATATCATTTGAGAAGAGTTTCGATGTTAATAAGATAAATTTCGGATGGCTTCTGCACCCCTTTGCACTGGGAATGGTAACCGTTATTGGTACGGGAATTGCGGCCATGGCAAAAAGTGCGAACATTGCCCACATCGCGGCCTTTATGTCGTTTGTATCCGGTTCCATGGGCCTGTTCCTGCTTATTGTAAAGCTGATATCTCTTTTCAAGAGCCATTTTGCCGCAGAGGGGATGCCGGAGAAGCAGTTCCTTCCCAGCTTTCTTATTATTATTCCTAACATTACTCTTTATGCCATCAGCTTTTTCAGGATGGGACACTATTTCGGACACCACTGGAACGCGCATCCCGGGGTGTTTTCCACCGTGGCAATTACCGGCGCGTTTGCTTTTGAGACCTGGTACATGCTTTTTGGTCTCTCCCTGCTGAGGAACTATTTCAAAAAGCACTTTTTTAAAAAGGAGTTCTATGTGACCCAGTGGGGGCTGGTATGTCCCTTTGTCGCTTATGCAGTCCTTGGCGGATTTCTTTACAGGATGTTTATTCCTAATCCGATAACATACGGCGTCGTTATCGTGACAATGATATTCACTGTAGCGCTCTTTGGCATCCTCATGTACCGCCAGCTCAGGTGTGCCGGTGTAATCAGCACAGAGGAGAATGATATGGAGTGTGCCGGCGGTGCACAGCCGGTAGCTGAGAATTCATAAATTGTTATACTTCACAAATACTTCACTTTTTACCAGAGGGGCGTCCCGATTACGGGGCGCCCTTTTTTAAATATCATTTTGTTACAGAAATAATCCCCTGGCTTAATTCTGTCATCATGAGGAACGAAGTGACGTAATGATCTGTTTATTATAATAGTATCCGTTATTTTATAAACAAGCAGTCTCGCTTCGCTCGTCAATGCAATGACGATCCAATACAGATAGCCACGCTGCGCTCGCTATGACAATAATGATACCCGGAACTTAATATGCTTTTGTACCAAATCATAAAATGATCAGTGATCGTATAAGAAAAATAGGCCTCAGTTTAAGAATTAACTTTACAGTAAGTATGATTTTTATAATAATGTACTCTACAGTAAAATGAAACTTATAGAAAAATTAAATCCTGCCGTATCAAAAAAAGTCCTGCTGTTTCTTGCGGGAGGAGTCTGGGTTATTGCGGGTCTCATGCTCATTACTCTTGCCCTGACCTGGCTGGCCGTTATTTCGGGTACCGGGAAATATCTGATTTTTGCAGGAGGTGTATTGCTGGCCCTCCTTGTCCATCATTTCGGATTTCTCAAAATTGTCAACAGGAACCTGGAGAGGATCCTTCTCATGGAAGGGAAGAAATGCCTCTTTTCATTTATACCCTGGAAAAGTTATTTAATCATTGCGGTCATGATAACAATGGGAAAGATTCTCAGAAATTCAGGTATTCCGAAACACTACCTGGCTTCCCTCTATATTGGCATAGGGGGGGCGCTTACGCTTTCAAGTATCAGGTACTTGAGATTTTTTATTAAAGAATCATTTGGGACTTAAACAGGCAGAAGGGACCTTTTCTCTTCTGCCGGAGATCTATTGTTGCCGGCCTTATTTGTCCCGGCTACGAAACTTCTTCAGGTTCATAAATGGTCACCCTGTTTCTTCCGGCTTTCTTCGATCTATATAATGCCTGGTCAGCGCTGGAGATGAGTTCTGACAGGATTTTTTCTCCTTCTTTAAGACTTTGTTTTTCACCTTCATTATTATAATCGCTGATCCCAAAACTGGCAGTAGCCGAAACTTCCCGGTTGCCTGCTTCAATGGTTTTTGTTTCTATTGCTTTTCTCAGTCTTTCTCCGAGGATAAAAGCGTTCGGCGCGGAAGTTTCCGGAAGCATTATAATAAACTCCTCACCTCCATACCGGGCGAGGATGTCACTTGACCTGAGTCCGTTTTTAGCAGCTTTCGCGATCATTTTTATCACCTCATCTCCCACGGGGTGCCCGTATGTATCATTGATCTTTTTAAAAAAATCAATATCGAGCATCATGAGAGAAACGGGATGTAAGTAACGAAGAGCTTTATGGACTTCAATTCCCGCAAGCTTATAAAAATGTCTTCTGTTATAAAGGCCGGTGAGAGGATCGGTTACGGCCTGAAAACTCAATGCTCT